>CAZBQK010000011.1:0-47665 GCA_964493975.1 uncultured Dehalococcoidales bacterium | reverse complement strand
CCCGCCAGGTCGATCGGGTCGACCCGGAGACGACGGATCGCGACGTCGATCGGAAACAAAATGACCGCTAGCGCCAGTAGCCACTGCCAGAGCGCCCAGTTATCGGTCCCTGAGAATTCCAGCCCGGTCCGATCGTAGCTCGCGGCGGGAGACGGAACAACCCGGCCACCCGTCGCCGCGGCGACCGACACAAGCTGCTCCTGGTTGACGCCAAACTCGCGGTACTCTGACGGGTACGACACGACAACTCCGGTCGTTTCCGTTCGCGCGACTTGCCCACGCGCGTCGTATTGGACGACGTCAACCGGATACGCACCCGGTTTCGTGATACTAAATCTTGCTTCATACCGCCCCGGGCGCGTTTGAGCGAGGGGGACCTCAATCGGCTGGCCATCAGCACCCGCTACCCGGGCGCGAAGGTCGAGCAAGTCCTGGAAGATACCGCTATCGTTGACGACATCGACCTTAAAGTCCACGACACTTCCGGCTTCGGTGTAGGACATTTGAAGATTTGGATCACCGGCCGGTCGCATGCTCCAATTGATCGCCTGAGACCAAAACCGCCCAAAATCGGGCCAGGAAACCCAGTCTTTGGCCCACGGTGCGCTCAAGTCAGACGTCCAGGCAGTCACCCGTCCCAGACCATAGTTCCAGTGGGCCAGAATCGGATCCTTCCGGTCCGATTGGAGTGCGACCGTCGCATTCCTCCTCTGGCTCGTGACGACGTAGCCGCCTAGCGAAGGCAAGTCCGGACCGGCAAAGGACTCGAGGAGCGGACTTGGCGACACCACTTGCGGTTGGAATGGTGCGTCAACTTTGGCCGAGCCGCGAACGACCTTCGTTTCGCGCGTGGTGATTTCGGGAATCTTCGTCGCGTCGTCAGTGTAATAGTACGAGCCGCTCCCGCGGGTAGCCAACATCTGCATGAGTTTTTGGTCGGCATCGGTCCCAATTGCAATCGTCGATAGGGTGATTTTTTCGTCCGCGATATGTTGAAGGAGGGGGTTGTAGTCAGAATCGGTCAGAGAGTTGCCGTCGCTCATTAGAATGATGTGCTTGTATCGCGCGTTGCTGTTGTGGATCGCCTGGTAGGCTCCCTGTAGCGCGGTGAAGATGTCGGTGCCTCCGGAGGCCGAGATGCCACCGACCAGGTTCTGGATCGACGTTCGGTGAGCTGCGTCGCCGACCTTCCCCATCGGAACGATCCAGGTCGGGTCGGTGTCGAACGCCTCGACTCCCACGTCGTCGCTGGGCGATAAAAGACCGATCGCCAGCTGAGCCGACCGATCCGCCATCGTCATCTTCCGGACGCCGCCTTCGTTCTCGTCCATACTCCCGGACTTATCGATGACCAGCGCGAGGGCAACGTTGCCCGACTCGACGTTTCCCGGGACGCCAGAAACAATCGGAAGAGCGTCGCCAAGGGGAGTTCCGTCATATTTCCCCTGTCCGAAGCTTTGAGGCCCCCCAACGACGGTGAGCCCCCGGCCCAGGTCGTGCGCGAAAGCCGCGATCGTTTTGGTTTGATCGAGAGTGAACGCCGTGGCTGGCGTGTCGACCAGGACCATCGCGTCGAACTGTTTCATCGAGCTGAGGTTTGACGGGATCGACGCGGGGGCCAGGGTGCTCACCGTCATCTGGGCCTTTTGAAGCGCGCTCGCGATCGGCGCCGCCTCGCGCGGATCGGCCGCGACCACCGCGACATTTCCCGTGTCCTTGACGACGGTGTAAGTGAACGCACTGTTGTTTTGCGCGTACGTATCATTTGGACTCTGGATCGTCGCCTGGAAACTGTGAAAGCCCTTGGGAGCGGACGGAAGATTGATTGAGAAGCGATTCGGACCCACCGATAAATTGACGGCGCCTTGACTGATCTGCTTTCCGTCCATCGAAAAGGTCAGAGTTGCATCGCCCGGGGTTGTGCTTCGCACGACGGCCCCAACGTCGAATCCCTGGCCCACCCTCACCGTCGGGGGCGAAACAAACGAATCGATCCAGACCTCCCGAAAATCTGGGGGCGGACCGCTTGGTACCACATCCACGTGAACTTGTCGCGTGGACGCTAATCGCGCCTCGGCGAGAGCATCGCCCGCGTTCATCTGACCATCCGACAACACGATGATTCGCCGAGCGCCGTCCGACGGAAATAGGGTCGTGGCCAGGTGCAGCGCGGACGAGAGGTTGGTCTCTCCGGGTTGAACGGACGCCGAATTTTGCGCTGAGTCATCTGCGCCAAGTGGTTTCTTAACGACGACGTTTGACCCAAAGTCGAGCACTCCGGTTCGATCGTTCGGCCCTGCCAGTCGAAGCGCCTGATCTAGCCACGCGTTCGCGACGTTATTCCCGTTGACTTCGACGCTAGCTGAACGGTCGACGACGAACATGACCGAAAGCTGATCGCTGGCGCGATGGAGCACTGGTTGGGCAAGAGCTAATACCAAGACGAGGACGAGGAGCAGGCGAACCCACATCGCCGCCTTGCGAACCGGCCGAGACACGTAAGCTACTCCAAAACGTGCCACGAGGTAGAAAATTGGGAGCAGCAGAAGCAATAACAGCGCTCGCGGATTGTCAAAGGTCAAGCTCACGTTATCGATCCCATTACCGGCCAAGTCGACTGAAGTAGGCAAGCCACTCGACGCCAATGACGGCGAGCGCCCCGCCAGCGACCCACATCCACACATCGTGCTGACTTGGCAGCCCGGTCGGTCCTCCCGTTTGGGAGAGCTGGGCGGGATCGACCTGCGGCATGATGTTGTTTTCCGTGACTCCCAAACGGTTGACGACAAACTCCTGTCGCGCCACCGGAGATCCACCGTTGGTGTAGGTCACCTGATAAGGTCCGAGCTGGCCCGTGTCGGTGAATCGAACGGGTCGGCCGTTGCTCGTAAATACGTCCATCTTCCCATTTGGAAGCTGAATCAGGACCTGACCCGATTCCGAAGCCGGGGGTAGGTCCAGGACACTCCCCGCGACGACGTCGGTCGGAACTGGCGGGACGCTGAGCGAGTCCACCAGATTTGCAATAAAGACCGGGAACGAGATGCGCTGCGGCCAATCGGTCTGGCCCGGATCAAATCCAATGACGATGATGGTCCGACCGTCTCGCGTGCCGGTCAGAATCGCCGGCCCCTTGCTCGTATCCGCGACCGAGCGAGCCCACGAGACGTCGCCAAAGGTTGCCGTGTCTGCCACGAAAAGTCCACCAAGATCGACCGACGCAAAAAGCGGACTAGACGAATCGGTATGGACAATGTCCGCATTTTGAACGTCTCCGGTGACCGGCACAATCGGGTTACCTTTGGGTGGCGCGACCAGAGCTACGTTTCCAGGCGGCAGCGTGGCGGGCACGAATCCAGAAAACACGGTGAGGGTCGAATCGGTGGGTTTATAGGCGCTTGGGGCCACCACCTTCGCGTCGACCGTCGGTATAGTTTTGAATGCCTGTTGCCACAATCCAGGATCAGAGGAAACGATCGTGATCAAGATATGTTGCGCGCCTGGAACGAGCACTTCCGCCGATTTGTCGGCGCCGTACTTGTCTTTCGCGTCAATTCCCACCGAGAAATGGCGGGTTCCAGCGGGCAATGGCAACGACAATTCAACGTGACCGCGGAGTGGGACGTTGAGCAGCTGTTGCCCAAAGGCGATGCCGTCGGCCGCCGCTTTGAAATTGGTCTTGACGTCCTGATGCGAGTAATTCGTTACCTGGACGAACCCGACAAATCGGTTGGTCGAGCCAATCATAGGTCGGACCGACAGCGAGGTTATTCCCACGTTGTCGTCGCTACCGCCGACCTGTTGAAATGAAACGTCGGCGGCGATCGAGCCGAGGGCCTTCGTCGATAGGTCGGAATTCGCTCCGTCCGACAGAATCACAACGCGATTATGCGTATCACGGGACAGTTGAGCTGTTTGAGCCGCCAAAACCATCGCGCTCGTCGCATCTCCCCGAGCCGGCGCCGCTGTGACGTTCGCCAAGGCCTGGTCGATCGCGTTCGGGCCTCGACCGGTTGCCACGATCTTCGGACTTGGCTCGATCGTGATCAACGTCACCAGATCGTCTGGTTGTAGTGTCTCAACGATGGACCGGGCGTTGCTAACGGCAAGTGCCAGGCGGTTAGGGCTCACATCAGTCGCCATCATTGTCGGCGACGTATCGAGTAGCAGAATCAGGTGCTGTCGAATTGCGCCGGGGAGTGCCGGCCGAGCGAGCGCAAGCGCTAGTCCAGCGGCAACAATCAGTTGGGCGAGAAGGAGTAAGCTCGAAACGGGTAGTCGCCAGCGAGGCCTGCCCTCAAGGTCGCTGGGAAGCTGGAGCCAAAGACGGACGCTCGGAACGACTTGCCGTCGGTGACGCGGGCGCAGGATGTAGAAAATAACGATCAGCGGTACAACTGCCAGCGCCCACAATGCGGATGGCTGCAGGATGTTCATTTCACGATCCGTCGATGCCGCATTGAGTTCAGGAAGATTCCTTCCAGATCCATGCTTGAGTCGACTCGAAGGTGCTGGACCTCCGATCGTCGGCAGAAGTCTTCGACCTCGTCGCACCACTGCTGAGCTCGACGCTCGTAGGTCCGCCGGGCTTGATCGCCGACGACGACCTCGACCACTTCGTTTGTCTCGGCGTCGACCAGCTCGACTTCGCCGTCCAGGACCGGCTGCATTTCTTGAGGCGCGACGACGTGAATCACGACGACGTCGAGTCCCCGTCCAAGGAGTTGCACGACGCCTTTCTGCCAATCGTCTGAACTGAGCAAATCAGACAGGAGGAAGGCTATTCCACTCATTCCTCCCGATTCGCAATAGCGTCGCATCGAATACTCGACCCGGGTCACTCCTCCAGTCGGCGCCCGATCGAGGTGGGCAAGCAGACGAAGCGCCTGCGCTTTGCCGCGTGCCAGCGGAAATCGCTCGTGAAGATCTTCGGAAAAAGTCGTGACGGTTACGGCATCGAACCGTGACAGCGCGAGATACCCAATCGCCGCGGCCAAACGCCGGGCAAATCCAACTTTGTTCGGGATTCCCCAGTTCATCGACTCACTACAGTCCACGAGCAGATGAATGGGAATCTCAACCTTCGCTTCGGTCTGTTTGAGAAATAAACCGTCTAGGCGGGCATAGGCGTTCCAATCAATCCGACGGAAATCGTCGCCGGGAACGTATGCGCGATAGTCTGAGAACTCCGCCGATCCAGCGTGGCGTCGACTTCGGTGCTCGCCGGCGATCCCCTGCGAGGCAAGGCCGCGCGTCATCAGATTCAGTCGCTCGAGCCGTCGAACGAAAGATTCCTCGACCAGACTACCAACCGAGCTCGACGATCGATTCGCTCGTCCATCCGCGACGTGACGGGCGTCCCCAACGCTGTGCACCCGGCCGCGAATATAGCGGCTAAGTGGCATGAAAGGCGCGAAAGGGTTACGGACCGGCATTAGAAAAGTAGTCCCGAACCACCGGCTTCCGATCCAGTGGAACCTGATTGCTCTCCTGATGAACGTTGATTGGAACGTTTGACTGGACCGAGCTCGGTCCGCCGCTCCCTGCCAGACCACTGTCGCCCGCGGCCGTGAGGGGCACCGATCGATCTCCGGCCGATGTCGAAGCCGTGCCGGGTCCGTTGGCCTGTCCGACAATCGTCAATCTCACCCCGCGCGTGTCAAGCGATGGCTGGTTTCCGCTTAGGGGATTACCTCCTGGGGTCGTGCCAACTCCCGCGCTTGTTCCGGGCTGGTCCGATTGAATTGACTGAGTTGAGGACCGAGATGCAACCTGGCCTGCCGCGCTGTATTGATCTCCGGCGCCGCTCGTCGGATCTCCAGCACTTCCATCGGCTCGACTGCTGAGCTTGGACGGGTCCTGATTTCCGGAGGCGTTCGGCGGTTGCCCCTGGGGATCGGCCGATTGCGAAGGATTTGTCCCGTTGGAGTTGGGTTGGGTGCTCGCGGCAGCACTATTCGACGCGCTATCGCCTAACTGCTGACGCACGTCCTGCATCTGTTGACCAAGCTGCGATTGAGTTGAAATCTTCTGGCTCGCCTGTTTGACGGAGTTGGCGAGGGAATCGAGAGACTGCGATGCGGTACTGATATCACCGTTTTTGAGGGCGTTCGCGGCCTGCCCAGTATCCTTGGAAATTGATTCGTTGCTTTGCTGGGTCCGCGATGAAGCCTGCGCCAGCCGATCCGCGAGCTCCGATCGTGCATCGGGCGAAAGCTGCCCAACCTGTTTGCTCAAATCGGTCAGCTGATCGCCGGCCTTTTGATAGTCTCCCCGATTGAGACTGTCACTTATGGACTGAGTTGCCGATGCATCTTTCAACGAGTCGGCGAGCGCGCCCAGCGCCTGTTGGGCGGATAAGGAATCTTTCGCCATCGACTCCAGTCGCTGCTGAACTTGCCGCAGTTGATCTTGATATTGTTGGGGTGTGATCTGTTGACTCTGTAACTGCTGACGGAGGGCGTCGAGATCCGACTTTACCGGTCCACTTCCGGCCTGAGCGTTGAGCAGCCCTTGGGTCTGAGCCACCAATTGGGCGGCATTTGGATCAACTGTCACAAACGGACTCGGGGCCTGCGCTTGAAGTCCAGCCTGTTTCGCCAATTCGGCTTCGACCGGCAAAGGCCCGACCGGCAAATTTAGCCCGAGCGATCCAATGAAACCGACGACACCGTACAGAACGACAATCCCCGCAAGACCGCGCAGGTCGCGCCAAGGAATGACAAGCGGAAGTGCTCGTACCGGGTCGACGTCTCGGAGCCGACTAGTCGCAAGCCGGACTTGCGTCCGTGATAGGGCCCGCTCGAGCCGATCTCCCGTCGTCGACTCCACGGCGGTCGCAACCTGTTCCTGGAGCGACAATCGACGATCGACAAGGCGAGCAACTTCAAAAGGCGAGATCGAGTGATGGAGCGCCAGGTGAACCGTCCAGATCCCGAGGAGAAGAAGGGCAACGGGTAGCCAACCTGACATTGGCTGGCGAGTCGACAATTGAATCGTCTTCGCGAGCAGCAGAATCAGGCCGGCAAGCATAGCCGCGCGAACAAAGATAATAATGGCCCGCGCGAACCGGACCCTACCGCGAAAGGAAAGTAACCGACCGAGAAGCTCAGTTATCGGATAGTTGTCGGGCTCGCGGCCAAAATAAAGGGGCCGATGGGTGGATGTCGCAAGATCCGGGAGGTCGGTCGCAAGGCAAAAGGGAGCGATCGTCACCCACCAGGCACTGGCACGCAGAGCAGTTCCGACTTTTTCGGTGTGCTGGTTCCACCGCATAGTCTCCACCACCCAAACCACCTGGCTGCCGTGCGCTCATTCTACTACGAACGGCTTAATGATGGCAGAGTTTCGCAAGAATAGTGCCGCTTTTAAGTTTTTCGTTCGTTCAAGAAAATTGTTAACCGCGCGACCGCTTCCTCGAGTCGGCGCGCGTCGGCGGTCAGAGCGAAGCGGATGAAGCCTTCACCTTCCTTGCCAAATCCGTTGCCCGGGATGCACGCCACGCCCGCCTTGTCAATGAGAGTGGAGACGAATCCTGCCGAATCGTAACCGCTCGGCACGCGCGGCCAGACATAGAAAGTTGCCTGGGGAACATCGACGTCGATTCCGGCTTCGCGTAAGCCACCCACCAAAATGTCGCGTCGCCGCTTGTAGATACGGCTATTACTCTCACTCACCTTTTCCGCGATCGACAAAGCGGCAATTCCCGCCTCCTGGACCGCTTGGAACGCTCCCGAGTCCAAATTCGATTTGACCCGCCGAAGCGCGTCGACGACTTTTGCGCGCCCTACGACGAAACCAATGCGCCAGCCCGTCATGTTGAAGGTCTTCGACAACGAGTGGAACTCGATTCCGACGTCCATTGCCCCTTCGACCTGGAGCAGGCTCGGCGGCCGATAGCTGTCAAAGGCGACTTCCGAATACGTGTTGTCCTGAGCAACGACGATGTTGTACCGCTGGGCAAAGCGGACAACGTCCTGAAAGAAACTGAGCGGGGCGATGGCCCCCGTCGGATTGTTGGGATAATTGATGAACATGAGTCGAGCCCGTTGCCGGATGCTCTCCGGAATTGCGTCGAGATCCGGCAGAAAACCGTTCTCGCGACGTAGGGGCATGACGAAAGGTTCGCCACCGGCAAAAACGGTCCCGGCGCGATAGACCGGATAGGCCGGATCAGGTATCAGCACCACGTCGCCAGGGTCGACGATCGCCAGCGGCAAGTGGCCAATCCCTTCCTTGGCACCAATCAGCGACAGCACTTCGGTCGCCGGCGACACGGCGACGCCAAAGCGTCGTTGGTACCACTCCGCCGCGGCCGCTCGGAAAATATCAAGTCCCTCGGACTCCGGATAGCGGTGGTTGACCGGATTGCGCGCGGCACGAGCCAGCGCCCGGACTATCGGCGCCGGCGTGGGAAGATCCGGATCGCCAATTCCGAGATTGATCACGTCGACCCCTCGGGCGGCAGCTTCCCGCTTCTTCCGGTCGATTTCGACGAATAAGTAGGGGGGAAGCTCGGATAGCCTTTTCGCTATTCGAAACTCTTCGGCGATCATAGCCCTTCCTCCGCCCGGATTAGATCGTCGTACTCTTCGCGTCGACGAATGAGCCGGTGATTCTCGTCTTTGACCAGGACTTCGGCCGCGCGCGGTCGCGCGTTATAGTTGGACGACATCGCGAACCCGTACGCTCCCGCGCTCATAACCGCGAGCAAATCGCCCGATCGAGTGGGTGCTAAGTCCCGGTCGTGAGCCAGAAAGTCACCGGACTCGCAGACCGGCCCAACGACGTCGACTGTCTCGGTTTGGTCAAGTCCTCCCTTGCCCTCGGCGACCGGTCGAATGTGGTGGTATGCGCTGTAAAGTGACGGTCGAAGCAGATCGTTCATCGCCGCGTCGACGATCACGAACTTCTTTCCCCCATTTTCTTTGCGATACAGGACCCGAGTTAGCAGGATGCCGGAGTTACCGACGAGGAACCGGCCGGGCTCACACACGAGCATAACCTTCAGGTCCCGGATGGTCGGCAACACGTGCTTCGCGAGGTCGCCGGGCCCTTCGGGAACTTCATCTCGATACCGGATGCCAATTCCGCCGCCAATGTCGACGTACTGGACCTCGATCTCTTCTCGTCGAAGCTCATGGACGAGGTCCGCGAGTCGCTCAACGGCATCGACAATCGGTTGAACGTGGACGAGCTGGGAACCGATGTGCATCTGAATTCCGATCGGCTCGAGGTTTTTGCTGTCGCGCGCCATGCGGTACACCTCGACGACCCGCGAGGCCTCAATGCCGAATTTGCTCTTCTTGAGGCCAGTAGAAATGTAAGGGTGCGTCTGGGGATCGACGTCGGGATTCACTCGCACGGAGATGCGGGCGACCTGACCTTTACGGGCTGCCACCCGGTCAATCGTCTCGAGCTCGGCTGGCGACTCCACGTTGAATGCCATGATGTCGGCGGCAATTGCCTCGTCGATCTCCTTTTCCGTCTTGCCCACGCCGGCGAAGATTGTCCGGCTCGGAAGGAACCCCGCGCGGAATGCGCGAAATGCCTCGCCTCCGGACACAACGTCGACTCCGGCGCCAAGCTTGGCAAACACGCGAGCGATCGCCAAGTTATCATTCGCTTTCAACGCGTAGCAGATCAAATGCGGAACCGAGGCGTACGCTTCTTCTAGGGCACGGTAGCGATCGAGCAGGGAGGACTCGCTGTAAACGTAGGTTGGCGTCCCGTACTGGTCGGCGATTTCGACCAGTCCCACGCCCTCGCACGCCAGCGCTCCATCGCGATAGGCGAATGATTCCACTTTGGCGAAAGCTCCTAGATGTTTCTCATTAAGTACATAGGACTCGAGACTGGGGGCAAGCCGAATTGATTCGGGGGCCGGTCAGGTCGAGAGCCCGAGCACGTCCTGCATCGTGTAAAGTCCAGGTGATTTCCCGGAAAGAAAGCAGGCGGCACGGACGGCGCCGCGCGCGAATGTCTCCCGGCTGAGCGCGCGATGATAGATCTCGATGACCTCACCTTCGTTCGCGAAGTAGACGCTATGCTCCCCCGCGAGTCCACCCAATCGGAGGGCGTGCATTCCGATCTCCCCAGAAACTCGAGGGACAACCCCGTGCCGACCGTGTCGCTCCAGGTCTGCGAGCGGTTGCTCGAGAGCCGAGGCAATTGCCTCTGCCAGCCGGATCGCCGTTCCAGAGGGCGCGTCCTTCTTGTGTCGGTGGTGAGCTTCGACGATTTCAATATCGTAGTCATCGCCCAACGCCTTAACGATTGAGGGAAGTAGCTGAACGATCAAGTTGATGCCCAGACTGAGGTTTGGCGCGAGAAGAATCGCGGAGCGCGCCGCGAGACCTTCGATTTCCGAACGTTGAACCGCCGAAAGGCCAGTCGTTGCAATCACGCAGGGAACCTTCTCTTCGGCGGCAAGGCGCGCAAACTGCACGGACACGTCCGGGCGGCTAACGTCGACAGCGACCGACGCTCCCTGCAACGCGAGAAGTGGATCTGCGGTGAGTGATACCCCGAGCGAGCGCGTGCCGGCGATCAGCCCAACATCCTGTCCGACGAATGCAGATTCTGGGCGGACCACGGCCCCGGACACGGTAACGTCAGTTGTGTCGACAGCCACGGCGACAATCTGTCGACCCATTCGGCCCGACGCACCATTAATGACCAGGTTTATCGCCAACGAATCAGCCACCTTTCACTTGCGTGAACCGGTATGTTGTAGCGCAAAGGCCTCAAATCGCCGGCCCGAATGCCAGGGCAGCACCCGGAATGCGATCTAATCTGCGTCGTACAGCTTAAGCGGCCACTGTCTGCAATACGGGGCAGGCCCGGATCGCCTCTTCCAGCTTCCTCCGGTTGCCTTCGGTCAAGGGACACATCGGGAGGCGCATTTCGTCACCACAGAGCCCGAGAATCGCGGCAGCGGTCTTCACCGGTATTGGGTTCGTTTCGATAAACATCGTCCGGCACAAATCAAAAAGCTGGTAGTGAATCTCGCGTGCTCGCGCGACGTTGCCCTCCCGGAACGAGCGAACTAACTCGACCATTGCGCCAGGAACGACGTTGCCAATGACCGAGATCACTCCAACGCCTCCCAACGCTAGAAGCGGCAAAGTGAGAGAATCGTCACCAGAAAATAGGGCAAAATCCGGTCGGCAACTGTTAATAATCTGGCTCGCTTGATCCATGCTGCCGGTGGATTCCTTGATTCCGACAATCGTCGGAATCTTTGACAGGCGGGCAACCGTCTCCGGTAGCATGTTGACGCCGGTCCGCCCCGGGATGTTGTAGAGGACCAGAGGAAGCTCGGCATGTCGCGCAATTTCCGCGAAATGAAGGTACATCCCTTCCTGAGTAGGCTTGTTATAGTACGGAACGACAACTAACGCCCCGTCGGCGCCGATTTGCTTGGCTTCCTTGGTCATTTTGACCGTCTTTGCCGTGCTGTTCGTGCCAGTCCCGGCGATGACCGGAATCTTGCCATCCACCTCTTGGACAACAATCTCGATGACGCGAAGCTGTTCCTCTTCGGTCATCGTCACGGATTCGCCGGTCGTGCCGCAGGGGACGAGGCCATTCGTTCCGTTTTTCAAGTGAAAGCGCACCAGGTTTCTCAGAGCGGCTTCGTCAACGTTACCGTCTCGAAACGGGGTGATCATCGCGACCATACATCCGGAGAACACGTCTACGCCCCTCCTCGCTCAAACTGGCGCCACGCTAAAATCGTTCGAAGTCTAGCACGCGCTACCAAACAGCGTCAACGAAGCTAGTCAGCGCACGAACTCCCCGGCATGTTGGCGAATTTGGTCGTAAATTGGCTTTGGCCGAAAGCTTGTATCGACCAGGGTGAAGTAGTCGTTGTAGTCGCGCGAAGGAGCCGGAAGACGAAACGTCCAGATACACATGGCTCCTACCCAGGGCCAGTCGAGGGTGGTCTTTTGGAGAGCACGAAGGGTGAATTGAATCCTTTGACTCGGTCGGACTGCCTTGGTCCAGCGCGGACTGTCATTCCAGCCGGACTCTGTTATGTACACACTCTTGCTGGCGTCGCCGTGGCTCGTCATGATGTGGCGAAGTAGCTCGACTCGATTAAAGTTGAGTCGGTCCGGTTGTGCGGGATCATCGGGAGGAAACTTCCAGCCATAGGTGTGCGCGGACAGCGCGTTGATGTACGTTCCAATTCCCTCGTCGTACATCGCTTGAAGAAACAAGGTGTCGTCGAGCGCGAGGTCGCTCCGTTCAAGGGTAGGCGCAAGGCCAGCCGGCATAATGATTGGGTTCGGGTGCACGCTTCGAATCGCGGATGACGCCATGGCAACCATGTCAAAGTAGGCCGAGGCGCTAACTGACTGGTACCCCCACTCAAAGCTCGTGTTTGGCTCGTTCCAAATAATGAAATGTCGGACCGCTCTCCGGTATCGCCGGGCGAACTGCGCAACAAAATTCGCATAGTCAAGCCAGTGGCTGATTGGGAGGAAGCGGGCCGTTGACCCGTTAGGCCGGGCCCATTGAGGAACAAAGTCGAGACGCGCGATGACCGACAGCCCTTGCCGGGTCGACTCACGGATCACGTGATCGGAATGAGCCCAGTCGAATTCAGTTCGGCGTGGCTCAATGTAGGCCCAGGGAAAGAGCTCGACGACCCAGCCCGCGCCCATTTCACGAACCATTTCCAACGTCCGGCTGATTTTCCAAAACTCGACTTCGTCGGTGAGACGGGTGTGGACACCAAGGATTGTCTTCGGCGCTTTCGGTGCCACGCCAAATCTCAGCTCGTTGTCCGAGCTCGCGGATTCTTGATCTCCAGCCGAGGGAATCGCCGCGAGGGCCGCGGCGACGGCAATCCCCCGCATCAGCTGACGACGGTTCACGGCATCTGTTCCGCCTTCAAAGGGTCGGTCGGCAAGAACGCCGGGCCAAATGGATAAGGCAGAAGCTCGGACAGCAGCCAGCGGCGACGAATGCCATTCGCGTCGCAAATAATCAGCGTCTCCGGACCGAATTCCGAGATGACCTGACGACAGGCGCCACATGGGGGAGTTGGGTCGGCTGCACCGGTGACGACCGCGACCGTCCTGATCCGCCGCTCCCCGGCGGATGCCGCGGCAAAAATGGCCGCGCGCTCGGCACAGATCGTCAGGCCAAATGACGCGTTCTCCACGTTCGCCCCGGTGAATATCGTCCCGGATTCCGTGAGGACCGCCGCTCCAACCGGGAACTGGGAGTACGGCGCGTAAGCACTTTGTCGCGCGTTCGTCGCCAAGGCGACAAGGGCGTCGACGGTTACTTCTCCTTCCGCCACTCGTCCTCCCCTACTTGCGTGCCCGTTGTTGCCCCGTTCGTTGTTTCCGGTCCAATCCGCCGCACCCGTACTCGAGTCACTCGTCGCCCATGCGAGCCGACGACGGTTAACAGTGCGCCATCCACGCGAACCTGATCCCCGACGACCGGAATTCGTCCGAGCCTCTCGTAGACCAGTCCTCCGATCGTATCGACTTCCTCGGTCGTCAGGTCAAGTGAAAGCGCGTCGTTCACATCGTCAATACTCGCCGAACCATTGACCAGGGCATTGCCGTCGCCCTCGGGCACGATCTTTTGCTCCTCAACGTCAAACTCGTCCTGGATCTCGCCCACGATCTCTTCAAGCAGGTCCTCGATCGTCACAAGCCCGGACGTTCCCCCATATTCGTCGACGACTATCGCAATGTGGACCCGTTGCTGCTGCAGCTCACGCAACAAGTCGTCGCACTTTTTAGACTCCGGAACGAAGTACGCCGGCCGAAGCAAGTCGCCAACCCGGTCGTCGAGCCGGCGATCAAGGACGTACTGAAAGAGGTCCTTGCCGTACAGTATTCCAACGATATCGTCGATCGAGTCGCGGAACACCGGATACCGAGAATAGCGCTCGCGGACCAGAACATCCACTGCCTCGCGGACAGTGCTTGTCACGTCCAAGGCGGCTATATCCGGGCGAGGCACCATAATCTCGCGAACCGACACCTCCTCGAGCTCGAGAATATTATCGATCATTGTTCGCTCGCGTTGCTCGATGAGGCCTTCCTCTTCACTCGCCGCGACCATAACTTTTAACTCGGCAGTCGTTACCACCTGGGCTTCCGGGGACTCCTCGCCGCCAAAGAGTTTCGACAGCTCGCTCGTGGACAAGGCGACGAGGTTGACAATTGGTGTGATGATCCAGCTCAACACTTTGAGCGGACGCCCGATTGTCAGAGCGATGCCTTCGGGATTCACGGACGCACCCGCCCGAGGCACAATCCAGCCTAGAACCAGTGCGCCAAACAACAGAGCCGCCCACGCGACAACTGATGTCACGGGAAGGGCTTGGTCCTTCAGGAGCTCAGTCACTGTGATCGCAATGGCAAGCAGCGAAGCTAACCGAATAATTCCGGTCGCCGTGACATAGAATGCGGGACGTTCCGCAAAGTCTTGAATCGCTCGCGCAGCCGCCAAATCTCGCTCGGCGAGCCGCTGTATCCGCGCTCGACTGAGTGATCCAATAGCGCCCTCAGCGAAAGATGAGAAGACATACAAAAGCGTTCCCACCAACAGAATCGCTAACGTATAGAAGTAAATAGGTCTACCGTCCGGGTCCAACCCGTCATCCTCCCTCGACAAGGGCGCCGTTCATCCTCAACGTGGTGCCGTTGCATTTCTCGGACGGCGCGCTCGAACCGGACGCGCCGGTACTCCCACGACGACCATACTGGCCTCGACGTCCCGGGTGACAACGGCGCCAGCAGCGGTGATTGCGTCTTCACCGACTCGGACCGGCGCGACGAGCATCGTATCGCTGCCAAGACTCGCACCTCGTTCGACGACCGTGCGGCTTTTTAGTCCGGTCTCCCCGTCGTAGTTACAAGTGATCGTTCCGGCGCCAATATTGACACCGTCACCAACGTCGGCGTCCCCGACGTAACTGAAGTGATGCATTTTCGAACCCGCCCCGATCGTGGCGTTTTTTACCTCGGCAAAATTGCCGAGGTCAGCACCAGGCATCAATCGTGAGCCGGGGCGAAGGTGGCTAAAAGGACCAACGCGTGCTCCATCGCCAACGGCTGATCGTTCGACGACCGCGGCGTCGACGATCACGTCGTTACCGAGATCCGAATCGACGATGTGCGCTCGGGGCCCGATTCGTCCCCCCGACCCAATCCGAGTCTGTCCCTCGAGGATTGTACCGGGGTAGACGATTGTATCGACCCCTATCGAAACGTCGACGTCGATGTAGGTCGTTTGCGGATCGACCAGGGTTACTCCAGAGATCATCATCTGACGTCGGATGCGATCGCGGATGACGCGGTCCGCGTCAGATAATTGGACCCGGTCGTTCACCCCGACCGTGAGCTCAAACGATGTATCAACCGCTCGAACTAACCTACCCGATTCGGTGGCCATCTGGACGAGATCGGTTAGGAAAAGCTCTCCAGTTCGGGACGGAGTCACCAGCGGAAGGTAGGTTGAAAGCCAATCCCCGTCGAAGCAGTAGACCCCCGCGTTGATCTGCTTGACGCGTCGCTCCTCGTCCGTCGCGACCGCGTCCTCGACGATTGATTGGACGTTCCCATGCTCACCCACGAGAACCCGTCCGTAGCCGCGCGGATTCTCGACCGACGACACGGCCAGAGCGATGGCAGCGCCGGTTTCGGCCCGCGCCGTGGTGAGGTCTCGAAACACTGATCCGGACAGTAACGGACAATCGCCGTAGCAAACCACGACGTTGGCCGTTCGGGCCGCCACGCCAATCTGGGTAAGCCCAGCCATCGTCGCATCGGCTGTGCCCCGTTGTTCGGCCTGAACGGCCACGTCGACCCCATCGGGCAACGCGTCCCGCACCTGATCACCACCATGACCGATGACGACGACGATGCGGGTCATCCCGGCGTCCTGAATGGCGCGAATGACGTGCTCGATCATCGGGCGTCCAGCGATCCGGTGAAGCACCTTAGGAAGTGCCGAGCGCATTCGCTTGCCCTGACCAGCCGCGAGAACGATCGCCACCGTGTCCGTCAAAGGACCTCCCATTTCCGAGTAGATCGGGTCAATCGTTGGACCCATTACAAAAGACGCGAACAACGAGTCGCTTGCACGGTCGAGGCAACGACGACCGAGTAACCAGCCGACCGAGCCCGGCTCGCCAAAGCGTGAGCGTCCCGTTCGTCCTGATGGACTGTCAGCACCGTGGGACCGGCGCCGCTCAAGAGCGGACGTCCACCAATGTCGCGGACCGTCTCAAATGCCTGCCTGATGTCCGAGTATAGCTCCAGCGCGGGACGTTCAAAGGTGTTGACGTGGTCGAGTGGCCGCAGCACACCGCGCTGGTCCAGGTCCTCGGCGATCGCTCGGACCCGACTTCCGTCCGATAAATCGTCGGAACGAAGGGATTGATAGAGCGACCGGGTCTTGTCTGGAATCGAAAGCGGGATAATCAGAGCTGCGACCCAAGCCGTTGGCGTCCGCAACGGTCGGAGAACGTCGCCTTTGCCAGTTCCGATCTGAGTTCCTCCCCGCAAGAAGAACGCAACGTCAGAACCGAGCTCGCGAGCCAGGGCCAGAAGGCTGTCGTCGTCGAGACGCAAATTCCAGAGCTCGTTCAGTGCGACGAGGGTTGCCGCGGCGTCAGAGCTACCGCCGCCGAGCCCTCCGGCCACGGGAATCGACTTCTCCAACCGTATCGCTGCACCGCGATCGATGCCGGTTGCCTGCTGAAGCGCTCGGGCGGCCCGGAACACCAGGTTGTGGTCTAGAGGTAACGTAAGTGTGTCCCCTTCGAGAGTTATCTCGCGGCTCGTCCGAAATGTCAGCCGGTCCGAAAGATCTATCTCCTGGAGGATCGTGACAATGTCGTGGAAGCCATCGTCGCGACGTCGGAGAACTTCCAGGCCCAAGTTTATTTTTGCATTGGCGATAATTGACAGCACGTTAGACGAGGCCACGACTTTCCAGCTCACTAGTCAGACGATCCCACTCGGCGATCGTCAGCGTCTGGGGCCGGCGCATTGGATCGATTCCAGCCGCCTGAATGATCTGAGGAGGCTCCCCCGGCGGCATCCAAAGGCGCTGGGCAAGCGAATTATGAAGCTGCTTCCGGGGAGTAGCGAAGCCAGCCGCGACCACTTTGAAGAATTTATCGATCGAAGACTTGATGAGTGGTTGATCGTGGACGTCAATGCGAAGGACGACCGACTCGATTTTTGGCTGCGGATAGAAGGCGTTGGCCGGAACTCGGGTGGCAAGACGGGGGCGCCCAAACACCGCCACGCTAATTGCCAGCAAGTTGAGATCCCCTGGCTTGGCCAGAATCCGTTCTCCAACTTCACGCTGGACCATGACGACGATTCGCGTGGGCCGATGCTCGGATTCCAGAAAGTGACGCAATGCCGCCGAGGTCAGGTAATACGGTAGGTTTGCGATGACCTTGTAGGATACATCGCCAATTGTCGCCTTCGGATCAAACTCGAGGACGTCCTGCTCGAGAATCTCGACGTTTGGCACGCGGTCGTATATCCGCCGTAACTCCCGGATGAGACCACGATCGATCTCGAGGGCGACGACCCGCCCGGCCACGCGCGCAAGGTGGTGTGTTAGATGTCCGAGCCCGGGACCGACCTCGACCACGACATCGGTCGGTTGCACCTCGCCAGCGTCGACAATCCGCCGAAGGACTGTCTCACTTGTCAGGAAGTTCTGTCCGAAGCCCTTTTGAGGACGGATCCCAAGAGACTTGAGCAGCGTTCGAATCTCAGGTGGGGACAAAGGGAAGGACCCGCGGCTTGATTCCGCGTCTGAGGTTTTTGATGGTTCGTCGCCCGGATCGGGCAACGGAAGGGATCCCATGCGTATCCTTGGCGGCCGCCGGTCGTAAGTACTCAGACGTGAGCCTTTGCGACCGCATAGAAAATGTCCGGCCGTGCACCCGCCTTTGATCCAGGCTTCCCGGCTTACCCTCGCCAATCAGCTCAGGCCAGGTAGCCCTGCGGCACCCAGAAGGGTCTGCTTACCGTTGCTTTCTTCCGAACCTGGCGGGGTTCACAGGCTTCTGCCGCGCAGGACCCAACCGTCGACGCCTATGCACAACGGCAGTCCCAAAAAACACTGGACCGGGGGCGGGAGTTCAACCCCGCTAGAGCGGTTTGCGGGTGTAGGGCACCGCTAGTTCCCCGTCTAGCACGACCTTGTACATGATACGCTCGATGGCTCCTTCGCGTCAAGGTAGACTCGGCACGCGCCTTGCGATCCCGCGAACCCTATGGTTAACAATTACTTTTCGATCGCATCGCGTCATCGGCGCCTGATCAGCCTTATCTTGATCGTTGCAATCATCCTCGGTGCGACGGTCGGCTTACGATCTTGGCAAAAGGGCGAGCCTCCGGCTGACATCGTTGCGTCCTTGACGGACCAATGTCGCCACGACCCTGCCAAGATCCCAGCGCCGCCGGCCGGAGCGGAGAATTATCTCCATACCTGCGGGAGCCGGATTTACGACGCCGGGGGCAATCAATTCCACGTGACCGGAGTGAGCTGGTTTGGTTTTGAGACAGGGAACGCCGCGCCGGACGGTCTGTGGGCTAGGAATTGGCAAACGATATTGATCCAGCTTGGCGCGCTGGGCTACAACACCCTTCGGTTGCCCTATAGCAACGACATCCTGAAACCTGGCACCAGCCCGTCGGGAATTAATTACCTTCTCAATCCTGATTTGCAAGGACTGACGAGCCTTCAGGTTATGGACAAGATCGTCGACGGCGCCCGACAGCATGGATTGAGGGTACTCCTCGACCGACATCGGCCGACCAGCCTCGCTCAGAGCGAGTTGTGGTACACCTCGGCAGTTCCCGAATCCAAATGGATTGACGACTGGGTTTTTCTTGCTAAGCGCTACGCCAACATTGACGCGGTTATCGGCGCGGACTTACACAACGAGCCGCGGGGACCCGCGACCTGGGGCTCAAATGATCCCGCGACCGATTGGCGATTGGCGGCACAGCGCGCTGGCAATGCCATTCTTGCAGTCAATCCGCGATGGCTCATCTTTGTCGAAGGCGTTCAGAGTGACAGTGGTGATTGGTATTGGTGGGGGGGCAATTTGCGAGGAGTGGCGCGGGCGCAGGTCGTTCTGAATGTCCCGAATCGGGTCGTCTACAGCCCCCACGACTACGGGCCCGAGGTCTATCCACAAGGTTGGTTCAAAGATCCGCGATACCCCCTTAACCTACCCGACGTGTGGGACGCCCATTGGGGATTTATCGAACGGACCGGGCTCGCGCCGGTCATTTTGGGGGAGTTTGGAGGTCGCTCGGTCGGGTCAGACGCGGGCGGCCAATGGCAAAATGCGCTCATCAATTACGTCAAAGACCAACGGATCGGATTCATTAGCTGGGCCTTGAATCCGGACTCGGGTGACACCGGGGGAATCCTCCAGGACGATTGGTTGACTGTCCAGTCTTCGAAACAGGGCCTTTACACTCAGGCTCAATCGCCAGCCAAGCGAGCGCTACCAGCCGGTGGAGCGCAAGGAGCCCCGCAGATTCGGCTCACGTATCACACGACGAGCACCGGTCAAGCGTCAACAAACGTGGCGTTTATTGTGACGTTGTTCAACGATGGAGGGCAGTCGGTCCCGCTGTCAGAATTGTCGGTGCGCTATTGGTTTGCATCCGATCCAGGGCTAATCCAGGCCACGATCGATTGGGCGTCGCTTGGGCAATCGCACGTCAACGCCGTGGTGGTCCCGCAAAGCTGTGGGGATCAAACCGGCTACCTTGAGTTGAAGTTTGACTCGGGAAGTGGAGCACTTGTCGGTTATGGGACCACCGGTCCGATTCTCGTCCGATTTCATCGTTCGGATTGGGGACCAATCGATCCATCGCGCGACCACGGATTCGGAGCGTCGCCAGCCGACCAGGCCTGGCCGAAGATTCAGGTCGACCGCGGCCCTTCAATCATCTGGGGTCAAGCCTTGTCCTGCTAGTGACGCTGTGCCATAATCGGGGCTGCTGAGTAAGGAAAGCGCATGACAATCCAATCGGACAACCTGCTTACTCTTCGATCGATGAAGGCTCAACTTGAGGTTGGGCTCATCTATCTCCGTCGCCGCCACGGCGAGCTCCAACGGCAGCTTTCGACGGCAGAAAGTCAGGAGCGCCGAGGAACGATTCACCCGGACGCACTTGCCCAACTCCAAAACACGGTACAAGACCACGCGGTTCAGATCGAGCGGCGCAACCTCGAGATCCGTGAAATCGAAGAGCGCATCCGCGCGCTACAGCGTCAAACCGAACGCGGCGGCGCCACTAACCTACTCTCCGAACACGATCAGGTAACGGCGGAAATTGCTGCCATCCGGAATCAGGTCTTGTCGGCGCTCCGCGAATTGGCTGGCCCGCTTCACCGCTACGAGCAGCTGGCCGAACAGAAAAACCGCCTAGTCGACGAGATTGCGGTGCGTACCGGCCGAAACCAGGCGTACGTCAACTACATCGAAAGCGCGCTTTTTCGCCAGAATGAATACGTCGACGATGTCAGATATGTCGTCGAGGCGCTCAAGCGCCAGCGAGTGGTAGCGTAGGTCTAGTCCCGGCTTCCTTAATGTCACGACGCGAACGGGTGTCGGCATTTCGCCTAGACCCACAGTCGTGGGGCGCCTACGTGCCCCGTTTCCCGTTAGGCCGGCCGTTGTCGCATTCAATCGTCGCCGAACAGTTCGAACGAGAACGCGGGCGGACACACGGGTCCGCCCCTACCAGTTCGGTTGGTTGCCGGACGTATCGAATCGTTCGCGGATTATCCACACTGGTAGGGGCGGACCCGTGTGTCCGCCCAACGGCCAACCAGCTGCGAAAATGGCAACAAATTCACGGTGACTGTTGGCGACGCGATCCATAAGAGGCGCCAAGCCCCGCGTTCTATTCAAAACCACCATCATCGACGGAACGACGACCGTCCCGGCTAAGTCAGTTGGTCGTAACGACGTTCGGCGCGTGAAGCACCCAGTCCGGGCCAAGCAGCGTGTCGAGCTGCTCGCCGTTGATCGTTTCGGCCTGTTTGAGATACTCGGCGACTTCCACCAGCTTCTCGCGTCGCTCCTCCAAAATCGTCCGCGACGTGATGAAGGCCTCTTCGATGAGCCGCATCGCCTCTCGATCGACTTCTCGAGACATATCGGCGCTGAGACTGCCACTGTCGCGTATTGGCGCTGCGACGACGCCGAGTTTGCTCATCGCGAACTCCAGAACCATTCTCCGGGCCAGGTCGGACACGACTTCAAGGTCCTGCCGCGCCCCCGTCGTAACGTCACCGAAAATGAGCTCTTCGGCCGCGCGTCCCCCAAGGAGCGAGGCCATCCGGGTCATGAGCTGCTCGCGGCTAGTCAAATAGGTGTCCTCGCGGGGAGCTTGGACCGTCACGCCAAGGGCTTGGCCTCGCGATACGATTGAGACTTTCTGCACCGGATGCGAATGTTTGAGCGACTTCATCACGAGGGCGTGACCCACCTCGTGGTAAGCAATAATCGACTTCTCGTAGTCCGTGACGACCCGACCGCGGCGCTCTGGCCCGGCCAGAACGCGCATAATGCCCTCCTCGAGCTCGGTGCGGCCGATTGTCGGTTTATTCAAGCGCGCGGCGAGAATTGCGGCTTCATTGATAACGTTCGCCAGATCCGCGCCCGATAGCCCCGACGTTTGCTGGGCGATCGATGCAAGGTCAACCCCGGTCTCGAGCGGCTTACCCTTGGCGTGAACTTCGAGAATGGCCCGTCGACCAATAATGTCTGGAGCGTCTAGAACGACCCGCCGGTCGAATCGACCTGGCCGCAATAACGCCGGATCCAGGACGTCCGGGCGGTTGGTCGCCGCGATGACGATGATGTTTGTCGTCGAGTCGAAGCCATCCATCTCAACCAGCAGCTGGTTTAATGTCTGCTCGCGCTCGTCGTGTCCGCTGACACTGTTTCCCCGATGGCGACCGACCGCATCAATTTCGTCGATAAAGACGATGCTTGCCGGGTTTCGCTTCGCCAGGCGGAACAGGTCGCGTACGCGCGACGCCCCAACTCCGACGAACATCTCGACGAATTCCGACGCGCTAATACTGAAGAACGGTACGCCAGCTTCGCCGGCGAGGGCCCGCGAGATCAGCGTTTTGCCCGTTCCGGGCGGTCCAATCAATAGAACACCCTTTGGCACTCGAGCCCCAATTGCCCGAAACTTCTCAGGGAACTTCAGAAAGTCGACGATCTCCGAGAGCTCCTGCTTCGCTTCTTCGACCCCGGCCACATCGTCGAAGGTGATTGGACGATTTGTCGCTCCGTAAAGCCGGGCGCCACTCCGACCGAAAGACATGGCCTGATTGTTAATTCCGCCGCGGCGTGTAAGTAACCACACCATGGCAATGACGAAAAGCACGGGAAATAGCGCCGTGATAAGCCCCGGACCGGCGCCGGACGAAGCTGCGTCGACAACCGCAACGGTCACGCCGTCGGCTCGCAACTGTTCGGTGACAGTTTGCTGGTCTTCTTTATACGAACGATATTGAATTCCCAGTTTGCTAGTGGCTTGAAGGGTGTTTCCGGTGATCGTCACCCGGTCAATCTCATGGTGATCGGCCAGGTTGAGAAGCTCGCTGATCGGGACGACGGCGGGCGGAACGTCGTGCGACGACCGAACCACCATGGCAATGGCAAGGCAAATGACAAAAAACCCGACCGCGCCGGCGAGCCGCGCCCGCTTCGGAACGCGTCCGAACTGTTTCAGGAAGTAGCCGAAGCGAAACGTTACCCGCGGTTTCTTCAAATGTATCCCCATTTCAAAAAGGGTAGGCGGAGCCAGGCGCAAGTGATGACCGGGACGATCGACATGATCGCCGCGGCAATGGTGCACGTCAGAATGGGCAAATTATAACACGCCAATTCGGGCGAACCATACGGATGAGAAATCACTTGAAAGCGTGAAGGAGAGGAAAGATTGAGCCCACGTCTCAGGTATTGGCGAGCATCTCATCTAGAGAGATCGAGAGCCCTCCAAAGGCTCCTCCCAGTTGACCAATCTCGCAATAGGCCGTATGACCGCCTTCAAACGTCACCTCCACGTGAAGGCTGTGAGGGGATCCATCGGTTAGATCGGCGGATGGAGCGGCCATGCTTCGTTGGAGGTTGAAAAGATCATTCACTCCCGTGATCGGGACCTTGACTCGAGCACCACCTTTGCGATCGGCGTCGCCAAAGCGGTACTCGACCCAGATCTGAAGTTTTGCAATTTTGCGGTTCGCCACTTGGGCCAAGGCAAATTCCTTTTCTACGACGTCTTTCGATTAGCGATGACGACAAGACGACTATCATAGTCACGCTGCAACGGAAGCCACCTTCCGGTGCAGGTAATCAGGGTCAGTCGTTCGTCACCGCTCGGTCGAACGATCTCGACATCATTGTTTGGAACGACGTCGATCTTCGTCACGGTGTAAGTTATAACGGTCGACTGAGTGTACAGCCAAATTGCGTCGCCGACGTGGAGAGCCCCAAGCTTTGCGAACACGTTGCCACTCGAGATACTTTGAACGTGACCCGAAAGTACGACATTTCCGCCCTCGAGCGGAAGCGACGTGCCTTCGAGGTGTCCGGCCACAAACTTCGGAACTTGCCATTCACCGTTCACTATATGCGACTCGACGACTTTGGTGTCGAGTCCAATTGATGGGGCGACCACCCGCTGAGCCGGCAGAATCGGGATGGGCGTTGCGGTCGAAGTTGGCGCGACCGGCGAGCTCGTGGCCGTTGGAAAAACTCTTGTCGTCCCTTCGGCAACTCCCGCACCAACATATTGTTCGTCCACAACCGGAGTAGCGGTTGGGAGGGGCTTCGACTCGGGCGTCGCCGTGGCGGCAGGCTCTGGAATCGGCCCGAGGGCGGCCGCCTCCTGACTCGCTTGATATTCTTCGAGCTGAGAATAACCCAGTAGGCCGAACGTCCCGACCAGGAGGACCACTCCGGCGACGATCAGTCCATTTCCAACCCAGCGCAAGAGCCTACGGCTCACCCGCGCTTCTCCGGACAAGCCCCGCGTTCCCAATCACGCTTCGATTATACCCGTTCGTTGGGACAGCCCTTCGATTTGTTCTCCGACTTCCGGCGGAACCCGGTTAACTCCAATTCCAACGGGAACGAGTGACGCCAGGGTCTGAGCGTCCTCCCGTTCCAGCGCTGCTTTCGCCAACAGGTCCGGTCGATCGCGATATGTCCGCGCCAGCGATTGCTCCCGACGCCACCTTTTGATTGCCCCGTGGTCACCCGACAGCAAAACGGAAGGAACGCCCATCCCCCGGAAGGTTGCTGGACGAGTGTAGTGAGGGTATTCCAGCAAACCTGATGAGATGGATTCTTCGTCGAGCGACTCGGCGGCGCCAAGAACGCCCGGTACGAGGCGAGCCACTGTGTCGACAACCACCATGGCCGCGAGCTCGCCACCGGTGAGCACGTAGTCGCCAATCGAAAGCTCATCGGCGGCAAAGTGCTGACGAACGCGGTCGTCGACCCCCTCGTAATGTCCACAGATCAAAATGATCTGACGTCGCCGGGACAATTCCAGGGCAATATCTTGAGAAAAGGGTCGGCCCTGAGCGGAGAGGAGAAAGATCGACCGATTATTCGGATCAGTAGGCGTCGAATCGGTAGCCAAGACACTTTCGACAGCGTCGATGATTGGCTCGGCCTTAAGAACCAATCCAGCCCCGCCGCCAAAGGGAGAATCATCCGCGGTGTGGTGCCGATCGGTTGTAAAGGCGCGAATATCGTGAACGTTAAGAGATACTAGATTTGCCTGGGTCGCCCGCTTGAGGATGCTTTCGCCGAACGGGCCGGTAAACATGTCGGGGAAGAGAGTTAAAATGTCAAACCGAATCACGAGCGCAGCCACTTTCCATCGAGAGTCGCGATAAATCCGTCGTCTAGCATTGATTGCAAAGCTCGATCCAGCGCTTGGAGCAGCTTGGAGTCGCCACGGCGGCCCTCGATCACGTACGGAACCGACGTGAGATTGTCTTGCGACACAGTGAGATTTCCCAGGTCGCGCGACCACTGCGATGCCGTCACGCGATCGACGATTGCTCCTCGGAGTGACTGGCGACTAATCGCGTTTCGAATAAGATCTTGATCGTCGAAACGCTGAAAGGAGTATTCAGTGAGCTTGTTTCGAAGAGTTGGCAGGGCGAGATCGGCGTCGGAACCGCTTTCAATCCCCAGAACGTTACCTAATGTGGGAGGCCCGGCGACGACCACCAATCCATCGTCGAAATAGGATCGCGTAAATGCGAATTGACGGTCGTCGTCGGTCGACGGCGAGATACCCCCGACTATAACGTCAAATTTGGCGACCCCTAACGCGTCATAAATGCCGCCGAAATCGATCGAGACAAACCGCGCTTTCACGCCCATTCGCCGCGCCAGCTCATTTATAAGGTCGATGTCAAAGCCGACCAGCTGTCCCTCTCCATTATCAACCTCAAATGGCGGGTAGCTCGGATCGACTCCGACCGTCAATTCCCCGGCCTGTTGAACGCGAACCAAACTTCGATCCGGAGCGGGAGCAATGCGACTGACCACAAATAGGACGACGATCAGCCCGACGACCATCAAAACAGCGGCGACGTGAACCGGACGAACGGACATTACGAGGTCCGAGCTACGTCCACGGGGTGGCCACGGACTCGGAAACAACACGGCGGTAGGTATCGATCGTTTCGCCCGCTATCGCGCCCCAATTGTAGCGATCCACGACCATTCGATACGCCTGGTCGGCACGCTGGTGGGCCCAATCCGGATGATCGAGGGTATGGAGAATTCCCCACGCGAGTGATTCGGCGCTGTTTGGGTAGACTGTCACCGCCGTCTCGGCGTGCCGAACGACCTCGGCAAGTCCGCCTACGTCGGCCGCGACGACCGGCAAGTGTGCCGCCATTGCCTCAAGCGCCACGATGCCAAACGGCTCATACAGACTGGGGAACGCGGCGACGTTTGCGACCCGGAATAATCGATCGCGAGCCGCATCTGGAACGAACCCGGTAAAGTAGCATTGCGACGCCACGCCAAGATCAATCGCGAGCTGTCGATTCGCGTTGAGACTGTCGCCCGTGCCGGCGACGACCAATTTAACGCTCGGTCGCACGGCCAATATCCGAGGCATTGCCTGAACAAGCAGGTGAACGCCTTTTTCGTGGACAACTCGGCCCACGTAAAACACGATCGATTCATCAGGCCGGGCATAGCCGGTTCGAAATTCGGAAAGGTCCTGATCGGCCAGATCATCAAAGCGTCGGGTATCGACGCCATTGGGAATGACATCAATCTTATCGGCCGGCGCCATTAACGCGGTCGTGGCCTCTCGCGCCATAAAGTTTGAGCAGCAGATGATCCGCCAGGCCTCGTAGGCGATCCACCACTCGGTGTTATTGATAGCACGGGATAGATCGCCGGTTATTCGGCCGCGACATCGGCCGTATTCGGTCGCGTGAATCGTCACGAGGAGCGGGATCTTAAACGCGTGTTTGAGCGCAACCCCGGCAAAGCCGACCAACCAGTCGTGAACGTGGATCAGGTCGAATGGACCATCTGACGCGATCACGTCGCGCGCGTACGCTTCGAGTCCAGCATTGGTTACTCGAGCGCCTTCGTGGAAGTTGCTGAAATCCGTGGGTGGCAGGTCGACCCGATGAATCGTCACTGGCGAGCCAACACCGCTCGCGGTTGTGATTATGTCGAGAACTTCAACCGGTGCGCCCCCGGCTCGGCGTGGGGTGATCAGATGGACCTCAATTCCTTGCCGCGACAAGGCTGGGACCAGCTCCATCACGTGCTTGCCGAGACCACCAACGCTATGTGGTGGATATTCCCACGACAACATCAGAACTTTCACGTGCCCGTTCCTTCCGCGGAGTCCAACCACCGGCCGTAGATTTCGTAGGTCCAGCGACCGCGGCGGAAACCATTTTGCTCGTAGAGTTGTTGCGATCGGTAGTTGTCTTCTTGAGTGGTCAATGAAATCTGCTTTGCTCCGCGCTTCACCATTTGCGTCAGGGATGCGCTGAGTAAGCTTGCACCCAGGCCTCGTCCCTGAACGCCCGCCTCCACGGCCAAACGATCGAGATGACCGTCTGCCCGGTGGACGGCGAAACCGGCGTAACCCACAATTCGATCGTCAATCCAGCCAACTAGAATTTCCACTCCGGGGGTCACGACGTAGCGGTCCCACTCCTCCGAGCTGTTCCACCATAACCACGGAAACGACTCGCGCTCGACCCGCAGCACGCTCTCCCGATCGGCCGGATGATACGGACGAACCTTAAAACCGACCGGGCGGGGTCGGACCTCGATCGGCAAATTCGGGCGCTCATATTCGAGAATCCGCTCGACAAGTCGAAAGTCTCCTTGTCGGTAGAACGCCGGGTCATTCGCTTCGACGCCGTAATCCAGCACCAGCAGCCGGAACCCCTTCTTCTTCAATTCGACGATCAGGGCGGCGAGTAGCGCTTCCCGTTGACTGCCCCGGCTCGCTTCAATCAATTCCGCGATGTCGTTTCGGTGGCGCCAGGGGCCGGCCACCAGATACTGGCGCCCATCGGTCGAGGCAAAGGACATGGAAGGATAACGACGAACGTGCTCCGTTAGCAGGCGACGGTCAAAGCGGCTACTCGCTGGCAGGTGCACTCGGCCTGACGAAATCTCGTTCAAGGGCTCAATCGCAGCAGCCGGCGTCTCTCCGCGGTCAGAGAAACCCACGAGCGAGCCAAAGAAACTCATGGTAGCTCCACCTCCGGAGTCCCGCGTCACGCAAATGACGATCCGTCGGAACGGGTTTCGACGACGCCACATGATTATACATAGGTCATGTCGTCGGCCCGTCGTGGAGGCTGTTTTTGGGGCCAGCCTATCAGTTGTCGAGCCCGCTCGTGCTGGCGAGCGCTGGTTTTACGCGTGTTACCGACTGACCTTGACCCCGGCAAAGGAAATGATCCCCATCGGCGTAATCGTCAACCCCGTCACCGACGGTCGGACCAGATTGAAATCGGTCTCATAGAACAACGGAATCGCCGGGGCGTCTTCGACGATCGCAGTTTGTGCTTCCTGGTACAGAGCAGCGCGACGGGCCGGATCTTTCTCGTCCTGGGCCTGCCGAAGCAATCGATCGACGTTGGGATTCGCATAGCGAGTGTGATTAGCCTCGCTCGTCCCACCGAAAAGGATGTCGACGAAGTCCTGGGGATCCGGATAGTCCGCAACCCAGCCGACGTAGAACATCTGAACTTTGTGGTCGTGAAGATCGTCGAGCAGACTATTCTCGAGGACATTCACCTGGATGTCGACCCCGAGATTGCTTCGGTACATCTGCGCCATCGCCTCGGCAGTTTCGCTAAGATTGGCCGAAACCGCAAATGTGATCTTTGGCAGAGAGGCGGCAGAACCGTACGTCGACTGGGCGAGCTCGTCCCGGGCGCGCTGAGTGTCAAACGGTACTCCCGCATAGTTGGCGTCGTAACCGAGAAGTCCCGGCGGGATGATCCCGGCGGCCGGCGCCCGAGTCTCTCGATACACGGTCTTGAGCAGAGACTTCCGATCTGTCGCGAACGCAAACGCCCGACGCACATGTGGATCGTCAAACGGCTTCGATTTCACATCAAATCCAAGGTACCAAAGGCTCATGAGCTGCGTTGACGTGACGCTCGAATGGAATGGTCCCTCTGGATCCGTTGCGCGAGGCACGTCGCCAGACCCAAGCGGTGCGATGTCAACCTTTCCAGCTTGGTAGAGCGACATTGGGCTTTCGGGACCTAGATAATAGTCGATCTCAGACAAAGTTGGCGCTGTCCCGTAAAACCGGCTGTTTCGAGCGAGCACGATCTTGTCGGTCGGGCTGTATGAAATGAGTTTGAATGGGCCGCTGCCGTTGGGGTGCTCGAACCAGTTGCTCCCACTGGCGACATTTTGTCGATCGACCGCGAACGCCGTGGGATAGGTCAGCTTTGCGAGGAAATATGACTTTGGGGAATCGATTGTGATTCGGAGGGTGGTCGGAGTTTCGGCGACGATTCCCGTGACGTTAGGTGAGGCACCGGATTGTCGTTCGGCCGCCCCGACGATGTCCCCAAGATATGTCGCCGCGACCGGAGATTGGAGCGCCGGATCGAGAGCCCGTTCAATGCTGAATTTGAAGTCGTCCGCCGTCACCGATCGACCGTCTTGAAATGTCGCCTCCGGCCGAAGGTGGAAAGTATAGGTCCGTCCATCCGCCGACACGTCCCACGACGATGCAATGTCCGGCTCAACCTGCAAGCTGGGATTCAGGCGAACAAGCCCGGAGAAAATCTCGAGGACATAGCTCGTCGATTGAACGTCTTGCACAAGAGCCGGGTCGAGCGTTTCGGGAGGGCCACCGGCGAGGAGGAGAGTACCACCACCGCCCGACCTTAGCTGATCGACCTGGCGATTCACGACGTCGCACGCCGACAATTGGAGGGTGAGAAGCGCTAAGAGGAGAATGAACCAGGGAAAACGATATCCGTTTGTTGCGCGACCTGAAATAGCCGGGGCTAACGTCGCTGGCACTCAGTCAGATTTCCATCGAAGATTTGGACGGCGAACCGCGGCAACTTCGTCCAATCGGCCGATATCGGTCGAATGCGGCGCTGTTTTGACCAAATCCGGCGTCTCTTCGGCTTCTCGTGCAATGGCAAGCATGGCATCCGCGAAGCGGTCCATCGTTTCGACAGATTCCGTCTCGGTTGGCTCGATCATCAAAGCCTCGTCGACGACGATCGGAAAGTAGATTGTCGGCGGATGAAAGCCATAATCGATGAGCCGTTTCGCAATATCGAGGGCCCGAACTCCAGTCGATCGCTTCTGGCGACGTGCCGAGAGAACGAACTCGTGCTTACAACGCCGATCGCTGTACACGTCGTACGCGCCCTTCAGGCGCTCCATCAGGTAGTTAGCGTTCAGGACGGCGGTCTCGCCAATTTGTCCGATTCCTTCGCGACCGTTGCAGCGAATGTAGGTGTATGCCCGGACCATCATCCCAAAATTGCCGTAAAACGCTTTGACCTTACCAATCGTCTTGGGTCGGTCCTCGTCGAGATAGTACTGAACCGCCGCGCCAGGGACGTCACGGCGAGCGGCAAGGGGAACCGGCAAGTACGGAGCGAGACGAGCAACGACGCCAACTGGTCCGGCAGGCGGCCCGCCGCCACCGTGCGGCGTGCTAAACGTTTTGTGAAGATTAAAGTGCATCACGTCGACGCCCAAATGGCCAAAGCGAGCCCGTCCCAGCATCGCGTTCATATTCGCGCCGTCGCCGTAAACCAGACCACCGGCCTGATGAACCGCGTCGATCACTTCCGCGAGATTCTCGTCAAAGAGCCCAAATGTGCTTGGGATAGTGATCATGAGCGCCGCGACGTCCGGACCAAGCGCAGACCGGAGCGCATCGAGATCTAGATTCCCTCGCGAGTCGGAAGGAATCGACTGGACGGTGTAACCAACCATCTTCGCGGTGGCCGGGTTGGTACCGTGGGCCGAATCGGGAATGAGAACGCGCTTTCGGTGTCCATCGCCGCGGTCTTCGTGATAGGCCCTCACGATAAGCATTCCGGTTAGCTCGCCATGGGCGCCAGCGGCCGGCTGGAGCGTCACTTCCGCCATTCCGCTGATGTCGGCAAGATAGGTTTGGAGCTCGTACATGATCTGCAGCGCGCCTTGGACTGTGGACTCGTCCTGATACGGATGAATCTGGGAAAAGCCCGGAATTCGCGCCGCGTCTTCGTTGATCTTCGGATTGTATTTCATCGTGCACGAGCCGAGCGGATAGAAGGTCGTGTCAATGCAGACGTTCTTCTGCGACAGTCGGGTGTAATGACGTACGACGTCGAGCTCCCCGACCTCCGGTAGTGGTAGCTCAGGACGAATGAACTTGGCCGGAATCAGCTCCTCGGTCGGAACAACTGGTACCTCGGCACGGGGGAGAGACGCTCCAACCCGACCGGGCGCGCTGTGATCGAAGATAAGTGGCTCAACCATTGACGCTCACCCCGCCCGCGACGATGTTGTCTCCCTCGCCGACCGCGGCCTCGCGCCCGAGCTGGCTCAATAGGGTGACCAGTTGGTCCAGGTCCTCTTTGCGATTCAGCTCGGTTGTGCAGAAAAGAAGCGCATCTTCGAAATCAGGATAATCGCGACCAAGGTCGTATCCGCCGATTATTCCAGCCTCGCGGAGACGAGCGTTGATGGTCGCGGGCGAGACCGGACAGCGCACGGCAAACTCGTTGAAAAACGGTCCGTCGAAAGCCAGGGCGAAACCAGGAAGCCGAGCGATTTCCGCGGCAAGATAATGCGCGTTCTGGAGGCACAACTCCCCAACGGCTTTCAGACCGCGCCGTCCGAGGTAGGCAAGGTAAACTGTCGCGGCCAACGCGCAGAGTGCCTCGTTCGAGCAAATGTTGGAGGTCGCCTTTTCGCGACGGATGTGCTGCTCGCGGGTTTGAAACGTGAGAACAAAACCCCGCTGGCCGTTCGCGTCGGTCGTTGCTCCAACAATTCGGCCGGGCAGATTCCGGATAAAACGTTCCCGGGTGGCGAACAGTCCGAGGTACGGCCCGCCAAAACTTGGAGAAATGCCGAGAGGCTGGCCCTCGCCGACGACAATGTCGGCTCCAAAATCCCCCGGCGGCACCAGGACTCCGAGCGCCATCGGGTTGACGTCCACGACGAGCAGCGCGCCGACGTTGTGAGCGACCTCTGCAAGACGTTTGAGATCCTCGAGATGGCCGAAAAAATTTGGGTACTGAACGACGATACACGCGACATTATCGTTCAAGTGCCCGACTAATTTGCCGGGATCGATCGCGCCGTCGGTGCCAATCGTTCCAGCCACGACCCCAAGGTCAAGACCCTGGACGTAAGTCCGCATAACGCGGCGATAATCGGGGTGAACCGAAGGCGCAAGTAGAATTGTGCTTCGATCGGTCACGTTCGCGGCCATGATGACGGCCTCGGCGAGAGCGCTTGCCCCGTCGTACATCGAGGCGTTCGCGATCTCCATACCTGTCAGCGCGCAAACCATACTCTGAAATTCGTAAATGGTCTGCAACGTTCCCTGACTGATCTCCGGCTGGTAGGGCGTGTAACTAGTGTAGAACTCGGATCGACCGATAATGTGATTAACCACGGCCGGAACGAAATGATTGTAGGCGCCTGCACCCAGAAAGCACGGGTGGCGCGACAGATCTAACGATCGGTCGCCCAGCTCACGCAGGACACGACCCATCTCAATTTCGGACAGCGCCGGCGGAATATTAAGCGTGATCGGTCCTGAACCTGAGGGGAGATCGGCGAACAACTCGTCGGTCGACGTTGCCCCAATGGTCTGAAGCATGCGCGCGCGGTCGGCCGGCGTCGCCTGAACGTAATTCACGGGTACGGCATCCTCACGACGCGATGTTGGTGGCCGAACCACCGGGGACTCCGGGTCACCGTCGGCAAGGTGCCGCCGTCAAACCAGTCCCGGATGTCCCACGGGGTTGGACTCTGACCATTACGACCGCGTCTACCTAGAATCCAAACTTACGATGACGCATAACGATGCTCTCAAGTATACCAAGTGACCCCATGAACGTCACCAACGACGTCCCGCCGAAGCTTACCATCGGCAGCGGGACGCCGGTTACCGGCATGAGCCCCTCATTCATTCCGACATTTACGACGACCTGATACGCGATTGCGCCCACGACGCCGCAAGCAATTAGTCGACCAAACCCTTCGCGCGATCGGTACGCTGCGCGAATTCCGCGCAATAAGAGAACCCCAAAGAGAATGAGAATTGCCGTCGCCCCGACGAAGCCGAGCTCTTCGGCGAGTACCGAGAAAATGAAGTCAGCGTACTGGACCCGCAGAAAATGGAGCTGGCTCTGGGACCCACTGAGGTACCCCCGGCCGAAAAACTGCCCGGCACCGACCGAGATAAGCGCCTGAATGGCGTTGTATCCGGCGTCGAGGGGATCACTTTGTGGGTTGAGAAAGATGAGGATACGCCCTCGCTGGTAAGGCTGCATGAAGATCCACGCCACCGGGGCAGCGGCGGCTGCCGCGCCGATCATCAACCCGAACACCGACATTGGAATCCCCGAAGCAAAGGCGACCGCTAACCAGATTGCGATAAACACTGTCGCGGTTCCGACGTCCGGCTGAAGAATTACCAGAACGGCTGGGATGGCCGGGATCAACATCGAACCCAGGATGATCCGCGGGCTCTTGAGATTTTCGGCGTTTTGGGTCAGGAACTTCGCTAGAACGATGACGACACAAATCTTCGCCACTTCGGACGGCTGGAATTGCAGAGGTCCGACCTGGATCCACCTCTGCGCTCCGTGCGTAATGCGGCCGATTGCCAACACCGCCGCCAAGAGAATGCAACATATCCCATACAGTGGCCACGCGACGTTGCTCAGGACGTGGTAATCCACTCCCGTCAGGCCGACGAACAGGACGAGACCGATTCCAACGTAGATCGCATCTCGATAGACCAGCGGGTCTACCCCAATTCCCGAACGCTGGTAGGTCGCCGAGTACACCATCGCGATGCCGTATACCACGAGTAGAACCATTGCGAGCAAGAGGAAAAGGTCGAAATAGCGCCAGACTCGCGTTTCCACCAGGCCTCCGTGCTGTCACATGGTCCGAAAGGCGTCTCGAGCGGCCCGACGAGACCGACTCATCCGTTCTACTGAGCTTTTGGCATATTGGCGTGATAGTACGTCAGAATGTCCTTTGCGATTCGCGCGGCGTCGGCTTCGCCCGACCCGTTTTCGAGGAAGACGGAAATAGCAATCGTTGGATGATCCGCCGGGGCAAATCCAATGTACCACCCGTGCGTCGGCAGCTTTCCACTTGCATCGGGAGACCCAAATTCGACGGACGACGCGATCCCACCGCCGGACCATCCGTCAACGGAGGCGCCACGGCTAACCCCATCGAATTTTGCGCCCCCCGCGGTTTGTCCACTTCGCGTCGAGTCGACCATGCCGCGGCGGATCAGGTCAATGAACTCGGGCTTCACCGGTACGTGTCGGATCGCTTCCGATCCAGCTCGGACAACGGTGCCAGCCGAGTCGGAGATCCCAAGAACGAGCTGGGGGCGATAAAGCGTCCCGCCGTTCGCGATCGTGGCGGCCACGTTGGCCATTTGGAGTGGCGTTGCCGTTAGATAGCCTTCGCCGACCGCTAATTGATAGGTATCCATCGGCACCCATTCCTGGTTATATGCTTGCCTCTTCCATCGAACGGTTGGAACGAGGCCGCTGACTTCCTCGGCCAGATCGATACCACTCGGGTCTCCGACCCCGAAAAGGTGAGCAAACCGGGCCAATGCCTCGCTTCCAACCCCGGACCACCTTCCGTTTGGATCGCCGCCCCCGACTTCGTAAAAAAAGACGTTGCAAGCATTCGCGATTGCGCCCTCGACGTCCTGCGTTCCCACGACTCTGCCGTCGACCAGTCGCGTGCCAACCGTGGGATCAAATCGGTTGGGTACCGTGATGAATCCAGGACAGTCAATCGTCTTCGTCGGCGTTACAACCCCCATTTCGAGACCTGCCAGGGCAGTCACCACGTCGAAAATGGAACCAGGAGGATAGGCCGCGCCCACGGCTCCGTTCACGAGGGGGTGACGCGAATCGGCGAGGATACGCTGATAGTCCGCGTCGCTGATCCCTTCCGCGAAAAGATTGTTGTCATACGTTGGAAGGTGAGCCAGTGCCAACACTTGACCATTTTGTGGGTCGAGTGCGACGACGGATGCAACGTGGTAGCGATCGATCCCGCTCGAAAGGACCTCGTTGACGTGCTTCTGAAGTCCGGCATCGATCGTCAGGGTTAGATTGCGACCGGGATCAGGATTCGTCACTTTCAGCGAGCGAACCTGGCGGCCGGTTGCATCGACTTCCATCTGCTCCTGCCCGGGGGATCCGCGTAATTGTGCTTCATAGGCCCGTTCGATGCCGTTTTGGCCAAGGACGTCGTTTGCGCTGTAATGATGAACGCTGTCATCTTGCAGGCGCTGGTACTGGGCGTCGGAGATCCGGCCGACGTAACCCAAGATTGGTGCTGTCGTCGCACCCAGGGTGTACTCGCGAATCGGCTGTAGCTGAACGTGAACGCCAGGGAGCTCCAGGTGTCGTTCTTCGATGGTAAATGCAACGTTTTCTGGAACGTTTGAAGCGAGTGGCACAAACGCGAATTGCGATACGACGCTTTGATTCCCAGCCGTCGCGAGCTGGCTAACCGGAACGCCTAGGATGTCGGCGAGCCGCTGTAGAACGCTGTCCTTTTGAGAAGGATCCGGGAAATCGGCTGCGATGATTCCCACGGTATACGAAGGCCGGTTTCGAGCAAGGACAACCTGATTCCGATCGTAGATAACGCCGCGCGGGGCCGGAATTGTCACCTCGCGAAACCGATTGTTGTCAGCCTGGTCGCGGTAGTCAGCTCCTTGTGCGATCTGAAGCTGATAGAGCCGGAGCCAGAGAGCGACGAGGGAGATAACCACCACTGCAGAAAACCAGAACAGCCGAGGGTAAGAAGGCTTGTCCTCGCTTTCTGGCTCGTCGAGTTCGTAATCGAGTGGATCGTTGAGTGAGCTGATTGGCTCCACGTAGCCGTCCCGATGGAGTTGATCCTTACGAGGCGCCCGCGTCGAGTTCTCGATACTGTTGCTGAAGCTCCTCGACCGTGCGCCGAAGGTGCTCGACCGACTGCCGATAGCGCAAGTCCGCCCGTTGGGCCAACGATGATAATGCTAGGTCGATCTGGGCGGACAGGCTATCGGTACGGTCGTTTGCTGCACGCTCGACTGCATGGATCGCGGCATTTGCTTCGGCAATCGAATCCTCTAAATGCTGACGGTCTTCGTCCGCCCTTTCCAGCCGACTCAGGAGCCCATCGAGCTCCTCCCGCAGTGACCGTCCGCCTCCCCGAAGTTGTCCCAGATCGCCGGCGATAGCCGTTAGGCGCTCGCCAAGTTGCCAGATCGACGAGCCGGTCGCCTCCCAGCGTCGGGCCTGAGCTTCGAGACTTTCGGATAAGTGATCGGACGCTGCGCGATCTGACTTCTCGATCGCTTCCAGTTGCGATAGGTCGGTGGCAAGCTGAACGAGTCCCTGGTCGACTGATGCTAGCCGGGCAAGAATTGCGTCTCGCTGCTCGACTAGGAGACTCATCTGTCGCGCGATGCCTTCAATCGGCTTGAGCTGCTCGTCGGCGCGCGCCTTCCATTCGTCCGCGAATCGGCGAATTTCCGCGATCTCCCGAGCGTACCGAATCTCGATCAACTTGACCTGATTGTCGAGTCGCGCCAGGTCGGCCGACCGTTTCTCGTCCGCCTGCTCGGTCTGCGACTGCGACGTCATAACTCGACGAAATGACTGCTCAAGACTCAGAACGCGGTTCTGAGTGGCCGAAACGGTCCGGCTGATATCGTCGAGTGTCTGGTGGAACGGCAAACGTGCGTCACGCTCGTGACGAATCTCTTCAGACAGAGCGTTGAGACGACTGGTCGCCGCTTCAACTGTCCGATTTAGCGCGTCGATGCCCAAAACAAGCTCGGCAATTGTTCGCCGATCGCGGTCCCGAAGCGATGCCTCGGCCTGGGTCGTTCGGGACTGATTTTCGATGTGATCGTCTAAAGTGCGCTCGATGAGAACCAGGTGCTCGGCGACCCTGGACGGGTTCTCGCCGGTCCGAACATCCGCGGAGACTTTCGTGGTACCAGGAGCGTTCAATTGCGCTAGGACTAGGGCGTGTTCGCGCAGAGCGTCCCTTTGCAGGTCGACCGTCCGCGCCAACTGCGCCAGTTGGTCGTGGTCCTGTCGTCGCTGCTGATCGATCCAAGCCAACAAGTGAGCAAGCTCCTGCTCTGATGTGCGCGCGTTGTCCGTCGCCACAGCCATCCCCCGGCGGACCATCTGACGCCCTGTAATTCGTTGTCCGATCTTACCACAAGGGACTACCCGACGTAGCAGATTGGAGGAACTCCTTGGATTGACCAGTCGTCCTTCCCACAAACTGGGCCGTAGACGACTCCTGGGGGAATGACAAAGTCGCGCTTCTCAAGATGGAGATAATTGTGGGCGGCAGGGGCATAGGCGTGCCAGATCGAGCCAGCGGAGAGGACGCCTTCCGTCGCCCTCATCGGCTCGCCGCTAGTGTTCCCGACCCAGATGGCGATCGCTAAGTCGGGCGTATACCCCACGGTCCAGGCGTCTTGCTCGAATTGGGTCGTGCCAGTCTTGACGGCAGCTGGGCGGTCGATGACCAGGGCGCCACCCGGAGCAAAGGTAAAGTGTCGTGCTTTGTCGTCGGTGAGGCTGCTCGTAAGGAGATGGACTGCCTGAGGAGACGCGACTGGAATCGGTGGAGGCGGCCGATATTCGTAGACGACATTCCCGACCGAATCGGTGATTTTCAAGATAGCAACGGGATCGTAGCGGCGCATACCGAGCTGCCGGTCCTGGAGGGGAACCTCCTCACCCACCATCTTTCCACCATTTGCGAACCCGGCGTAGGCGAACGCGAGGTCGAGGGGCTTCACGTCTGCCGCTCCAAGGGTAACGGTCAAGCCGTACCGATCCGGATCGGTGATCGTGGTGATCCCCATCGCGTGGGCGGTATCGACCATGTTATGAATACCAATCCGCCGAAGTACTTTCACCGCGGGGATATTCAATGAGCTTGCCAAAGCTTCCCGCAGCATCACCGTCCCGTGGAACTGCAGATCAAAGTTGAGCGGCGTATAAGGGCTGAGCCCCGGTCCCCGAGCGAAGTCGGTCTTGACGTCGTCAACCGTCGAATCCGGTACCAAGCCGGCGGTAAACGCGGTCACGTAGGTAAACGGCTTGATCGACGAGCCCGGCTGACGTTCGGACGTTGCCACGTTGACCTGACCGTCGATGGACTGGTCCCAATAGTCGATACTCCCAACCATGGTTAGGATCTCGCCCGTCGATGGGCGGATCGTCACAACCGCGGCGTTGTGCGCGTTCATTTCATCGCGAACCTGATTAACTCGCTCGCGTGCGACATACTGGGCGATGTCGTTCAGGCCGTAGTCAAGTGACGTTTGAATTCGCCAGCCTCGACTGTAGAGCGCATCGCGACCGTAGCGATTCTGGATCTCCTGCGTCACGTAGTTGACGAAATGGGGTGCCTTCAGCTCAAATCGCGGACTAACAAATTTGAGAGTTTCCTTTTTCGCCCGGTCCGCCGCCGCCTGGGTTATATATCCGTGAACGACCATTCGGTCCAGGACGTACTCCTGTCGTGTCTTGCCCTGGGAATAATGCAGAATTGGGTCGTAGTCCGCCGGCGCCTGCGGAAGGCCAGCAAGCATAGCTGCTTCGGCCAGGTCGAGACCATTGGCCGACTTGCCAAAGTACGATTCCGCCGCCGCGCCCACACCATAGCTGAGGTTCCCGTAATACACTTCGTTGAAGTACATGTTAAGAATCTGGTCTTTGGAGTACGTGTCGGTTAGGCGGACTGCGAAAATTGATTCCCTCAGTTTGCGATCGATCGTCTGGCGCTCGCGCTCACTAAGTGGAAACAAAACGTTGCGAGCCAGTTGCTGGGTGATCGTGCTTGCACCACTAACAATCTGCCGGCTCGTGAAGTTTTGAACGAATGCACGCGCGATCGAGGGGGGATCGATCCCCGGATTTGCATAGAAAGTCGGGTCCTCGACCGCGATCGTGGCATTGACCAGATTGCTCGGTAGTTGATTGAGATTGACGAGAATGCGACGCCCTTTATCAGGATCGATCAGCTCCGCCAGGAGAATACCGTTACGGTCGTAGATGCGAGTCGTTTGAAAGACCGGCTTGTTCATCAGGTCTTCGACGGGCGGAATGTCCCGGGAGAAGAAGGCGTACGCTGAATACGCCGCGAGCGGGACGATCAAAAAGACGGTGAAGAGTCCGAGCGCAACTGAAGCCAGCAACATCCGCGCGACCGTGCCAGAATCGCTCGGGTGGAACGAGCGTAGGTGGGGAAAGAGCCCTTTCGCGCGTCCCCAGGTTGGCCGACGAATCGTCGACCCATGCCCATTCGAAGCCCTACCGTTTCGCGTGGACATACTATCCCCCGTGCGTGGCAGATCGCCGCGCCGAGGCCCAGCAGCTGCCGCCTCGGCGCCGGAACAGGGGGCGATAATGCAAGTCGAGGACCAATCAACTGGTCGCCCCCGAACGCGAACGCCTTGCGGCAACGGAGAACCGCGTGATAAAATTGACTACCGGTAAAATTCGCCGACGTAGCTCAGTGGTAGAGCAAGTGTTTCGTAAACACTAGGTCGAGGGTTCAAATCCCCCCGTCGGCTCCGCGAAAAAGCCCGTCAGTATCGAGGACATTCGATCTGACGGGCTTTTGCTTGCAATCCTTCGAGCGACTTTGGTGCACTCCCGGTGCAAAACGCATGCGACGATTGCCATCCTGGCTTCAGTCTCCCCTAACAACACCTTCAAATTGGACGATAAGACACGCCGAAAGGGGGATGGTACCCCGTGACGATTGGGGGATTGTCTCGCCAGGGCGAAAGCTTGCATGATCGGCGGCGAGAGGTACGGCCCCTCGTTCGGGAGCTAACGACGCGATTCGTAGCTCGCCGTGCACTCTTCGCGTCGGCAACCGGTGCATCCGTTTCGGGTTGACCGTCTGCGACGTTTGCCCTGACGAAACCGACCTCGCTGGAACCTCTACGACTTTACCCCCTCGTGGCAAGCCAGGTTTTACCTTTCGCAGCACGTCGCCGCCTTAAGACTGTCAATAGCCTTGAAGCCCGACTGGGCTGGTCTCGCGCCCGGGCAATCGAAAGCGCAATCCAATGCCTTCAAGGATGGATGAATGCGGATGTTTTCTCTTGGGGCGCAGACGTCCCACCGGTTCGACTTGAACCACGCGCACGTTAGTCGCGCGGTGCCACCGCGATGACCCGTCGATTTAGTCGCATTCGAGGATACGTCCAAGTACTACCGCTGCTCGTCGCGCTACTTGCAGCTGGCGGCATCGTCGCTGCGAGTCGGGTCCCGACGGCCGCGGCGGCGACTTCCCGGGCGATCATCTACTCCGACAGTCTTGCCAGCGGCTGGTCCGATTGGTCTTGGAACGCGACCAACAACTTCAGGAACACCGCTCCGGTTCACAACGGTAGCTACTCGATTGCTTCGACGCTTAACGCCCCTTGGGCTGGACTTTACCTGCACAACGCGAATGGGATCAATACGACCGGTTACACGAACCTTCAGTTCTACATCGATGGGGGTAGCTCATCCGGCCATATCCTGCAGATCGCGCTATATAACACGGGCTTCGTCCAAACCCAAAGCCCCATTCCGCTGAATCAGTTCATTCAGGGGGGCTCGATCGCCCCCAATCAATGGCGGCTCGTCACGGTTCCGCTGACGTCGCTCAACGGAGCCAATCAAGTCATCACCGGGGTCATGCTCCAGGATCTCACTGGTGCGCCCCAACCCACCCTGTACGTTGACGACATGTCGCTCGTCTCCGGTGCTCGGTCGACTAGGACGCCGACGCCCACTGGATCACCGACGAAGACGGCAACGCCCGGGAGCTCGCCGACGCATACACCGACTCCCAGCGGATCGCCAACGAACACACCAACCGCCACCGGCTCGACTCCGACGCCGACGAACACGCCTTCCGGTAGTCGCAACACTATGAACGATCTCCACGTTTCCGGTGGGCTGCTTCTGAACGGGGCCGGGCAAACTGTCCTGGTCCACGGGGTAGATCGGATGAGCAGCGAATACGCTTGTCTTGGCGGTTACGGCTTCTGGGACGGCGGAACACCCGACCAGACCGAAATTAACAACATGAAAGCCTGGAACATCGACGCGGTCCGCATCCCGCTGAACGAGGACTGCTGGCTCGGGATCAACGGCGCGCCGGCCGCGTACTCCGGAACGAATTATCAGAACGCCATCGCCGGCTATGTTGCCCTCCTCCAGGCGAATAACATGGTGGCGATCGTCGACCTGCACTGGAACGCGCCCGGATCAACGCTGTCAAATGGGCAACAGGCAATGGCCGACCAGGACCATGCTCCGGCTTTCTGGACGAGTGTGGCGACTAGGCTCAAAGGCTACAGTAACGCAATTTTCGACCTGTACAACGAGCCGTATCCGTCGAGCTGGTCCTGCTTGCTCAACGGCGGGAACAATTGCGGCGCGTCATTCGCCATCGCGGGCATGCAAAGCCTGCTGAACGCGGTCCGGGCAACGGGGGCGAAGAACCCGGTTATGGTCGGCGGGCTCGGCTACGCGCACGACCTCAGCCAGTGGCTGTCCTACAAGCCAACCGACACGATGAATCCACCCCAGGTCATCGCAAGCTGGCACAACTATAACGATGGCATCGCCTGCGCCGACTTGTCGTGTTGGACCAACAACTGGAACGTCGCGCCGATTATCGGCGGCGAGATCGGCGAGTTTGATTGTGGACATTCGTACATCGACTCCGTCGTGTCGACGATGAACAGCCACAATGAAGGGTACCTTGCCTGGACCTGGGGGCCATACAGCTGTGCCTCGACCCCCTCGTTGACCACGGACTGGAATGGGTCCCCGAGCCAAACCTACGGCTCAGGATACAAAAATGACATCGCTTCCCTGCCCTCGTTTCGCTGAGGGTAGCACTTAAGTCGCTGACCGAGCGCGAGGAGTTGCCGGGAGCCATGGCGCGGCTCCCGGCAACCTAATCCGCCAGCCGTATTGCCACCTCGGACTCCGATTTGTAGTGCAGCTTGGGGCGATTGCCTTGCCTTGGCCCAGCCATCACCGGCAGTCCTTGTTGACGCGGGGTCATCAGCGCCCTCTGGCGTTGTTTTTCAAGGCGAATCGAAAGCCGATAATGTGTCGTCGGCGGCGAGGCGGGAAGCTGGAATCCAGGTTATGAAGGAGGGCGGGGCGGTTTGGTGTCACGCAGCTCCGCGTCCAACCACGCGAAGGCGACAATTAGCCCAATCGCCAGGGCCTCGGCTCCGAGCAAGATGTATCGCGAGTTCACCGCGATAAAAATCGCGGCGGTCAGGACGACGAGCACAAGTAGGGCGACGATCAAGTGACCGCGAAAATTCGTCGGGACGCCTTCCCGCCGAACGTAGACCGGAGTCGCTTTGGCCCGGCGCACCCGCCGAACCGCATTTCCAGCAACTAACCGACCGAGGGCGGCCTCGCAAACCGGGAGAGCCAACCCCAGTCGCCCGGCCAGCCATTCAGCGGTAACCATTCTTTGCCGACCCGAAGGCGAATCGAGAAACCCTCGAATCGCTTCGGCGGCCCGATTTTCTTCAATCTCTCGCACGACTGAACCCCCACCGCCTGAAGGGTGGCTCGCGAAAGGCGCTCGAGCGGACCGACGTCACCTTCGCAAGTGTAGCACGGTCGAGAACACCCGACAATAGTCGACTACATCCTAAGCCTTGCTCGCGCCGAATTGATAGCGTATAATTTTGGCAGACGGGGCGTAGCGCAGTATGGTTAGCGCGCAGCGTTCGGGACGCTGAGGTCGGTGGTTCAAGTCCACTCGCCCCGACCAGTGAATCCGCTTCAAATCCTCGACCGGGGGAAATTGCAAATCCCGGTCCTCCAGGCATCATCATTCACTCCGGACTTTTGTTGACTGTCCCATGGCCCTCGCTTTATACTGTTATTAGTTGGCGGGATTGGTGTAAGGGCAACACGTCTGCTTCCCAAGCAGAAGACTGACGGTTCGAATCCGTTATCCCGCTCCCTGGCCGTCACCGGCGGCGGTCGAAATCAGGTCTGGGACACTTTCGAAGGCCGCTGTTTGGAGTAACGGAATCGTCCGTTACCCGCTGTACCGAATGACACAAGGCACCTGTCAGTGAAGTTCGTCTGAACCAGAAGGTGGGCAGGATGGACAAGACCTCCGAAAGCGGATTCCCAATAATTGGCGAAGGCGGCCGCCGCGACTGGATCGATGCGCGCAGCTATTCGGCCGTTCAACGTTTTTTCATTGGCCGGCTTGAGCGGTTGGTGACGATGCGTCGTAACACTGACCTCCATCTCGAAGCGTGGCAGACGTCGCTCGTAAATCGGTCGATTTACTCTACGTACTGCGACTGTGTCGAGCAGGGCCTGGCCGACGAGGCCAAGATCCTGGTGCGACGGGAGCAAGAGACACCCCCAACGCCCGCCTCGGCGTGAACTGTTGCCCGATACCGTCTAAACTGACCGAGAGGTCCATATGAGCAAGCAGGCAATGCACGCTATTCTCGACCGCGCGTGCAAAGATATGCGATTCTGCGTCAACATGGTCGACGATCCCGACGCGGCAATGTCGGAATTCGATGTGTCTCCCGAGGAACGGGACGCGCTGAAGAGCTGCCGCCGCGATCGCCTTCTCGAAGTCGGACTGGACGAACGAATGACGGCCTGGATTCCCTGGCAGTGGGCGCCTAAGCGTCGACAATAGTTTTCCCCGAGTCCTAACTTCGAACCAAATTAATAGGGGGGAGATTCGCTGGTACGAATCTCCCCCCTATTAATTTGCGTGCTATTACTTTGTGGGATTCGTCACGTTCGCGCGCCAGGTGATCTAGCGGTGACTATTTACGCGTCGGCACGCACGCGATCGAAGCAGGTGCTGCAGTAGACTGGCCGGTCCTGTCGAGGAAGAAACGGAACCATTGTCATCACGCCGCATTCGGCGCAGATTACTTGATGCATCTCTCGGGGCGGCTGACCGTTTCGTTCTCGTCGACGATTTGAGCGACACGCCGAGCAGCGTTGTGGATCGTGCGCTAGTCCTTTCTCTCCATAGAACGCTTGCTCGCCGGCCGTAAATACAAAGGTTATTCCGCAGTCTCGACAAATGAGAGTTTTGTCGGCATACGTCCTTGTGTCTTCGCGATTGGTGAAATCGACCATGTCGAAAGACGAGACCCCCAGTCCAAAGGTTGACCGCTGACGAGTTGCCGCGAGGGCGATCCCAGTCGGCCGATCGTGTGAAAGGCGCCCCTGCCTCGCTCTCGGTCGCCAAAGCGATCGAGATACTAAGCGAACGAGCATCTCTTTGCCTTCGATCTGGGCGATTATAGCATCGCTCCTTGGGGGAGTCTATACATAACAATAGGAAATCAATACTGTTATGTCGATGTTTCGAGTAAGGATCGATACACCGCGAGCGTTTTCTCCGCTACTCTTTGATGGGTGAAGAGGTCCATGACCCGCTCCCGTCCCCGAGCGCCAAGGACGTTACGCAGCTCGACATCTTCCTGAAGTAGGCGTAAACGACTTGCCAGCTCTCGAAAGTCGCCTTCGGGAAACACCAGACCGCCGTCTCCGATCACTTTGGGAATCTCACCACAGCTCGAGCCGACAACGGGAACCTCGCACGCCATCGCTTCCATCAAGATCCGACCGAACTGCTCGCGCCAATTAGGCAGACCGCGCGATGGGAGGACGAGAACGTCAAAGTCGCGAAGGATGGCCGGCACATCACCCGAAGGCACGGCCGAACGGAACTCGATCGATCCGGCAACGCCCAGATCGCTCGCCAGTCCACGCAACGACGCTTCCTGATCTCCCCCTCCGACGATCGTTAACGACCAGGGGCCACCGAGTGTACGGCACGCCCGAATCAGCAGGTCCAGCCCCTTTTCGTAGACCAGTCGCCCGACGTAACCAATATGAAAATTGTTTGGATCGGGTCGATCTCGTTGAACGTACAGCCGCGGGTCGAGACCCGGCGGAATGACCGCGATCGGCCGTCGAAACCCCTTCGCTTTGAGGACACCTGCCGCGTCCTCGTTTGCCGCGATGGCAGCTTCGGCTAGTTGGTAATTCGCCCGCTCGATAAGTGCAAAAGGCAGGGGGAGAGTTCGGTGGAGGTTCTGCCAGGAGTAAAAGAGGCCACGCGCTCCCACCCGTCGGGCGTTCAATAGACCTAAGAAGGTCGCGAGGTTATAGGGCTCCTCGTCCACGTGAACGATGTCGGGCCGAAATTCCTGAAGTATCTTGCCTAGTCTCGGATAGAAATGAACGTGGTAGTGCCCGTTTAGAACGATTGGTGTCTCGACCATTCGGTACCCTCGAACGTATCGTCGTTCGAGGGGAGTAATCGTCTGACCCTCGCGCCATGACGGGGGGGTGATGAGGATCAGATCGACCCCGATTTGGGCAAGTTCTTCGAGACCCCTCTGATAGGTGCCTCGGACGAACGCTTTTGAAACCATCGCTACTTTCATTTTGCCTGCTGGACTGCTTTGCGGTACGTTTCGACAGTACGATCGACTGTTGTCGACCAGGAAAACAATGATGCTCGTTCGATTGACTTATTCGAGAGATTTTCGCGAAGCGCTCGATCGCGGAGGACTCGGCCGAGCGCGTCGGCCATTCCCTCGACGTCCCGCGGATCGAACAGGACTCCCGCGTCGCCAACAACTTCGGGAAGCGAGGATGTATTCGAACAGATTACTGGCGTTCCACACGCCATCGCTTCGAGGGGAGGGAGTCCAAAGCCCTCGTACAACGACGGAAAAACGAACGCGTCCGCGCCGTTCAGAAGCCCCCACACTTCTTCGTCGGAGCGGGAACCTAGTAGGCGAACTCGGTCAGATAGACCCCATTTCTCGATTGCTGGTCGGGGATCGAAAAAGAACCTCCCGCCTGGCCGTAGTCCCCCAACCACGATAAGCGTTTGCTCGACGCCGTATTTCCGCTGGGTGAGCGCAAACGCTTCGATTAGCCGGTCGACGTTTTTGCGGCGGTCAAATCCAGTTAGGCATAGAAGATATGGGCCTTCGATTCCGCAGGCTCGACGAGCCACCTCCGCGGTCGCCCTTTCTGCCTCATCGCGCGCTGGATGAAAGCGCTCGTCGACACCGAGTGGGATAACCCGAATCTTCGCGGCGGGAACTCCGACCGTCGCAATCAGGTCACGCGCGCTTGCCTCCGAATCCGTTATCACCACGCGAGCCGCGCGCAGGCCGGCCACGACGAGGGCGACGTAGAGCCTTTCGGCGGCCGTCTGCCGATAGTCGGGGTTCAGGATGGTCACGAGGTCGTGAACGGTGACGACTGTCGGAATAAGCGGCGCGAGAGCCGGTGCGAAGTAGGGCACGTGACCGAGATCACAACCTTGCCCTCGAACGGTGAGGCCGAACGCGACCTGCTCGAACCACACCTTCGCGAGTGCCGGCCGGACGCGATCGAACGGCGTGGACACGTCAAGTCGTCGCGGAGTCGACGACTTCCTCTCGGAATCTTGGAATGCTTTCGCCGATATGAGCTGAAGGTCGACTCTCCCCGGTATGCCGTCGATCAGGTGTCGCAGATACCGCCCGGTCCCCGAGTTTGGATAACGAAGGAAAAGGGCATTGAGCCCAACCCGGAGCGTCATGCGAGGCGACGATAAATCTCGAGAAGGCGTTGCGCCGAGGCATTCCAGCTGAACTCGCGGGCACGGGCAAGACCACGTTCGCCGAGCAGGGCTCTTCGGTCGGGATCCTCGATGAGCTGATGGAGAGCGTCGGCAAGCCCGTCGACATCATACGGCGACACTAGCACCCCGGCGTCGCCGACGACTTCGGGAAGTGACGAGGTATTCGAGCACACAACCGGACGCCCGCACGCCATCGCCTCGAGTGGAGGGAGGCCAAAGCCCTCGTAGAGGGACGGGAAGGCAAAAATATCGGCAAGAGAATATAGCGCGGGCAGGTCCTCATCTGGAACTCTCCCAAGAAAGGCAACCTCGTGATCCGCGGTCAGCTCTTCGATCTCCCTTAAAACGTCCTGGTACAGCCAGCCCAGTCCACCGGCGATAACCAATCGATGCTTCACGCCGGAACGGGACCTCAGCTGGGTGTAAGCGTGCAGGAGACGGCCAAGATTCTTGCGGGGCTCGATTGTTCCAACGTACAGGATGAACGGGAAATTCAGGCCGTACTTGCGACGAATGGCCTCGAGAGTTGTTACGTCGACAATCGGCTTGAATTGCGAATCAACGCCACCGTACACGACTTCAACTCGACTCGGCGATGCATCAAGCAGCGTCGTAAGCTCCGTCCGCGTGTTCTCCGAGTCGGCTGTAATGAAGTCGGCATTCCGCACGGATGGAGGAACGACCCGCTCGAGGTGAGACCGGAGCCCGTCTTCCGCGCAATCCGGCACGAGCAAGAAGGACAGATCGTGGATGGTGATCACACTTTTCCCACGCCGCACCGGTGGAAGGGCGAAATCGGGGAAGTGATAGACGTCTGCCCGACCGCCGACGAAATCGACCGGGAGCGGTACGCCTAACTTATACCACAAAAGATTTAGGACGCGCTCAGTCAAGACAAATGGTCGGCCCGTCACGTTTGGGGCACGAGGCAGGTCCGGCTTACATTCTCCGCGCTGTTTCGGCGCGTAAAGCAGGGTGTACGCATTCTCCCGATCGATGTCGATCAAGGCGCTCACGAGCCCGCGAACGAACCGGCCGACCCCAGCGCCCTGCCGGATCCCCGCGGTGTAATCAATCGAGATTCGCAAGGTAGCCGCTCAACCCTTTCGTCGGAGCCGCACCAACGAG
>CAZBQK010000010.1:40133-50826 GCA_964493975.1 uncultured Dehalococcoidales bacterium | reverse complement strand
GGCGACCCCGACGAATACACCCAAGCCCGGCTCGACCCCGACCAATACGCCCGTCCCTTCGGGAACGCCGACGAACACGCCCAAGCCATCGTTATTCCTTCCTCACGTCGTCAACCATCAATGATGGTCGTCGCAAATCGGCAAGGTCGGTAACAGCACATCCGCGATGGTTAAGCGGAGCGGGAATCAAAGCTGGCCCGGTCGGACGTTGGACAGAAGGTGTAGACCCCCGCCCGCTTAACCACGGTGTCCTCTAGCTCGCGTGTCGTCGGCACCTCGTACTCTGCCAGCCGGACCAAGCCTCGCCGTGGGAGATAGGCGCGGCCAGGATCGCCAATCAGGACGCGGGTTCCGCGCTCGTGCGCTATCCGAAGCCAGGCCAGAATCCGCGCGGCAAGTGGTCTTTCGTAGCAAATATCACCGGCCAGGATCAGATCGACGTCCGGGGGATTAGCGTCGAGCAGGTCTCGGTCGGTGAAGAACACGGTCACCCCATTTGCTCGCGCGTTTAACGCCACGGCGGCCCCGCTGAACCCGTCGATGTCTGCCGCTATCGCCGACAATGCGCCCGCCCGCATCGCAGCGATAGCACCTAAACCCGAGCCAGTAGCGATATCTAGTACCCGCTTGCCAGTGACTTCCTCGGGATGATCGAGCAGGTACCGGGCGATCGCCTGACCACCAACCCAGGCAAAGGCCCAAAACGGCGGCGCCACCCCCCGCTTTCCGACCGCCGCCTCGATCTTCTGCCAGATCGGCATGATCTCGTCGGCCAGATGAAGCTCCAGCTCGAGCACGAAGGGCACCCGCCGCAGCCGGGTGTTCTGAAGGATGAAGGCCCGACGGAGGGACGTCACGATGCTCCGCGTCCGTCCGGACGGTTACGCCACCGTCCCGTGACGTTGCCAGAGGTGGAACGTCGCGAGACTCCGGTACGGGCTGAACCGATTCATGAGGGTGAGCGTCTCGTCCTTGTTCGGCCGGTCCACGAGCGCGAAGAACCGTTGGAGGCCCGCGGCAAGCACCGCATCGCCAACGGGAACGCAGTCGAGGAAACCGTAGGATCGCATGAGAAGGTAATGGGCCGACCAGGGCCCGATTCCGCGAACCGCGAGTAACGTCCGTTCGATTCGCGTGGCCGACTTGCCCTTTAACCCAGCGAGCGGCAGCCGCCCCTCGACCACCAGGCGGGCCGCATCGATCAGGTACGCCGCCTTTGCCCGCGAAAACGCAAGCTTCGTTAGATCGCCTGGATCCAATGCCGCCACCACCTCGGGCGTCGGCGGAATGAACAGTCCTTCGCCCACCATAGTACCAACAAGCTCGATCAGTCGGCGGCGAAGAGTGAAGGCAAAGGACAGCGTGATTTGTTGGCCGACGATGGCCCACACCAGTGCGTCAAAGGGGTCGGCAATCAGGGGAACGCGCAACCCACGTTGGCCATCGATCAACGGCGCCAGTTCCGGAGCGGCCGCGACCCGCGTCTCGAACTCCGCCGGATTTCCAGTCAGTCCAAGCGTTGCCAGGAGGCCCGTGTGAAGATGAATCAGGGCCTTCGGTCCGAGGGTCGATCGAGAGACGATCTCGCACCGTGCAACCGGCGGGAGAAACTCGACCCTGACGAGTACCGCTTCTTCACTGGAGTGGTTTCGACCCAGTCGGAAAGCGGCGACGTAGGTTTGGCTATCGACGCGATCGGTCAGGCTATTTGGATCGCGTCCCAGGTAGCGCAGCATGCGTTGAAGGGGAAAGTTTGGAGGCAGCGACAAATCGAACCGCGACCGCTGGCCTAGCTGCCGAAACTCCGGCGGACTCATTGCCGTCCACTCGTGGAAGGTCAGGTTGAACCCGGACAGGTTCTCGTATCCAACGTCACGTGCGATATCGGCGATCGACCGGCCGTCGGCGAGAAGCGCCCGCTGCGCCGCGGCGACCCGGGCGTGATTCAGTAAAAGCGACGGAGTCGAATGGTAGTACAACCGACACAGCTCGTGCAGCTTACCAAGACTCACCCTAGCCCCGGCGGCAAGCGCGCCCTCGTTCGGAAATGCGCCGGGATCTCGCTCAACCGCCTCGACCAGTCCCTCGACGAGCGATTCGCTCTCGTCATCCCCAAGACACGATTCGTCTTTGCCCAGGTCGGTTGGACTGAGCTGCCTCCTGGAACGTTTGGACGTCATCATTGGAATTGCGACCTTTTCAAGGCTCCGTCACGTCGCGCCATGGCAGAACTGTCGAGCGAGACAGCGCTCACACCATATTGTAATCATCCGTGGGCGATAATCGCCCGAAACGTAAATCGACTTTCCAAAGCCAATCACTTACCATAACGTTGAGCGTATACCATACCGGCACTCTCGACGGCACCCTCGGCACCGCGACTTGGCCAACACTCGGCCAGTCCCATTCCCCGTCCCCATGGCGCCTCGTTCGACCGGCCAGCGTCGGGACCAGGTTGTAGAGAGAGGATTATAACCAATGAGCGCGGTCGACAACGAAACCTTTCCCCCGGCTCCGGGGGCGGAAGAGCAAGCTTCTGCTTTCCGCTCGGGGTTAGACCGCCGCGATTCGCCACCAAATGGCTGGCCGCGTTGGAGCAGGTGGATCCGTTGGCTCGTGGCAATTGCCGCTCTAATAGCCGCGCTGGCGGTGGTCTTCGAGGGATTGCCGCCGGTTGACGACGTCTTCGCGACCGGCATGTTCCAGACCGCGATGATCTACGACCGAAATGGTCAGCTCCTGTACGAGCTCGTCGACCCCAACGGCGGACGGCGTAGCGTCGTCTCGCTTCCGCAAATACCGCGCTACTTGATCGAGGCAACGGTCGCAACCGAAGATGCGAACTTCTACACGAATCCGGGGATTGACCCAGCCTCGATCCTCCGTGCCGTGATCCAGGACGTCCGAAATCGCCAGATCGAGTCCGGCGCCAGCACGATCACCGAACAGCTCGTCCGAAACGTCGTCATGAGCCCGCGGGAGCGCCAGTCACAATCGCTTCGGCGAAAACTGTGGGAAGCCATTCTGGCCTATCGCGTTAGCCAGCGCTATTCCAAAGATCAAATCCTCGAACGTTACCTCAACGAGATCTATTACGGCAACCTCGCCTACGGCGTCGAGGCGGCAAGCGAGACTTATTTCGACAAGCCAGTGGAACAGCTTACCCTGGGGCAGGCCACCCTTTTAGCCGGCCTGCCCCAGGCTCCCACCCTGTACGATCCGTACCAGCATCCGGACGCCGCGAAGCGTCGCCAGCGCGAGGTCATCGGGCTGATGCTCAAACGTGGCGTCATCACGCCGGCCCAGGCCGAAACCGCCCTTCAGGAGCCGTTGATCTACCGCCATCCCTCCGTCGGCTTGCGAGCTCCCCACTTCGTCATGTACGTTCGGAACCTCCTCGAGCAGCGATATAGCCGCGAGCAAATCTACGGGTCGGGACTACGCATCTACACCTCACTCGACCTCAATCTCCAGGGGCAGGTCGAAGCGATGGTCCAGAATCGACTCCCCTTGCTTCAGGAAAACAACGCCACGAATGCCGCGGTCATCGTGATCGACCCCAAAACTGGCGAGATTCTAACGATGGTTGGCAGCGCGAACTTCTGGGACGACTCGATTCACGGTCAGATCAACATGACGACAACGGCACGTCCGCCGGGATCGACAATCAAAACGTTCACCTTCCTCAACGCGTTCGATCGACATCTGGCCATGCCGGGCACCGTCGTCGAGGACGTTCCGACCCCCTATTCGATGGGGGAGGGCCAGCCATCGTACGTGCCACAGAACGCCGACGGGCAGTTTCGCGGCCCGGTGACGGTTCGCCGCGCTCTGGCCAACTCCTTGAACGTGCCGGCCATCAAAATGCTAGATCGAGTTGGGGTCGATCATCTCTTGACGACGCTTCACCGGTTTGGAATCACGTCGTTAGGTCAACCTGCCGCCTACTATGGACTCGCCCTCACGCTCGGCAATGAGCCGGTCGAGCTACTCGACCTTAGCTACGCCTACTCCGCCCTCGCCAACAGCGGCGTCCAGGTCGGAGAACCGGTTGCGAACGCGGACGCGGGCCACCGTCAATACGCACCGGTGGCCATCCTCAAAGTCACCGACGCGAAGGGTAAGGTTCTCGACGCCTATCAGCCGACGCCCGGAATCCGCCTGGTGAGTCCAGAAGCGGCATGGCTGACGACCGACATCCTGGCCGACGATGCCGCTCGCGCCGAAACGCTCGGCGCCCACTCGGCCCTCGAGCTTCCGGACCGACCCGGGGCGGCCGCGGCGAAGGTGGGGACGTCCGAGAGTCTTGAAGACGCCTGGGCGGTTGGTTATACCCCCCAGATCGTGGTCGGGGTGTGGGCCGGGAACGCGGATAATCGTCCGATGATGACGCCCTTTGGCGCTCGCGGGCCGGCCCTGGTCTGGCACGATGTCGTCACCGCGGTGCTCAAGGGGCACCCAGTGCAAGAGTTCACCCGACCGGCCGGACTCGTCCAAGGATCGGCCGACGAATCGACCGGCCTTCTCGAGGACTGGGGACGACCACCTGTTCCCGACTGGTTCGCCGAGGGCACGGTTCCAGCTCAGCGTCCTCCCGTTGTGTTGTCGGGCAATCAGGCGTCCCAGTAAGGAGGGGCTTTAGGTCCCCACCAGCTCGATCGGTCGGAAACGCAGCGCGGACCACACCTCGTCGATCGCGATGGCGCTGACAACTTCGAAGCCAGCCTCCCGGAGTGGCCGCCAGGCAACGTCACGCGACAGGTCCGTCTTCAGCTTCGACGACTTTTTGGGGTACGACACCCAGAGCGCACCGTTGCGCTTCACCGCACCGAGAGCCAGCGGCGCCAGGTTATCGAGCTCGCTCGAATCCTTCACGAACACCAGAACGACATCTCGACCACTCTCCGACTGCTCAATCAGATCGACGCCCTCCGGTAACGGACACAGGCGCTCGAGGAAATTTGCCGGAGCGTTGAGGGCGGCGACTCGGTGACCGGGTTTGATCAGAAGTTTTTTTGCAAGTGGGTTGTCGACCAAGGACGGCTTCCTCCGAACTGACGCGGATGTTTCGACCTCAAGACGGTAACACTATCTTAGATGAAGAACGCCCCCAGCGTCACCGACAGGGTAAGACCGAGGGCGAGCGCGTCCAATCGACCCAACGAGGATTCGTGGAGGATTGTCGTCTGACTATCGCCGTTGTGGCCTCGCGCGTCCAACGCCAGGGCAAGCTCGGCCGCGCGACGGAGGACGCTGTTGACGAGCGGGACGAATAACGCACCAAGGCTGCCAATCCGGTCCCTTAGATTTCCTCGCCGGAGGTCGGCGCCCCGGGATAGTTGGGCCTCGATCAGCGTCTCGGCATCGCCGATGAGGGTTGGGATGAAGCGAAGCGCGATCAAGGTCATCAACGCGAAGTCGTCGACAGGGAGGCGCAAGGGCCGCAGCGGAGCCAGGAGCAGGGTCAAACCTTCGCCAAGGGCCACCGGAGTCGTCGTCATCGTCAAAAGCAGCGCGGCCAGGTAAAGAACGACGAGCATGACCCCGGCGCTCACGAAGATCCACACGCCGTCGTCAGTTATGACGACTGGTTCGAAATTCACGATTGGGCTCCCGTCATGATCGAGGAGCAGCAGGATTGCAACGCCAATCAAGGCAATGGCAAGAAGCCGGGTCCGTCGCCAGATCTGATGATAGGGAACGCCAGAGGCCCCTGCCGCGAGCGCGACCAGCCCCGTCACCGCGAGATGCGGCGCCAATGAGCTCCGACGGTGATTTGCCGCCACCAGCGTGACAAATAACCACATCAGAGCCAGGAGCTTCGTCCGCGCCTGGAGCCGGTGAAGGGCGCTGGATCCCGGAAAGTACGTCCCGACGGTCAGGTCTCGGAGCATGGTGTCCCTCGTTCCAACTGCAGTGCTTCAACTGCCTCGTCAAGCGTCATTGCTCGGGGTGGGACCGGAATTCCCCGCGAGCGTAATTGTCCGATCAGCTCGACCAGGGGCGGAGCCGCGAGCCCCCAATCCTCGAGAGCCGGGCCATCGGAAAAGACCTCACGCGGCGTCCCGTCGGCGACGGCTCGGCCCCCATGCATGACGACAATTCGATCGGCCATCCCGGCGACCTCACCCATGTCGTGCGATACGAGAACAACCGTCATGCCACGAGCACGTCGAGCCAGCTCGACGTACTGGTAGAACTCCTCCCGGCCGGCGGCGTCGAGGCCGATTGTCGGCTCGTCGAGGACGAGCAAGCTGGGCTCAAGGGCAAGAACTCCGGCCAACGCGACCCGTCGCATCTGCCCCCCACTTAGATCAAATGGAGATCGCGACCCGAAAAGGCCCGGGGGTAGTCCGACTGACTCGAGGGCTGTCCGAACCCGCCGGTGAATCTCGCGACGGGGGAGCCGCAGCTGACGCGGACCGAAGGCAACGTCGGCGAAAACCGTGCGCTCGAACAATTGCGCTTCGGGAGATTGAAACAGCATGCCGACTCGCCGCCGTAAGCCGCTCAGGTCGAGACCTCGGCTGCTCAGGTCGATGCCGTCGACTACAACCTGGCCAGAGGTCGCGCGCAGTAACCCGTTCAGGTGTTTGATCAGCGTCGACTTACACGACCCCCCCGCCCCGACGATTGCGACGCAGCTTCCCCGCTCCACGATCAGGTTGACCCGATCTACCGCGATGACCGGCTTCGGACCCGTTCGAAACACCTGACTCAGGTCGCGAATCGAGACGATCGGATCGCTCATTGGGCGATCTCCTGAACGATCGCGTCGACGGTGAGCGCGTCAGTCGAGATCCGCCGTCCCAGCGCGCGCAGACGGGCAGCCAGCTCCCACGGCTCCGGAATGGCTAGCGCGAGGCGGCGCAACCGCTCATGATCGGCCAGCACCACGGTCGGCTTGCCGTCAAGGACGATCCGGCCACCGTCGAGAACCAGGACTCGGTCGGCGAGCGCGGCCTCTTCGAGATCGTGGGTAACCTGGAGAATCGTCGTCCCGTCGACGTGGTTCAATCGATGCAGCAGCGCCACGACGTCCCCACGGGCCAGCGGATCGAGCTGAGCGGTCGACTCGTCGGCGACGATGCAGCGCGGACGAAGCGCGACGACGCTGGCGATTGCCAAACGTTGCCGCTGCCCGCCGGACAAATGGTGGGGCGCCCAGTCGTGTCGGTCGGCCAGGCCCACGGCGGCAAGCGCCAGATTCACCCGCTCGCGAACCTCCACGGTCGGAAGGCCCCGGGCGGCCAAAGCCCAGGCGACGTCGTCCTCGACCACCGTCGCGATGATCTGATTGTCTGGATTTTGAAACACCATCCCAACGAGAGCGCGAACGCCGGGGGCATTGGCGGGATCGCGGGTATCGAGTCCGCCGACGACAACTCGACCCGAGGTCGGGACAAGGAGCGCATTGCAGAGGCGGGCGAGCGTCGACTTCCCGCTGCCGTTGCGACCGAGCACGGCCACGAACTCGCCTTGATTGACGTCGAAGTCGACGTCGTCGAGCGCGATGATCGACTTCACCCTCTGGCCCCGGTGCGGCGGTGGAGTGTAGGCGTACGAGACACCTCGCATTGCGATCAAGGGAGTAGACATCAGCGCTGGTTCACCTGTTCCCACCCAGAATGGACGCCCCTCACCCTCGCCCTCTCCCGTGGGGAGAGGGGGGAAGTTGCCCTCGCCCGCCGAAAGCAGTAAAGTCACTCCTCCGCCCCACGATCTTGTGTCGGACGCCAAGGCGCAGGAGGCGCCATCCCACGCGCTTCCCAACTCGATCGACCAATCCTCCCGGGAATGGCGCGACGTCGTATCCCATGAGCCGCACCAGGATGTTGGTGATAATGTAGGTGACCAGGATGATCGGGACGGCGGCGGCGGCACTGGCCGCGAGAAGCAGAAGCCACCAGTGCGCGAGCATGATCTCGCCCAGGGGAGCGATCGTCGGAGCAAGGGTTGCCTGCCACTGATCGGCAAGACCGATCTTGCCCGCCAGGAAACCGGCCGCCGAGAGCGCGGCGGCATAGGTGCGCTGGTACGACCGAGCGATCGTGGCTAGAGGAAGCACCAGTGCGAAGGTCACAATACTCATCGTCGCGAGGGAGGCGACGAGACAAACCGTTCCAAGACCCAGCGCGACCAGGTGATTCCAACCGCGTTTGAACGCAAGGCCCCAAAAGAGACCTCCGATTCCTTCGAGTGCAAGGTACGCCAGGTCGAGCAGGTACGGGCCGGTCACAACCGTCGCGACGAAAAGAGTGACCGCGAGGGCCAACATTCCAGTGGACAGGTTTCGTCTCAGGACGAGAACGGTGAAGACGATTGGGATCAGGAAACGGAAGAACAGACCCGGAATTGGCAGATACGTCCACATCAGCTGAAAGATAACCGCCACGTCGGCGAGGAGCGCTCCTTCGGCAATGTCGATCGCGGCGAGCCGTTTCACGAGATGGTCCTGTCTCCCATCGTTCGATTCGGTCGAGCGATGCCGTGTCCAGCACAAACCCGCACCGTTGGTACCGCCGACTTTGCCTAAGCATACCGGACGCCAAGACCACTATTTGGTCGCAGTCGCGCGCCGAATAGCTTTCGGTGTCGAGACCGTGGCTGCAGTCGAAAACATGCCGACCTCGCTATAATTGTCCGGGCTACGAGAGGAGCGATAGAGAATGGCTACCCCAACCGTTGCAGCATACGGATCGTGGAAGTCGCCAATCACAACCGACCTGATTACCGGCACCTCGATCGGACTGGGTCAGGTCATCGTGGACGAAAAGACGGTCTATTGGATCGAGAGCCGACCGGTCGAACGCGGTCGGAACGTGGTCGTCCGCCGGACCGAGGATGGTCGGATCGAGGACGTCACCCCTGCTCCTTTGAACGCCCGCACGCGGGTGCACGAGTACGGCGGGGGAGCATTCGTCGTCGATCGCGGAACGGTCTTTTTCTCCAACTATGCCGATCAACGGTTGTATCGGCAGGATCCGGGCTCTCCGCCCCGACCGCTCAGCCCGGAGGTCGATCTTCGCTACGCGAATGCGATCGTCGATGGCCCTCGTCATCGCCTGATCTGCGTGCGGGAGGACCACACCGACTCCACCAAGGAGGCGATCAATACTCTCGTCGCCGTGGATTTGGAAAGCGGCGGACCAGGTGACGTCCTTGCGTCGGGAAACAATTTCTACTCGTCTCCGCGCCTTAGCCCAGATGGCGCTCGCCTCGCCTGGCTCACGTGGAACCATCCGAACATGCCGTGGGACGGAAACGAGCTCTGGGTGGGCGAGATTGCCGACGATGGATCGATCCGCGATGCCGTGCTGGTCGCGGGAGGGGTCAGCGAATCGATCTTCCAACCGGAATGGTCGCCGGACGGTATCCTGACCTTCGTCTCGGACCGCAACGGCTGGTGGAATCTGTACCGCTGGCACAACGGACAGATCCAACCCCTCTTTGAGGTCGCGGCCGACATTGGCCTGCCGGAATGGGTCTTTGGCTTGTCGACCTACACCTATCTTTCCGACGGGCGACTGGTTTGCACCTACGTGGACAAGGGTGGGCGACGGCTGACTGTCGTCGATCCGGCGACCCGAGACGTCAGCTATCTCGAAACGCCCTACACGAGCATCTCCGAACTGCGGGCAGGGCCAGAGGGCTTTGTCTTCGTTGGAGCATCTCCGACCGAGCCGCCGAGCCTGGTCTCGTTCGACCTATCGAATCGGGAAATCGTCCCCTTGCGCCGATCGAGCACCACGACCGTCGACCCCGGTTACCTCTCCCGGCCGCGCCAGATTGAATTCCCGACTGAAAACAATCTCACCGCGTTCGCCTATTTCTACTCTCCGGTTAATCGCGACTACGTCGCTCCAGCCGACGAGCGACCGCCGCTGCTGGTGATCAGTCACGGCGGTCCGACCAGCGCGACCGGAACGTCGCTCAATCTGTCGATCCAGTACTGGACCAGCCGGGGTTTCGCGGTCCTCGACGTGAACTACGGGGGAAGCACCGGCTACGGACGAGCCTACCGCCAGCGACTGAACGATCGATGGGGTATCGTCGACGTCGACGACTGCTCGAATGGCGCTCGATTTCTGGTCAAAGAGGGCCTGGTCGACGGCAACCGACTAGCAATTCGAGGCAGCAGCGCCGGCGGCTACACGACGCTCGCCGCGCTCACCTTCCGCGACGTCTTTCGGGCCGGCGCGAGCTACTACGGAATCGGCGACCTGGAAGCGATGGTCCACGACACTCACAAGTTCGAGTCGCGCTACCTCGACAGCCTGATCGGACCATACCCCGAGCGGCGCGACCGGTACGTCGAGCGATCGCCGATCCATTTCACCGATCGACTCGCCTGCCCAATCATCTTCTTCCAGGGATTGGAAGATAAGATCGTTCCGCCGAATCAGGCAGAGATGATGGTCGAGGCGCTTCGGGCGAAGAAGCTCCCGGTCGCGTACCTCGCCTTTGCCGGCGAACAGCACGGTTTCCGGATGTCCGACACGATCCAGCGGACGCTCGCGGCCGAGCTGTACTTTTACTCCCGCATCTTTGGCTTTTCCCTTCCCGAACCGGTTGAGCCGGTGGAGATCGAGAATCTCTAGGGCAGAAACATGCGGTGTTTAGCTAGAGGCCGAGTAAGCGTTCAGTAGCGCGGGGGCTTGTCCCCCGCCCGTGACTCGTGACGGCCGGAAAC
>CAZBQK010000010.1:37479-40123 GCA_964493975.1 uncultured Dehalococcoidales bacterium | reverse complement strand
CGGGGGGGTTTCCCCCCCGCGCGGTACTGGTTTTGCCCGTAACCGCGGCCACTTCCCACCGGGATACGGGCGGGGGACAAGCCCCCGCGCTACTGGTTGACATTCCGCACGCTAGTGCGATTGCAAACGACGGTGGCGGACATAGGTGTAGGGGCATCCCCTTGTGGGTGCCCCGTCTCTTGGCCGTTCGAACGAGTACCATGGCACCCACAAGGGGATGCCCCTACGGATTCTCGACGAGGTCCGTGCTTTCTTCCCGAGAGCCGACGTACGAGCGGGTGAGTGCCCGCACTGGCGCCGTGGCGCGGGCCGGGGCCGAACGGGTGCAGTGAGGCGCCCTAACGGGCGAGAATTCGTCGCGTTGCAGTTCGCTTTAGCGCGTTCACGATACGCCTGACCGGGCGCTCCGAGTAGTGATTGGCGAAGCTTCGCGCGGCGTGCTCGAGAGGAACGTGCCCGCGCGCTTCGCGCAGATACCAGTGATGCTCGGCAATCCAGAGGTACAGATCGGCCTCGGTGCGCTGAGGAAAGTCGTGCAGAACGTGTCGGTCGCGAATAATCCGCTCGAGCGGCCGGTACACGTTGTCGTACCACGAGGCCACCGCGTTCTCCCAGGTGATCGCGGCGCCGCGGCGCTCGCCCAGGTACCACCGATGAACGGCGATGTGCTGGAGGAGACTGTCGTACTGACCGGGTAGAGTCAGCTCGACGCGCGCCTCGGGTCGCGAGGTCCGAATTCCGGTCGCGTCGAGAAACGCCGCGTATTCCTGCTTGCGAATGAGGTCGTCGAGATTGACATCCGCGGTCAGCGGGACCGGAACCTCGACCGCGACAACGTATGCGTCAATAAAATCCTGTCCCCTCTCCCGGGCGACCGACACCCGATGGTTACCATCCTTGACGAAGTAAACCTCGCCGATTTGGTAGAGGTCGATTGGGGGAAGCGTCACGTGCTCGAGGTACGCCCGATCGACGTTGGTCCAACGACCTTTCGAATGGGCCCGCCGCGGAAGAAAGGCCCGATCGAAGTCATGATAGCGTCCGACGCTGCCAACGATCTTATCGATCGGAACGACCCGAGTCCCCAGAGAATGCTGGCCCCGGACCGGTAAAAACCGTTGAACGTCGTCAAAAGCCAGAAGCTCGTTTGGCTCGCGGGTCAGCCAGCTCCGAACCTTTCGCCAGAAAGCCTTGCGTCGAGCGCTCTCAAAGTTCTCGCGCGCGAGACGAGTTGTATCCATCGAAAGCTGTTCCTCTTTTTCATTCCTTTCCAGTGTAACCGAACGAAAGACCAGCCGCCCGGTATCGACATGCCCAAAATACCCTGGTGAAGATTGGGCGATCTGCCGACAGGCTTCGCCGAACGCGGTTTCGGATATCGGCTCTGGCTATGTACTTGCCAAGGCCCAATGCAAGGCGCATCTACATCACCGTTGGAGGGCAGTCATGGCCATCCTGGGATACAAAGCCGATACCGAGCAGTTCGCTCCAAATGAGCTGCTCGACTTGGTTATCGAAGCTGAGCAATTGGGCTTTGACGCGATCGCGGCAAGCGACCACTTTCATCCGTGGCGGCACGACGGCGTTCAAACATCATTTGTCTGGAGCTGGCTCGGCGCGGTCGGCGCGCGAACCCAGCGCCTGCAGTTTGGCACCGCCGTGACCTGTCCCACGATGCGCTACAACCCTGCTGTGATCGCCCAGGCCGCGGCGACGCTGGGAACGATGTTTCCCGGCCGCTTCTGGCTTGGCGTGGGATCGGGCGAAGCACTCAACGAAGCCTCGACGACGGGCGCGTGGCCGGAGCCACGAGAGCGCTACGCGCGACTGGTCGAGGCGGTCGATATAATCCGTGGACTCTGGAACGGCGAGCACCTGACGTACCGAGCGCGCTACTTCCACACCCGCGATGCCCACCTCTACCTTCAGCCGCCCCTACCAGTTCCCCTCGTGATCGCGGCGTTTGGGGTCCGCACCGCTCGTCTGGCGGGAAAAATGGGCGACGGCTGGATAACCACGTCTGAACCCGGACCGATCTCTGCCGATCGAATGAAGGTCATGGCTGCGCTGGACGACGGAGCTCGGATAGCCGGTCGCGATCCGTCAGCCTTGATGCGAATGACCGAGGTGAAGGTCATCGTCGCACCCGACCGGACCCGGGCGCTGTCCCAGGCTCGCCTCTGGGCCGGAAACCTGGTGCCGGACCGAGATAAGTACGGAATTTGGGACGCGCGGTATCTCCAGAAAATCGGCGCGCTTTTCAGCGACGACCAGATCGCGAGCCACTGGTTCATCTCCGCCGATCCCGATCAACACGTGGCTAACGCGGAGCGACTACTTCAGGCGGGATTCACCCACCTTTTCTTTCAGTCGCCTGGTGAGAATCAGCGAGAGTTCATTCAATTTTACGGTCAGCAGGTGTTACCCAAGTTGCGTCAGAAGTTCGGTCCGACGGCGACAATGAAGAAGGCGACCGCCTGAAACGCGCAGGGTATTTCCAAACTAGGGATAAGGCTACAATATGGTTAACCGTCCGGCCTCGGGTCAGTAGCGGGGGGCTTGTCCCCCGCCGTCACTGGTTACGAGCGGGGGACAAGCCCCCCGCTCCGGCCGCTGACGATACATTGCAGTAAATAGCTCTTGG
>CAZBQK010000010.1:27583-37469 GCA_964493975.1 uncultured Dehalococcoidales bacterium | reverse complement strand
GGTTGGCCCCCCGCGTCCTGTGTTTCCGGGGGGGCCACACCCCCCCCCGCTACTGGGACCGTGCCGGCCGCTAAAGAGACATTGCGTCAATTTCTCTTGGCTCGGACAACGGAGGGCGTGACGATGGCGACCCAACCTGAGCGGGTGATCCTAACCTACGACGATCTTGTGCAGATGCCGGAGGACCGAAATCGGTATGAGCTGTATGAAGGGGAACTCGAGGTGACGGCGGCGCCGATCCCACGGCATCAGGTCGTCGTATTAAACCTCGCATCCACTTTGCTAATCCATGCTCGAGAGCGCGGCTTGGGGACGATCTTCACCTCCCCGATCGACGTCCGCCTCAGCGACATCACCGTCGTCCAACCGGATATTCTTTTCGTCGCAAAGGGCCGAGAGGACATTATCGGCGACCGCTACATCTCCGGCCCACCCGACCTGGTCGTCGAGGTGCTATCGCCGTCCACGGCTTCCCGAGACCGCCACGCCAAGCGACAAATTTACGCGCGGCACGCTGTTCCGCATTTCTGGACGATCGACCCGGACAATCGGATCGTCGAAGCGAGCGACCTCGTCGACGGTTCGTACCGAATCAGCGCGCGCGCGACCGGATCCGAAACGCTCAGCTCGGAGCCCTTTCCAGAGTTGAGCATCTCTCTGGCTGAAATCTGGTCGAGCTAACCAGTAAGTCGAGCTAACCATTAAAAGGTAGGTCAGAAGTCTAATCACGTCTGCGACCTTTGCTGGATATATTGGTACCGGCATTATGAGTAAATCACCCTGCTTCGAAAGGGGTGCCTTTCCAACCAAGCCCTCGAATTGCGGCGGACGCGTTGACTGATACGTCCTGAAAGGCGACCAGCGATGCCTGTTCCGATTGACACGGCGGGTGTGGTAGCTACCCTCCCCCGACCATCAGGTGTGCGAGACATCGCTGCCTCCCCCTCTAGCCGGCCCGCCCCGGCCCTCATGGTGTCCACACTCCGACGAATGTCGAGCGCGTTCTGTCTGGTCGTCGGGGTATTGATGCTGGTCGTTCCCCATCAGTTCGCGGGCTCAGCCTACGCGCTGCTCCACCCAAATCTGACCGTGTGGGGAATGGCTTTGGCGTTCGGCGGAGCAAACCTATTTCTTGCCGGGGAGGGCCACCGGGCAACGGCCCTCGTCATCACCTCGCACGTCGTCGTCGCGGTATGCCTTTTCGTCCTGGCGCTGAGCTACGCTGTCGGACATGTCTTGACCGGAACGATTAACTACTTCGGCCTTGGGTTGAGCGTTCTCATTGCGCTTTTCGCGGCGTTGCGATCCCGGGACAATCGATTCGGACAGTCAGTAAGGCATACGACCTCCGACGTCCACAATCAATCCCTTCCGGATGCCGAGGCGCTGGTCTATCCCATCGATCTGTTTGTCGTGGCGGCGGGAATTAGCGCCGTCGTGATTGGACTACTATTTGTCGCGGTACCGACCATGTTCTCCAGCAATGCCTACGATGTCGTTCGCCCCAACCTGAGTTGGTTTGGGATAGCCTATGCTGTCAGTGGAACCGTCGTGGTCTGTACTCAGTATTTTCGTGTCCTACCGCGGGTTCTGACCTGGGCCGCCCACCTCGCCATCGCCGTGGCCTTTGTGTGGTTCGCGGCGGAGTATTCACAGCTTGCGGTCGGATGGACCGGTTTAGTGTATTACGTTGAGTCCGCCACGATCCTTGCGCTGCTACCCTTCGCTGGACACCATCTTCGACGGGTCGACCTGTATTCGCTTCGACCAAGACTAGCGTTGACAGTGGCTGGCACGACCGCCATTTCGCTCCTGAGCGTGGCCGCATACGTTGCCGATGGTGAGCAGCAAATGCTCACCGCTCAAGCGTTGGCCGTACAGCAAGCGTTCGCCATCGCCCTCGCGCAAGACGTGGCGGACTACATCAGCCTCCACCGAGCAGCGATATTGTCCCTCGCGGCGCAGCCGGGATTACTCCAAATGGCTCCGACGTCCCAAGAGACCCTTCTGACCGTTGTCGATCAGGCGTACCCGAATGTTTCGGCGATTGCGATCTTCGACGCCGACGGTAATCCGATCGCCCGAAGCGATGGGCGCCCGCCGGCGCGGGCGAACGGTTTTCCCGTTTTCGAGAATGCTCGACACACACTCCAGCCCAGTCTTGACGTTCTCGTCTCGCCGATTCTCAAACGGCCGGTCGTGGCGTTGGGAGCCCCGATCCGAGCGTCGACCGGTGAATTTGTCGGACTTGTCTCCGCTGCCGTCAGCACCGATCGCCTGACCCTCCTGGTTAGTCGCGCAAGTGAAAGCGCCGGAAGTATTGTTTACCTCGTCGACGACCGAGGCCACGTTATCGCTCACTCGAACGCCATCGATCAAAGTCCTACAACCGATTTGTCATCTCTTCCCCCGGTCGGCGCGCTGCTGTCGAAAGGCGGTTCGCCGGGTACGCTCGTCTACGGCGAAGGAAATGCCGAACGCCTTGCCGGATTTGCCCCCGTCTCCGATCTGGGATGGGGAATCATCGTCGAGCAGCCGGCGTCGACCGCTCTTGCTAGCGCCCGGACCGGCCTCGATCGATCGATCGAGCTGGTGGGCCTGATCATCGTCATCACGATGGCATCGGGAGTCCTCGCGGCCGGCCGCCTCGCCACTCCGATTACGGTCCTGACCCGGGCAATCGATCGCTTCACCCACGGGGACGACAATGCTCCGCTTCCGGTCACGAATATTCGCGAGATCGAGCAGCTCGCGACCTTCTTCGGGGTTATGCGCGAGCGCCTTGCCGCGCGAACCGCGGAACGCGACGCCGCCGAAAGAGAGCAGCTGGCATTGAACGACCAGCTTCACGACGCGGTCCGAGAGCTGGAAGCCTTCAGTTACTCGGTCTCACACGATCTTCGGGCGCCGTTGCGAGCAATGAATGGCTTCGCTCGCATTCTCCTCGACGATTATTCGTCGGCGTTAGATCTCGAGGCTCAGGAGCTTCTTGGCCTGGTTCGATCAAACGCAATCCAAATGGGGACTCTGATTGACGACCTCCTGGCTTTCTCTCGCCTGTCTCGGCAGCCCCTGCAGCGGCAACCAGTTGCCATGGGCGAGCTTGTCCAGGGGGTTCTTGCCGATCTTACCGCCGAGCATACCTCGATCCGATGGGACGTTCAGGTCAGCGATCTCCCGGACAGTCTGGGCGATCCGTCCCTCCTTCGTCAGGTGTGGATCAATCTTCTCAGCAACGCTCTCAAGTTCACGAAAGAACGAGAGCGTCCTCGAATCGATGTCGGCTGGTATATCGAGAACGGACAAACCGTTTACTTCGTCCGAGATAACGGGGTTGGCTTTAACATGAAGTACGCACCAAAGCTGTTCATCGTTTTTCAACGCCTTCATCAGTCGAGCGAATATGAGGGAACTGGCGTCGGTCTCGCAATTGTTCAGCGGATCATTCACCGACACGGTGGGCGAATCTGGGCCGACGCGACAGTTAATGAAGGGGCTACTTTCTTTTTCACCCTCGATGGGTCGGCGAGCGATGTCTAGAGGCGCCGTCGAGATCTTGCTAGTGGAAGACAACCCGGACGATGTCCGGCTGACACTCCGTGCCTTTCGGAAGCATCAACTAACCAATCACGTCCAGATCGTCCGGGATGGCGCCCAAGCCCTTGACCTCGTATTTGGACGAGGCGAGTTCGCCGATCAGGGGACGGTAGGCCGACCACGCGCCATCTTACTCGATCTTAAGCTCCCGCTTGTCGACGGCATCGAAGTATTGCGTCAGGTCAAGAGCGACCCGCGGACCCGATCCATCCCCGTCGTCGTCCTCACGTCATCGAGCGAGGATCCAGACATTCGTACTTGCCTGGATCTCGGCGCAAATAGCTATATTGTGAAGCCAATTGATTTCGACCAATTCTCCGAAGTCGTTCGCCAGCTTGGCTTCTATTGGCTACTGCTCAACTCGTCAGTCGATCCGTAACGGAGTAGCGAGTAATCCGTGGCGTCACCGCTTCGCGTCCTGATTCTGGAAGACCGGCCTTCCGACGCGCTCTTGATCGTGAGTGAGCTGCGACGGTCGGGGTACGACGTCGAATGGGAACGAGTCGCGTCGGGACCGGATTACCTGGCAAAACTCGGGACGACGCTCGACATCATCCTCGCCGACTACACCTTGCCGCAGTTCGACGCGATTCAGGCGCTCCGGATCCTGGCCGACCGACGGATGGACATCCCATTAGTCGTCGTCACCGGATCGGTCGGCGAAGAAGCCGCGGTCGAGTGCCTGAAGCAAGGTGCCGTCGACTATCTCTTGAAGGACCGACTGGCGCGATTAGGTAGCGCGGTTGACCGAGCCCTAAAAATGAAGCTTGCCCGACAGGAGAGACAGCGCGCCGAGGTGGCACTCCAGGAGAGCAATCGTCTCCTACAAAATGCCCTGGAGGAGCTGAAAGCAACGCAGCTGCGCATTATTCAACAGGAACGCCTTCGGGCGCTCGGCGAGATGGCATCCGGAGTGGCTCACGACTTCAATAACGTTCTCGCCATGATCGCAGGCACCAGCGAGCTGCCCCTCGTTCGTCCCACTGATCTTGACGACCGGGAGAAAATGCGAGAGTACCTGCAATTGATCAACGGCGCGGCGATGAACGCAGCCAACATCGTCGGTCGCTTACGCGAGTTCTATCGCCCGCGCGACGACAACGATCTGCTTGAATCGATCGACGTGAATCGATTGATCGAGCAAGTCCTTTCGCTGACCGAGCCACGCTGGAAAAGTCAGGCTCTCGCCCGGGGAGCGGTCATTGACGCTCAGACCTCCCTGCAATCGGTTCCCGTCATTGCCGGGCGAGAATCGGATCTGCGAGAAATGTTGACCAACGTCGTGTTCAATGCCGTCGACGCGATGCCCCGCGGAGGGATATTGTCAATCCGGACCCATTCGGTCGGATCCGCCGTTGCGATTGATGTCGAGGATACCGGCACGGGAATGACCGAGGACGTACGACGCCGATGTCTGGAGCCTTTCTTCACGACAAAGGGGAAGAATGGAAGCGGCCTGGGGCTCGCGATGGTTTATGGAGTCGTCCAGCGTCACGGCGGAACGATCGAGATCGACAGCGAGCTCGACCGAGGTACGACGTTGCACTTTCGGATTCCGACGGGACCACCTCCTAGCACCCCCCAGCGGCGGCCGGATAACGGTGCCCCTCGGACCTGCCTTCGCATTCTAGTCGTCGAGGACGAGGCGCCCATCCGACGGATTCTCTCCGCGTACTTGGCGGTCGACCACCACCACGTCGAAACCGCGTCCGGTGGCTACGAGGCGTTGGCTAGGTTCCGGGCCAACCATTTCGATATCGTCGTCACCGACCGGGCGATGCCGGACATGAGCGGTGACCAGCTTGCCCAGGCGATCAAACAGCTCTCCCCAGATCAACCAATTATTCTTCTCACCGGCTTTGGCGACATCATGCTCGCGGATGGCACCCAACCTGAAGCGGTCGACCTGGTTGCCCCGAAGCCGGTCAGCCTCGCCGGCTTGCGCGCGGCAATTTCCCTCGTTTTACGATCGTGAGCGAGCTCGGCGTCAATTGGTTCGAGCTTTGAGACACGCCGATGGTGGTGTATGTCAGTTTGCCGACGAACGGCTCCTACGCTGGCGGTCGAACCTCGCTCATCAACCCGAGCGTGTTTCCTTCGGTGTCCTTGAGGAAAACCATCCAGAGATCGTGATCGCCCATCTTGGCAATGAGGTGCGGCTGGTCGGTGAACTCGGCACCGCGATCGCGCAGCGTGGCGTAGGCGACGTTCAAATCCTCCACTTTGTAATAGAGAATGGATGCCGGATGGTCGAACTCCGGGCGCTCCGGCGGACTCAACATCAGGCGAACGCCCGAGCAGTCGAAGAACGCGAGGTTTGGCACCCGAAAGATGAACGGCATGCCGAGGGTGTCTCGGTAAAACGTGATGGCACGATCGAGGTCCCGCACGGTTATCGCGATCTGACCAATTTGAGATATTCCAAAGGTCGTCGGCTCGACAGCCAAGGGATTGTCTCCTTCCGAATTATTGATGTGGCGTTTTCCGTTGCGAATCAGTACACTCTTCGCGAACGGTCAATAGTTTAGCTAGGCTAACTAACTTTGGCAAGAGCATGAATCACGCCCATGGGCCGGCTGGCGCCGACGACGTTCCGTCCCGGACCGCCGATCGGCTGCACTCGGCGGCGATCCATCTTCTCCGACGACTGCGCCGACAGGACGACGCGAGCGGTCTCACTGCGCCGCGTTTGTCGGCCCTTTCCGTCATCGTTTTCAACGGACCACTCACAATAGGGGCTCTAGCTGCCGCCGAGCAGGTGCGACCGCCGACGATAACTCGAATAGTTGCCGCCTTGGAAGAGGCCGGTTTGGTTGAGCGCGAGGCCGGTACGACCGACCGCCGCGAAGTTCTCGTCCACGCTACCGAGGCCGGTACGCGCCTTCTCGACGAAGGTCGAACGCGACGGATCGACGCACTGGCCCTTCGGCTTGCCGATCTACCTCCCGACGAGCTCGCGACACTGCGGCAAGCCGCGGAAATTCTCGATCGGATTGCGCACGAGCCGCGCTAGAGCGGCCAAGACAAGAGGATTCAGATGGACGTCACGGAGCGATGTCCTCGGTGAATCGGCGCGCTGGTCGGAACGACTCCGACCGAGCCGTCGATCTCGAGAACCGCGTAGCGCACTTCTTTCGAGCCGGCGAATCCGTGTGCTCGAATTGCCTCTTCAACGTCGGCTTCGGTTAAACCAACTCGGGCCAGGTTTGGCGATATGAAAGCCCCGTCGCGGACGAGGATGACCGGTCCACCGATGACCAATTGCCTCAGCCAGTGCCAACGAGCGAGCGCCAGCGTGAACAATCGGTTCGCCAAGAGGAGAGTAGCTGCCGACACTAGGCCAGCGAGAAGAGTGGTGTTGCCGGCGACCATCGCCGTCTCGACCGCGCTGCCCAGGATCAGGACCACGACTAGCTCGACGAAGGTGATCTGGGCAACCTGGCGTCGACCTAAGAGGCTCAGGCACGCTATGAGAAAAATGTAAATGACCAGGGTATGAGCGAAGACGCGTAGCAAGTCGACGATTTCTTGAGCCATTAGCGTCTTCACCCCCGGTTTCGCGTGAATTAGTCCGTGGCATTATCATAACTGGTACGAGTCGAAACCCCACCTTCAGCCGGAGCGCTGTGACACAATGTTGAACGATTGGCTCGCCGCCGTTTTCTCAGGCCCCGACCTTCTGGGCGCCCTGGCGATAGCCGGCAAAACCGCGGTTGTTTACTTGTTTCTCGTGATTGGTCTTCATCTCCTGGGCCGGCGCGAGCTCGGCCAGATGACGATCTACGATCTCGTCCTGATCATCGTCCTGGCAAATTCGGTCCAGAACGCAATGGTCGGGAATGACAACAGCCTGTTCGGAGGTCTGGTGGCGGCACTAACCTTGCTGCTTCTCAATCGCCTCTTCACCACGCTGATCGTCCGTTTTCCCGCGCTTGCCCGCCGGATGGTCGGAGAACCTCTTCTTATTGCCAAGGATGGAAAACTCCTTGGCGATCAAATGAAGCGCGAGGGTGTAACGCGCGAGTTGTTGATGGCGGCTTTGCGCGAACATGGCCTCACCAGTCTAGCAGACACCCAGATGTGCGTCTTAGAGGTCGACGGCTCGATTAGCGTCGTCCCGAAAGACTCGACCGTTCACCGAACCCGACATCATTTCCGCGCTTTACGGCTCAATTAGCTCCCCGCCTAGAGGAATACGGACGATGGCTTCCGATCGATGACTGACACCTTATTCCCGCTGTTCCTCTCCACGATTGCCGTCCGTTCGGCGATCGTGCTGGCTGCGCTGCTAATTGGCATCCGCCTTTTCGGAAAACGCGAGATGGCGGGAATGACAATCTTCGATCTGGTTGTGGTCCTGGCTTTAGCCAACGCCGTCCAGAATGCAATGACCCAGGGAAGCGGCCATCTGGCCGTTGGAATCGTGGCAGCTGGGACTATCCTCGTCCTTAATCGAATTCTGGGGATCTTATTCGTCCGGCGGCCAGGCCTGGAAATGAGTCTAACCGGATCGCCCATCGTCATTGTCCAGAACGGTCAGCTGCAGCCCGATCATATGCGGCATGAAGGGATAACGACCGAGGAAGTTCTGGCCGCGGCGCGCAACTTCGGGCTATCGAGTCTGGAGCAAATCCGACTCGCGGTTCTTGAGGCTGACGGGTCGTTGAGCATTGTACCGGTGGAGGAGGAAGAGAAGCGAAGCAACGGTAGTTGACCTGACCACGGTGCCTTTCCTAGCAGTGTAACTCCGAGCCGTACCAGTAGTCATGGCATGAGTAGATCACTTGTGCTACAGAGCGGTCCGGTCACATTCGGAGGGCATCGTGTTCGATCTTGACCCCATCGGTCAATTACAATCGTACCGACGTGAGGAGAGAGAGCTAAAACGACGGTTGGAGGTGATCCGCCAGCTGCGCGACACCGGCCGTGGTCAACCTCACCTTCACGATCGCCTGCTCATTCGAGTCGGAGACTGGCTCATCGACGTCGGTCTCCGATTGAGAGCCAGGGTGAGCCTCGACGCCGCTTGCTGCGGTTAACGCGACCGCGTGGCGCCCGGGGTCCGCTCGAAGGTGCATGATGGCAATCGCCTCGTCGGGATTGGGAGACTCCGGCTCCTGACGTTGCCGACTGGATCGACCGATGGGCCACGCGAGTCTAAGTCAATCTCGGATTTGGAGGGTAGCCATGCCAGGCATCGTCGGAGTGTTGGAAACGTCCTTATACGTCGACAACGTTGCGCGTTCGATGGAGTGGTACCAGGCGCTCTTCGGCTTCCCAGTGATTCTCCAGGACGAGCGGATCGGGGCCTTGCGCGTGAGGGAAGGCCAGGTGCTCTTGCTTTTCAAGAAGGGCGCGTCCACCAAGCCAATGCCGTCCTCGGAGGGAACTCTGCCGGGACACGACGGGAGCGGCAACACTCACGTCGCGTTCTCGGTCGCCGCGGCCGAGCTTCCGGGTTGGGAGACGTACTTGAGCGACCACGGCATCGCAATCGACGGGATCATGAACTGGAAAAGTGGGAGCCGCAGCGTCTACTTCCGGGACTTGGATGGCCATTTACTCGAATTGGCAACTCCGGGCATCTGGAATATGACCTGGTAGTGACCGAATCTCCGATCCCCGTCGAGGCCAGCAACCGTCGCCTCGACGGTGAACGGAGAGGTACGTGGTCAGACGTACGTCGTAAACACCGCGTCTATCTGTTGGCGCGCGTTCCGAATGACCTCGCGCACTTTGGCGACGGTCTTCTCGTCGGCGTGAAAGATCCGTCCGCCGGCGAAGAGGGCCCGAGCTAGCTCGAATAGCTCGCCACGAAGCTGGCGTTGCTCGTCGTTTCCAAATCCATGGAACATCCCGCTCCATGGCTGCTCCCGGAACTGTCCCCAGGCCTGTTGCGCGTCGGACTTGTGCTCGGCGAGATAGGCTCGACCAGCGTCAGTTAGCTCGTACACCCGCTTGCCGTCGACCTCTTGAGAGCGAACCTGACCCAGGTCATCCAACATCTGCAGCGTTGGGTACACCGTCCCCGGACTCGGCGAATAGGCAACCTGCGAGCGTTTTTCGATCTCCCGAATGATCTCGTAGCCGTGCTTCGGCCCGTCCTCGAGGGCCGACAGAATCAGGAACTTGACGTCGCCGCGATCGACCCGCCTTCCGGGGCCGCCACCCCAGGGGCCGGTGTGCATCCACTCCCTCCAGGCTTCTTCCCACGCGCCCCCAAGCGCGCCAAAGGGACCGAACCGACCGCCAAAACGCCCGCGATGGGCAAAGTGTGCACCAAACATGA
>CAZBQK010000010.1:0-27483 GCA_964493975.1 uncultured Dehalococcoidales bacterium | reverse complement strand
CTTATGGATGCGGTAAGAATTCTCGACAAGCCCGGGAATCTGACCTGGGATTATGACGAAGACGCGGACGTCCTCTACATTTCGGTCGGCGAGCCAAAGCCGGCCATCGGAGTCGACGTCGGCGACGGCCTGATTTTACGCTACGACGAGAAGAAGCACGAGGTTGTTGGCCTAACCGTCATCGGTGTGCGCGATCGACTTCTCAAGGGAATCGCGGGCACAACGTAAAGCGCTCTATCAGTTAGGCCCAAGCTACTTGATCAACTCCCACACCTACAAATCTATCTCGGTTCCCAGATTCATCGCTCTAGCCCGCTCGTACACCCGTTGCGCCAAAATGAGATCCTGCATCGCGTTCCCGACTGACTTGAAGACGATGATTTCGTCGGCACTCGTTCGTCCGGGTCGGCTGCCAGTAGCGATTTCACCAAGCTCGGCCCAGATGTGTTCGGCAGAAATCCGACCTTCAGCGATTGGAATCAGGATATCGCCCGCCTCGTGGAGCGCACTGGCCCGGGTATCGACGACGACCCGCGATCGAACGATCGTGTCCGCGTCTAGCTCGCGCGTGGTCGCGTTCCAGGCGCCGAGCGCGCCAACGAATGCGCCGGCTCCGAGCCCTTCGCCGGGGAAGAGGGGAGTCGAGGAGCTCGTGGCTGTCAGGACGATGTCGGCCCCGTCCACGGCTTCGGTCGGAGACGTGACCCGACGGAGTGGCGGGCACGATTCTCCCAGGTATTCCCGGACGTTCCGCTCAAACTCGGGAAACCGCTCGGCGTGCGGATGAACGACCCGGACCTCGCGAATGTCGCGAACCGAGCACACGGCCCAGAGGGATGTGCCAGCCGTCGCTCCGGCCCCGAAAAGGGCGACGGTCCTGGCGTCCGGTCGAGCGAGCAGATCGGCGGCCAGCCCCATCGCCGCGCCCGTCCGCATCTGCGTGAGGAACGTGCCTTCGACGATCGCGGCCGGCGTCCCGGTCACCTCCTCGGCGAGCAGAACCACAGCCTGAATGTAAGGTAGTCCCCTGGTCCGGTTCGCGGAGGTCAACGTCAGCATTTTGATGCCGAGGGCGCCGGTGCCGGGATCGTAGCCGGGCATGAAAGCCGAGATGCCGTTGGTGGTGGAAACGTGTGGTCGCTGAGGAACCCACGCGTCTCCGCCGGATAGAGCAACGAACGCGGCGCGCGCCGCGTCGATGGCGTCGAGAATCGTGACGGCTTGACGGATGTCCGAGCGGCTGATCGCCAACATGGACGGCACCTCCTAGTATTCGATTCGGTGCCAATACTACGCGATCCGACCGACCAGAAATTCCATCCCATCCATCCCTTCACCTGATGACAGATGAAGCCGACCGCCGCCTGACGTAGAATTGAAACCAAACAAAATGCCGACCAAGGAGCGACCGTCACCTGTCGTGGCGGCAAACGACTGAAAATGTACGTTGACTATTTCAATCTCGACGCGTTTCTCCAACCCGAGGAGAAGGCGCTGCGCGATACCGTTCGTCGCTTCGTCGACGAACGCTGCGCGCCACACGTCGCCGAGTGGTGGGAGCAGGAGTCCTTTCCGAAAGAGATCGCCCGCGAGTTAGGCCAGCTTGGCATCTTCGGCGCGGAGCTGCCGGAGCACGGCGGCGTTTCGCCAATTGGCTATGGACTGATTTGCCAGGAGCTCGAGCGGGGAGATTCTGGACTTCGCAGCTTCTCTTCCGTCCAAAATAGTCTGGTCATTTTCCCGATCGAGCAGTACGGGTCCGATGCCCAGAAACAAGAATGGATTCCCCGACTGGTCAGTGGCGAAGCGATCGGCTGCTTTGGCTTAACCGAGCCGGACCACGGATCGGATCCCGGGGGAATGGAGACGACCGCGCGACTGGAAAATGGACGGTGGATCCTCAACGGCTCGAAGGCCTGGATCACGAACGCGCCGGTCTGCGACGTGGCCGTTATCTGGGCAAAAACCGGCGACGCGTCTGATTCGATCCGGGGCTTTCTCGTCCCACGGGGAACACCCGGCTTCGAGACGGCCACGGTGAAGCACAAGCTATCCATGCGGGCGTCGATCACCGGTCTGGTATACCTAAACCAGTGTGCGATCCCGGAGGACAACATCCTGCCAGGCGCAAGCGGACTGAAAGGTCCGTTGCGCTGCCTGACCGAAGCGCGCTACGGAATCTGCTGGGGCGTTGTCGGCGCGATGATGTCGTGCTACGAAGCCGCGGCTTCCTACGCGCGGTCGAGGATCCAGTTCGGCCAGCCCATCGCCAGATTCCAGCTGGTGCAGGAAGGCCTGGTCGAGATCATGACCAACCTCACGACCTCCCAAATGCTCGCCTATCAGCTCGGACGACTGAAAACGGAAAAGCTCCTTCGCCACCAACAGGTATCCCTAACCAAGCGCCACAACGTCGCCGCGGCCCGCGTGGTCGCCGCCCGCGCCCGGAGCATCCTGGGCGCGAACGGCATCACCGCCGATTACTCGCCCATGCGGGTGATGGCGAATCTAGAAACGGTCTATACCTACGAAGGCACGCACGAGATCCACACGCTAGTCGTGGGAGAGGATTTGGGGCGGGAATAGGTGATGAGTAAGGAGGTAACGTGGACCACGTCTGGACCCGCTCATTTGGCCAGGCTCAAATATCGGTCATCTCCGAAGCCACCGGCTGGTGGCCGATCGAGCGCGCCATCATCGACGTTCCGGAAGCCGACTGGCGCCGAGAGATTCCGACGAACCGCGAGGATCAGCTGGAAATCGGCTTCAATCTCATTCAAATCACTGTACCGGGCGCCTCGATCCTCGTCGACACCGGTTTCGGCGACTACGATCCAACCGATCTGAACGACCCGATCGTGTCAGTTCGCGACGTCCGCCTGACTGATGGCCTCGACGCCGCCTTGCAGAGCCTTGGCATCGATCGCGGCGACATCACCCACGTCCTCGTGAGCCACATGCACGGCGATCATATCCTCGGCGCCACTCGCCAGCTTGACGGACGGCGCGTTCCCGCTTTCCCAAACGCGCGCTACATCATCATGGAAATGGAATGGAACGCCGCGCCGGAGTTTCACCAGAACGCCCGCGCGATCACGGCACAAAAGGAAACCCTTCGTGCCGCGGGTGTGGTCGACCTCGTCCAGGACGAGCAAGAGATTGTCCCCGGTGTTCGTTTCATTCCGGCCCCGGGCGAATCCCCCGGCCACGCGGTCGTTCGGGTCGACCTGGGAGGCGATGTCGTCTATTACGTCGGCGATTTGTTCCACTACCCGGCTGAGTTCAACCACCTCGACTGGATTCCGCTCTACCGTGACCGGGCCACTCTCGTCGGCACACGCGAGCGATTGATGCCACGCTTCGCCGAAGAGAATACCTGGGTGATTCCGTCGCATCACCTATTTCCGTCGATTGGGAGGGTGGAGCGGGTGAGACATGGCTATCGGTGGCACTCTCTGATTGGAGAGTAGCCACTGGGATTATCTGGCGCGTGCCAGGACACTAGCCCTTGACCGCACCACCGGTGAGGCCCTGAATGACAACCCGTTGGGCAAGCGTGTACAAGATCACCGGCGGCAAGGCGGCGAGGATCGCGCCAGCCATCATCTGGCCCCAAAAAAAGACGTCGTCGCCGAACATCTGGGTCAGCCCAACGGTGACGGTCCGCGAAGCCGACGAGTTGGTGAAAACCAGGGCGTAGAGAAACTCATTCCAGGATTGGGTAAAGGAGAAAAGGGCTACAACCGCGATCGCCGGCAGCGATAGCGGAATCGTGATTCGGACCAGGACACCCAGTCGGCTGCAGCCGTCGATCAGGGCCGCTTCCTCCAGCTCCACCGGGATGCTGCGGAAATAGCTCATCAGCATCCAGGTGCAGAACGGAAGGGTGAAGGTTGGGTAGACCAGCATCAGACTCCCAATGGTGTCGCTCAGCCCAAGGGTCGACACGATTTGAAAAAGGGGGATGAACAGCAGCGAGCCCGGGACGAGATAGGTGAAGATCAGTCCCCGCGCCGCGATCCCTCGGCCGGCGAACTGGAGCCGCGTGACCGAGTAGGCCCCCAGGGACCCGAGCACGATTGAAAGACTCGTCGTCACGATCCCCACCGTCGCGCTATTTCTCAACCAGACCATAAACGGCCCCGTGAGAAGCGCGGCGTAATGTCCTAAGTAGATCGTCTTTGGCAGAATCGTGAACTCGTCGTAGATCTCCTTATTCGTCTTGAGCGAAGCCAGGATCATCCACAGAAAAGGAATCGCCGTCCACAGGGCGAAAACGATGAGTCCGACGTACGTTGCGATGACCCAGCCGCGGCCGATCGCGCGCCGACCTCTCGTGGAAGAAATGCGGAGCACCGTCGCGGTCGCCATCGATCACTCCTGTCGCAGCATGCGTCGGGTAAGGAAGAGGACCAGCACGAGATAGAACGGCATCATCATCATTGAGACCGCCGCGCCAGCCCCTAGCTGGTGGCCTGGGATCGCGACGAGGTAGGCAAGGAACGGGAGTGTCGTCGTCACGTAGTTCGGGCCACCGCCGGTCAGCACGAAGATCTGGACGAAATTCGCGGAGGTCCAGATCGTGGAGAGAAGCCCGGTGACGAAGAGCACGTGTTGGAGACTCGGAAGCGTCACGTAGCGGAAACGTTGGAAGGTGGCGGCGCCATCGATCTCGGCGGCCTCGTACATTTCGTGAGGAATTGCCTGCATTCCCGCCAGGATGTTCATCGTCCAGAATGGCGTACCGGCCCAGATGACAACGCCGATCAGCGCTGGTAGGGCGAGCTTCGCGTCGCTAAAGAAAAGAATGTAGTCGTCGAGCAGGTGAAACTCGCCGATCGCACCGTTGATCGGCCCGGTGGCGTCAAAAATGAAGCGCCAAACGTACGCGGTGACCACGGCTGGCACCGCCCACGGGAGAAACATCAGCCCGCGCCAGAGGTTTTTGGCGGGAAGATCCTGGTTCAACACGCTGGCCATGGCCAGCCCGAGCACGATCTTACCCAGGATCGCGCCTCCGGTGAGCCCGAGCGTCACAAACACGGCGCTGAAGAAGTGCGAGTTTGGATTGGTCCAGAAGTCGACGTAATTCTGGAAACCAACCCAGGTTCCCTCGCCGCCAATGAGCCGATCCTGGAAGCTCAACAGGATGGCATCGACCAACGGATAGGCGAGCAACGCGAGGATAATCAAGGTCGTCGGAAGAATGAACAACCAGCCCAGTAGCCAGTTCCGTCCGAGAATGGAACGCAACCGGGTCTCGACGAGAAGCTCCGCTGCTCGCGGCTGGACGACCGGGGTCTGCGCCACGAGAACACCTCCACGCTGGGTGCTGGGTTCTAGGGCTTCTTCACAAGCTTGTTATAGGAATCCATCATCTGCTGCTGGGCCCAGTCCTGCGCCTGCTCGATCGACATGCCCCCGCTAATGATCTTCTGGTGGAGCATATCGGTAAGCACGTACCGAGCGTCCGTGACGTCGGCCAGCCAGGGCTGCGGCGGCGCTGGCCACTCGCGAATGCGGCCCACCTCGGCGATGCTCTTCAGGTCGGCGAACGCGCTCTTTTGCCAGAAGTCGGTTTTCAAGTGGTCGCGATAGATTGGCACGTACCGTCCCTCCACCGAAGACGACACCTTTTGGACATTCTCCGGCTGCATGAAGAACTCCAGCGCCGCCAAAGCCTTGTCGGCTAGCTTGGACTTCTTGAAGATACCGAACGCCGGAGCGCCACCCTCGGCGAAGCCACCGGCACTTCCCTTGGGTGGAATGGACAATCCGGTCTTGCTTGCCAGATCCTTGTCGTTCACGACGAGCCAGCCGTAGATCGTGGCTGGGTTGATCGCGATCATCCCCCGCCCCTTCTGGTAGGTCTCGTTATTCCACGAGGTCGTCGTGGCATTGGCGCTGTCGGGTGGGACCAGCTTCGCCTTCCAGAGCTTGACCGCCATATCGATTCCAGCCTTGTTAGCGGGGTTCTTGATGTCGGGCACGCCCTCCTCGGTCGCGAGGCGTCCGCCGTACGACCACAGCAGCGTGACCAGATTGTTGACGTGGTCACCTTCGTGGCCGGTCGCCATAGCGTAGGCGTAGGTTTTCGGCGGCTGTTGGATCTTCGGTCCCAGCTCGAGCAGGTCTTCCCACGTCTTGAAGAATCCGCCGCCGGTCACCGGCTCGATCACGTCCTTGCGCCAGTGGGCTGGCCACGGATCGATCGCGTACGGCGCGCCGAAGACTTTGCCTCCCGCCGCCGTATTACCGGCGAGTGCCACCGGAGGCATTCCGCCCCCCTTGTCCTTCACTCGGTTGACTAGCTCGGTTAGATCGGCCCGCTCGCCCTGAGTGTACCAGTAGATATTGTTGTTGTTGTCGAGCTCCGGCGGCGCCCCGGCCGCCACCGAGGCGGATTCCTTTTCCAGGATTTGGGGCGTCCCCGGTATCGATTGCCACTCGACGTCGACGCCATTCTGTTTTCCCCAGGCGGTGAAGTTGTCGCCAACCGCCTGGTCGGTCACGGTGTTCCAGTTCGCCGAGAACCAGACGTTCAGCTTACCGCCGGCCACGGCCTTAATCGACACCGTCGCCGTCGGGACGACCGCCGCCGGCGCCGCGGGGTTGGCGGCAGGAGCGGCGGGAGCCGCCGTGGGACTCGCGGCAGGCGCCTGTCCGCACGCGGCAAGAACCGCGGCACTGCCGAGTAAAAACGCCGATTGCAAGAAGCGTCTGCGGCTTGCCGGGGTGCTCGACGTCCGACTCTCCATGTCCAGAAATCTCCTTGTACCTCGTCCGGGCTTGGGGGACGCCCAGTTGCGCCCGGTCGGTCGATCGCCAGTATCGGAGATTATACAAACTTCTGTGCCTACGTTGTCAAGATGCCCCGTATCGCTCTCGCCACCGGTGGCGGGACGGGGTACAATTGCAAAAAGGGGACTGGCTCGGGTCCGGGAGTACGCATATGTCCACTTCACTACGCTGGACCTCCGCCGATCTCGAGGTCCTGCCGGACGACGGCAAGCGTCGCGAGATCATCGACGGAGAGTTGTACGTGTCGAAGCAGCCGAATTGGGTTCACCAGGCGGTTTGCACCGACTTCTGGTACGTGCTCCAAACCTGGAGTGACCGTTCTGGAGACGGCCGCGCGCTCGTATCCCCAGGTGTGATCTTTGCCGACGATGACGACGTGGTGCCTGACGTCGTGTGGATTAGCAAGCGCCGTCTCGCCGAGGCGACTGACTCGGCGGGACATTTGCGCGCCCCACCCCAACTCGTCGTCGAGGTGCTATCGCCAGGTCGGACGAATGAAGAGCGTGACCTCGACGTAAAGCTCAAACTGTACTCCCGCCGAGGGGTCGACGAGTACTGGGTCGCCAACTGGCGAAATCAGTCCGTTCGCGTCTACCGCCGAGCTGGTACCGTTCTGGATCTCGTCGCGTCGTTGGGCGAGTCCGACACGTTGACTTCGCCGCTACTGCCCGGTTTTGCCCAAGCAGTATCGTTTGTCTTTCGTTCCTTAGAGACGCTGCCTCCGAGACCCTCATGATTCGAGCACCCTCGGTGGACGAGAAGATCTTTCAGGTCATCAACCAACTGCCTTCAGATAATCAGGCCTGAGGTGGTTGCCTGAAAGCAGCAATCCTCCGCGCAATCGGCGCTCCGCTGACCATCGTCGACATTCCCCGACCGCGGCCCCGAGCGGGCGAGGTCCTGGTAAAAGTATGCGCTTGCGGGGTCTGTCACACCGATCTGCACGTGATCAAAGGCGAGGTCGCGTTCCCGATGCCGTGCGTCCTCGGCCACGAGATTTCGGGAACGGTCGCCGAGCTCGGACCGGGAGTCGATGGACTAACTATTGACGACCGCGTCGTCTGTAGCTTCATCATGCCTTGTGGCGGGTGCTATTACTGCGAGCGGGGCCGCGACGACCTGTGCGAGACGTTCTTTGCCTACAACCGGCTGAAGGGCACCTTATACGACGGGGAGACCAGGCTTCAGGCGGCGGATGGCTCGCCGATTTGGATGTACTCGATGGGTGGTCTGGCCGAGTACGCCGTCGTTCCGGCAACCGACGTCTTTCCCCTACCCCACGAGCTTCCCCTGGCGGAATCCGCGATCCTAGGCTGTGCGATCTTCACTGCCTACGGTGCTGCTCGGAACGGCGCCGATCTTCAAAACGGCGAATCGGTCGCCGTCGTCGCCACGGGCGGAGTGGGCTCGAACATGATTCAGATCGCGCGGGCCTTCGGTGCGTCCCCGATTATTGCGATTGACGTTCGCGACGACAAGCTCGCGGCGGCACGCGACCTCGGAGCGACGCATGTGGTCAACGGTACGATCGAGGATGTCGTCCAGAGAGTTCGCGAGATGACCGACGGGCGCGGCGTCGACGTTGCCTTCGAGGCGCTTGGCCGTCCCGAGACCTTCGTGCAGGCGGCAAGCGTCGTCCGGGACGGCGGACGAGCGGTCATGGTTGGCATCGCGCCAGCTGGCGTGACTGCACCGATCGAGATCACCCGACTCGTTCGCCGAGGCATCCGAATTATTGGCTCGTACGGGGCTCGAACTCGAGTTGATCTTCCCGCCGTCCTCGTCCTCGCCCGCGCCGGGGCGATCGACGCCTCCCGATCAATCACCCGCCGGTACCCCCTTAATCAGGTGGCCGACGCCTACGCCGCGCTGAACGCCGGCGAGATAGTCGGACGAGCGATTATTACCGTCTAGACACTCCCCAAAGCCGCGCTCCTGAACGAACGACGTGGAGGTACCGGCCGACCGGTTCGCGCTCCGTTAACGTTGTGTTGATCTATTCCACCAGATTGGTTAACGGGAACGCACTAAACTGCCCCTGATTCCAATTTCCCAGGAGGACAGGGGCTTGACTCGATCCTACCTTCACCGCGGGACGGGTTACTCCGTCAAGTACGCCGCGCTCATCACGGTTACTTTGGCCAGTACGCTGCTGATGGCCTGCGGTGGCGGTGCGGCACCAAGCGCTCCAACCGCCGCGCCGACGACGGCGGCCGCGGCTCCAGTCACGACCACCGCTCCAACCGAGGCGCCAGCCAGTCCAACAACCGCCCCCGCGACCGCGACGACGGCGCCCGCGCCAACTGCGACGTCGCCGGCCGCGACGGCGACAACCGCTCCGGCCCCGACGGACACGGCTGCTCCAGCCGCGACGGCGACCACTGCCGCCGCCCCCACGGCGGCAAGTGGGCCGACCAAGCTGACCGGGGCGCCGGTTCCATTGGTCGTCTACTCGGCCCAGGGTTACGACAGTGACGTCGTCAAAGCTTTTCAGGCAAAGACCGGAATTCCAACGCAGCTCGTCGACGACAGCACCGGTCCGCTTTTAGCAAAGATTCAAGCGGAAAAGAACAATCCCCAGTGGGGGTTGCTCTGGGTCGATGGCGACGAGGCGTTCGCTTCGATGGATCAGCAGGGTATGCTCCTCCAGGGCTACTTGCCCGACGTGGCCTGGACCGAGCAGGCGAAATCGGTCCTGCCAAAAAATCAGAGCTACGTCCCAACCGGCCTCACTGCCGCGGGAACCCTCGTGTATGACACTCGCTTTGTCAAAAACCCTCCCAAGACCTGGCAAGACCTGCTCAAGCCGGAGTGGAAAGGGTTGGTCGGTATGAACAACCCCGCGGTCTCCGGTCCGACCTTCCCCTTCGTCGCCGGTATGATGCAGAATCTCGGCGGTGAGGACCAGGGAAAAGCGTTCTACACCCAGCTCAAAGCGAATGGCCTCCACATTTACGATACGAACGGGGTCACCCTCAAGGCCCTCGATTCCGGTGAGATCAAGATTGCCTTGATCCAGAGCTCGGCGGGTGTCGGGGCAGGCGTCAAGACGAAGACGCTCAAAACGGAATTTCTACCGAAGGTGTCACTTCTCCCCGGGGTGATTGGAATCGACGCGAAAGTGTCACCTCAGGAGCAGACCGAGGCGAAGATGTTCGTCGAGTTCGTGCTGAGCCCAGCGGGTCAGGACCTCATGCTCAAGGGCGATCCGGAGGGGGATTCAGTTTACTGGCCAGTGATGACTGGGACGGCGCCGCTGAGCATCCTACCGCCAATCACGTCAATCCCGGCCCAGGTTCTCGACCCGTACGTTTGGGGAGCGAAAGAAGCCGAAATCAACCAATGGTTCAGCGAAAACATCGCCCAGTAGCGATGGCAGAAACGTCAGTCGCTCAACCGAACGTGGCCCAGGCCGACCTGGGCCACGTTCGGTTTCTCCGTTTTCAGCCATCCAAGCTCCTTCCGTTCGGTCTGTGGCTCGGCCTCGCGATAATGCTCGTGATCCCCACGTTGTCGTTTCTACTGGTTGCGTTCTCGCCGGCCCTATTCGATCAGGGCTCGTCGTGGCTAACCCTCCAGAGCTTTGCCGACAGTCTGCGCGGTCCCACCTTGCGTGGCCTGCTCGACTCGCTGATCGTCGGGACCGCGACGTCGGCGTTGGCCCTGGTGGTTGCGATTGGCCTCGCCTGGCTCATGCACCGGACGACGTTGGGAGCCGGCGGCTTGTGGGTCATTCTGATCTGGGCACTATTACTTTCCCCCTCTTATCTCACGGCGCTCGGTTGGGAGAGCCTCCTCCAACGCAGTGGCGTTCTCGCCCAGCTTGGCATTGACGCCACGATCATCCGGAACATCATTTTCGGCCCCTTGGGGGTCATCTGGGTGCTGACGACAAAAGGGGTTCCCTTTGCCTATCTCGCGGTCGCGGCTGGCCTGATCGGTCTGGGGCGCGAGTTCGAAGACGCCGCCCGCGTGCACGGCGCGAGTCCGATTGCTTCGCTCAAGATGGCGTTCGCGATACTGGCACCGGCGCTCTGGTCGGCCGTCGCGATTGTCTTCGCGGAGTCGGTGAGCGACTTCGGCGTCGCTTCGACCCTCGCCGCCCAGGCGAAGTTTCCGGTTGCCACTTTCTCTTTGTATCTCGCCATCGGTACAATGCCGATCCGCTATCCGGTCGCTTCGGCCGTGGGCTGGTTCTTGATTGCTTCGGTTGGTCTGGCCCTGGTCGTCCAAAACCGGGCCCTCAAGGGCCGGTCCTTCGCCGTGCTGAGCGGGCGGACCCGGCCAAGCTCCGCGACGCGACTCGGCGTTATGGGAAGGATCGCCGCGTTGAGCGCGACGATTGCGTTCTTCGTCGTCGCGCTGGGGGTTCCGTTGGTCGGCGCGATGAGCGCGTCTCTCTTACAGGGTCTGGGGGGCCAGATGACCGTCGCGAGCGTGACACTGGACAATTACCGGGCGGCCGTGACGAGCAGCGAGCTAATCGGTCCACTGCTTCTCTCAGCACGCCTGGCTGCGATCACCGCGACCTTATCCGTGATCGTGGCGTTTTTTGTTGGGAGGATACTATCAGGGCGGCGGGTTGGCCTGTCCGGTCGGGCGCTGGACCTGCTGCTCCTAGGAGCGGTGGCGCTTCCGTCGATCGTTCTCGCCGCTGGTTACATCTTCGCCTTCAACCTTCCGGTATTTAGTCAGATTGGCCTGCGGATTTACGGCACTCTCTTCATTCTTGGCATGGCATATCTAGCGGCGGCCCTTCCATCGACGACACGCCTCCTGATCGGTCCGTTAGCCCAGCTTCAGAAATCGCTTGCCGACGCCGCGCGGGTGCACGGCGCCAACGAATTAGACACGCTTCTAACGACCATTGTCCCATTACTGGCCCGGAGCCTCCTCTGGGCGTGGCTCCTGACGTTCTCTGGAACACTGCTCGAGCTTCCGATATCACAAATGCTCTATCCCCCTGGCCAGGAGCCAGTCGCGGTGGGTATTACGAAGCATCTGCAGAATTACGACTTTGCTGGTGGCTCGGCGCTCATGATCCTAACGGTGATCGGCGTCCTCGTCGTGATTAGTGTTGCGCTCGGGACGTTCAGATTGTTAGCGCCAGTGGGCTGGCAGAAGATAAGGCCTCGGTGAAAGTACAAGCCGACACGAAGAATTTTCAAGTATCCGGCGGGGCGCTGCTCGAGTACCGGAAAATCACGAAGCTTTTCGGAACGAATCGGGCCCTCTCCGACGTCAGTCTGGGCGTACAACCCGGGAGCTTTGTCGTTCTCCTTGGACCGTCAGGCTCAGGTAAGACGACCATGCTGCGATGTGCCGCGGGAATCGAGAAAGCCAGCGAGGGCGCGATCTATCTCGCCGGGGAGCTCGTCGACGATGGTCGTCGACAGGTTCCGCCGGAGCGACGCGACCTGGCAATGGTGTTTCAGGACTACGCGCTCTGGCCGCACATGACCGCATGTCAAAACGTGGGGTACGCCTTACGACGGCGGAAGCTTACCCGTTCGGATGCCGATCGGCGTGCTCGGGAGATGCTCGATCGCGTCGGATTGAGCGCACTGACCGAACGCTACCCGAGCGAGATCTCCGGAGGCGAACAGCAGCGAGTGGCCCTCGCCCGGGCGCTGGTCGCGGGCCCGCGCCTCCTGCTATTTGACGAGCCGTTATCCAACCTGGATGCGACCCTTCGCGACCGAATGCGCGTGGAAATCGCCACGCTCGTGCGTGAAGCAAAGGCGACCGCGCTATACATCACGCACGATCAAAACGAGGCGTTCGCACTTGCCGATCAGATTGGCGTCATGGAACGGGGCAAGCTCGTTCAGTTTGGCAAGCCCGAAGCGATCTATCGGTCACCCGCGACGCCTTTTGTCGCGCGTCTTACCGGTCTATCCGGCGAGCTATCTGGGCGGGTATTGCGGCCACCAGTAAATGGTGTCGCGACAGTGACGGTTGGCGAGGCCGACCTTGCGATTCGCTCGACCGAGACCCTGCAGAATGGCTCGGCGGTGAAGGTGCTCATTCGTCCATCGGCGGTGCACCTTCTCCCATCGACCGGCGCCGAGGCTCAGTTAGGGGCCATTGTCCGCGACGTCGCCTTCTGCGGTCGTGGCTACGAGCATGTCGTCGAGCTATCCAATGGATCGCGACTCTCCGGCGTTTTCGCGGAGGAACGCTGGGAGCGGGGCCAGCGGGTTGGGGTGAAGCTGGACGGAATCGGCTGCGTTGTCTTCCAGGACGACGGAGGAAACCGGTAACCCAAGCGATCGTGCGACCACCTCACTTTACTCCAGGAATCTGTCGCTGGTCGCTCAACCTCGGGACGATCGTCTCAATTTGACGGTACTATATGAGCAATAGGGTGGCATCTCATCCGCCCCGCTCACACCTGTTACCCATTACTCATTATCTCGTCTGACGATGAACTCTTCTTTCACTCGGCGCTACTCATAAGTATCGGAGGTGCTCCGGGTGGAGAGTACGACGGCACGGGGAACCCCCTTGATGGGCGAGATAGTGGTCAACGACGACTGCCGCCTCGTTCGACTAGTCGCGTCAGGCGATCGCGACGCGCTGGCCGAGTTGTACGCCCGTTTCGGCGGAACGCTCTTTCGGTATCTGCTGCAGCTCACGAACGAGCGCGGGCTCGCGGAAGAGGTGCTCCAGGATACCCTCGTCGGCGCATGGAAGAGCGCGGGTACTTTCGAGGGTCGTTCGTCGGTGCAGACCTGGCTCATCGGCATCGCTCGACGACAGGCACACAACAGTCTTCGCCGACGGGCGCTGCCTCGGGCCGACGTCGAGGAATTGGACGTTCTGGAATCGTCCGGACCGAATCCGGAAGATGCCGCGATCGCCGCGGCGGAGCGCGAAGAGGTCGCGGCCGCGATCCGGTGGCTCACGCCGGCCCATCGGGAGGTTCTGACCCTCGCGTTTGTCGACGGTCTCTCATACGAGGAGATCGCGACGATCGCTGGGGTGCCCGAGGGAACGATCAAGAGCCGGCTAAGCAACGCGAAACGCAACCTACGAATACTGCTGCAGGGCGGCAAGGAGGCGACACGATGAATTCCAAAGCGTTTGACAATCCCGATTCCTCCAGAGAGGGCGGGGCGAGCTCCCGACACGTCGACGGCCTCCTACCGTCCTTTCTGAACGGATCGCTCGACCGGTTCAACGCCGAGCGGGTGCGAATCCACCTCGCAAACTGTCCGGCGTGCCAGTCAGAGCTCAAAACCTGGGAGGCAATTCAGCACGCGAGCCAGGCGAGCGTTGCCGTCCTTCCGTCCCCGAGTGCCGAATTTATGAACCGGGTCTGGCTCGAGATCGAACGCGACGACGCGCGTCGTCGCCTCATGCTCGTCCCACGGGCCGAGGTTCCGCCGACCTCACTTATTGAAAGGGTGAAAACAATGCTGCAACCCGAGCGACAATCGAATCGACGGGCGTTTCTCCGTCCCCTGAGCGTGGCCGCGGCCGGGGCCGCGATCGTCGCCGCCGTCGCCCTCACACCAATTGGTTCCTACGCCCAGGGATTTCTGACGATCTTCACGCCGCAACAGATCACGGCGGTATCGGTAACCCAGGACCAGATGAGGAGCCTACCGGACCTCAATAGCTACGGCACCTTCACCCAGACGTCCCGGATCCAGCCTCGCTCGGTCTCCGACGCGGCCGCGGCCTCGACGGCGGCCGGGATCAAGGTCCTGGTTCCAGGATCGCTTCCCGGGGGCGTCCCCAACAGCCCGTCGTACGAAGTCATGGGCGGCCAATCGGCCTCGTTCACCTTTAGCGCCGCGAAAGCTCTTGCGACCGCGGAGCAGAAGGGCAAGTCCTTGCCTCCAATGCCAGCTAACATCGACGGATCGACGATTCAGGTCACTACTGGATCGGCGGTTTTGACAATCTATGGCGGGAATCACTCCAACATTCGATCGGCGGATCCCACCGTCATCGCGAACATGAAGATCAAAGAACAGGCGAAGGCCGCCGCCGAGAAGTCGGGGGGCGCGGGCAGCTTGCTGGGGAAGAGCACTGGAAACGGAGCGTCCTCCGTGAGCTCCGAGGATATGCAGAACCTCCCGTCCCTCGTGATCGGACAAACGACCGCGCCGGTTGTGACGTCGACCGGTGCGACCGCGGCCGAGCTGGAGGCATACCTGCTCGCCCAGCCCGGCATCGACCCGAACCTCGCGTCGACGATCAGGGCGATCGGCGACCCGTCGACCACCTTGCCGATTCCGATTCCCGTTGGTAAGGCCTCATCACACCCAATCCAGGTTCAGGGAGTGAACGGTCTATCGGTCGCCGATTCCACCGGTATCGGCGGCGGGATCATCTGGCAGAAGGGCGGAATGGTCTACGGCGTCGCCGGTACCCTGTCCGAAAGCGACCTGATCGCCATCGCGAACTCGCTGCAGTAGCTGATCACCTCACCCCCGCCCCTCTCCACCGTAGTGGAGAGGGGCGGGGGGTGAGGTTTTCCCACGGAGATGAAAATGAACCGAGCATTCTCGTGAGTATCGCCGGAACAATCGCAACCGAATCGACCGCGCGGACGGCGGTTTCCCCGGCGATCGAGACTCGCGACCTGGCCAAAACGTACGGTCGGATCACCGCCCTAGCCGGGCTGACGATGACTGTCCCCCGAGGGGAGGTTTTTGGCTTCCTGGGTCCCAACGGTGCCGGCAAGACGACCGCGGTCAAGCTTCTTCTCGGCCTCGCCAAGCCATCGTCAGGAGCAGCGACGATTCTCGGAGCGCCGGTTGGCGACCGCGCGACCAGAAAACGCGTGGGGTACCTCCCCGAGCTTTTTCGATACCAGGGCTGGCTGTCAGCGCGCGAAGTACTCGGATTGCACTGCGACTTAGCCGGAATCCCCCATGCCGATCGCGAGCGGGAAGTTCGGGAATCACTCGAGACCGTTGGGCTGGCGGCAAGGGCCGACGATCGGGTTGAAACGTTCTCCAAAGGCATGCAGCAACGGCTGGGGCTCGGCGTCGCGATCCTTGGAAAACCCGATCTGATCTTCCTCGACGAACCAACCTCGGCGCTCGATCCGGTTGGACGGCACGACGTCCGCGACATCATCCGTCGGATGAAGGATCGGGGCGCGACCGTCTTCCTGAATTCTCATCTTCTCAGCGAGGTCGAGCTAGTTTGCGATCGCGCGGCGATCGTGAACTACGGCCGGGTCATCGCGCTTGGCGCGATGTCGGAGCTTCTTGGCGAAACGAGCCTGGTCCGGCTGCGAGTCGACCGTCTTGGACCAGGTGGCGAAGCAGCACTGGCCGAGTTCGGCCGGGTCGAGCGACAGGGCGAGTGGTACGCCGTCCGGGGCGTCGCCGAAGGCGCCGTGCCGGATCTGGTAGGCGCCATCGTGAGCCATGGTGGACGGGTGTTTGCCGTGGAACCGTCTCAGCAAACGCTCGAGGATCGCTTCCTTCAATTGCTCGGAGGGCAAAGCTCGTGACGATTTTGACGATTGCCCGCCTTACTCTCAAAGAAGCGTCGCGGCGGCGCTTACTCCTGACCGTTGCGATTCTCACCGCGGTGATGGTGATATTTACCGGGTGGGGTTTCTCGCGCCTGAGCACTGTTACTTGCGGCGCCGACCACCTCCCGTGCCCGCCACTCGAAGTTAGGACGGCGACGGCGTTCTTGCTCATCCTTGTCGCCTACATGTTCAACGTCATACTGGCCATGGGATCGGTCTTCATCGCCGCGCCGTCGATTGCCGGCGAGATTGAAACTGGACTTATGCTTGCGATCCTCCCGCGACCGATCCGCCGAAGTGAGATCGTCCTTGGCAAGTGGTTAGGGCTCTCGACCCTGATCGTCGCGTATACCGTCATCACCGGAGTTCTCGAGTTTGTCGCGATCCAGCTCGTCGCCGGCTATTCGCCCCCCCATCCGATCGAGGCGCTCTTGTATCTGGCCGGCGAGGGAATCGTCCTCTTAACCCTGGCCGTCCTCATAAGTACCCGTCTCGCGCCGATGGCTGGCGGGGTCATTGCCGTGGTGGTGTTCGGCATGGCCTGGATCTCCGGGATCGCCGAGACGATCGGCATGGCGTTCGAAAACACCGTCCTGGTCAACGTCGGCGTCGTGATGAGCCTGCTTCTCCCGACCGACGCTTTATGGCGCGGCACGATCTATTACCTCGAGCCCACGGCGTTCCTGGCTATCGCCGAACAGGCGGGCCGAGCGATGTCCGGAAACCCCTTCTTCGTCGCCAACCCGCCCCCCATCGCGTACATTGCCTGGGCCATCGCCTGGATCGTCGTCGTCCTCAGCCTCGCCGTCTACAGCTTTAATCGGCGGGATCTTTGAAGTACTGAGTGCTGAGTACTGAGTACTGAGTCAGGATTGGACGAATGTGAGCCAGCCGATTAGGCGATTCGAGGAATTGGTTGCCTGGCAGAAGGCCCGAATTCTAACGGCAGGAATCTACCGCCTCACGGAGGCTGGAGCGCTGAGCCGTGATTTTGGGTTGAAAGACCAACTCCGGAGGTCGGCGGTTTCCATTATGTCGAATCTGGCTGAGGGTTTCGAACGGGGAAAGCCGTCCGAGTTTCACCAATTCCTCTCCATCGCCAAGGGGTCGTGTGGAGAATTGAGATCGCAGCTGTACGTCGCCGTCGACGCAGGTTACATCGAAAGTGAAGCGTTCGGCGCCCTTCAAACCCAGGTCGAAGAGGTTGGGCGAATACTCGGCGGCCTCAGAGCGTCGATTGAACGGAAAAGAGACGACGCGTAAGCGCGGGTGTCTTCCTGTCCCTGAGTACTCAGCACTCAGCACTCAGCACTCGTCACTTCGGGCCGATGCTGCTACGATACCTCCGCGACAGTTGAACGCGGAGGAGAATACCTTGGCCGGTCGATTGAACAAGGTCATCAAGATCATCGAGGAAGGCGGCGTCGCGTTCGGGCCCTTTTTGCCCGCGGGGTCGATTTCTGACGCCTATTGGGTGACCACCAGCCCATACGATTTTGTCGTCTGGGAAATGGAGCATAGTCCGTACAACGTCTCCGACCTGCGCCTCTCGCTCCAATTCATGCTCAATCGCCAACAAATTGCGCAATCCGGGAGCGTCGCGCCACCGGTCGTTCCGATGGTGCGCGTTCCGGTCAATGGCCGCGAAAACAACGAGTGGGTCATCAAACAGGTTCTCGATTGCGGTGTCTACGGAATCATCTGCCCCATGATCAACACGGTCGAAGATGCCGAGCACGTCATCCAGGCTGCCCGCTACATCCAGGGAAAGGGCGCGGCAGACGCCGAGCCAGTTGGCCGCCGCGGTCACGCTCCTGGCAACGCTCTCCGCTACTGGGGAATCGAGCAACCCGAGTATTTCGACAAGGCCGACGTGTGGCCGCTCGATCCGAACGGCGAGATTCTCTTGTGCCTCCAGTGCGAGACCCAGGAAGGGGTCAGCAACCTTCGGAACATCCTTAAGAGGGTCCCGAAAGGCGGGTTGATCCTGATCAGCGAAGGTGACCTCTCGGTGTCGCTCGGCTGCCGGGGCCAGTACACGCCCGACGTTGCCGCGGCCGTGCAGGAAGCGGTTAAAATCTGCAAGGAGTTCGGAGTTCCGTATGGCTCGCCGCAGGCAAGCTCCCAAAACATGGCGGAGCGCATCCGCGACGGCTTCCAATTCCTGATGCCGGCTCCCGGCCGCGACCTCTCGGCGTTATCTCTGGGACATCAGCTGAGCAAGCGGGGGTAGAGGAGGCCGTCACCACCGAGACACGGAGTGACGGGAAGGAGAGCACGGAGAGAGATTGTCATTCTGAGCCGCAGCGAAGAATCGCCTCGACATCGTAGCACCTACCTGATCCATGGCGATCCTTCGCTATCGCTCAGGATGACAATACCCACATCTCCGTGCTCTCTCCCCCGTCTCTCCGTGCCTCCGTGGTGAACCGTTTCCCCGGCTCCGTTTCACGGAGAAAGCGTGCACAAAGAAGACAGGCTTCTACGCATCGGCGTACTTGGCTGCGGCCCGATCGCGCAAATCGCTCATTTTGACGCGATTCGGAAGTCGCGCAACGCCGAACTGTACGCCATGTGCGACGCGGCGCCGGACCTTCTCGCCCGGATGCAGGCCATTCACGAGCCGAGGGTCGCCTACGCCGACTACGATGCGATGCTTGCCGACCCACGCGTGGAGGCGGTCGTCGTAGCGGTTTCGGACCAGTTCCACGTTCCGCTGTCCCTCCGGGCGATCGCCGCCGGCAAGCACGTTTTCGTCGAAAAGCCTTTCGGGGTGAGCGTCGAGGAGGCGGAGGCGCTGCGGCAGCGGGTGCGGGATTCTGGTCTGGTACTCCAGATCGGTCACAATATGCGCTTCGATCCGGGGATTACCTTTGCTCGCAAGTTCATTCGCGAAGAGCTCGGCGAGATGATGGCGCTCAAAGCGTGGTATTGCGACTCGACCTACCGCTACACGATGACCGACAACGTTCAGGCGATAACTTTTCAGAGCGCGGCCGCGATCAAGCCGAGCGGCAGTCCGAAGTCCGATCGGCGGCGCTACAACATGCTCGGCCACGGAAGTCATCTGGTCGACCTCGCGCGCTTTCTCGGGGGGGAGATCGCGAATGTGCGCGCTCAGCTCGTCGAAAAGTTCGGCGCCTACTGCTGGTTCGCCTCGGTCGACTTCACCAGCGGCACCGTTGGACACCTCGACCTCACGATCGCCGTTCGAGGCGACTTCGAAGGCGGGTTCCGAATCTACGGTGAGAACGGCAGCGTTAACGCAAAATCGCATCTTCCGTGGTTCCACAAGACGGCCGAGGTCGAATGCTTTTCGACGAAAGACAGTCAATATCATCGCCCCCTCGGCGAGGATGCCTACACCTATCGTCGTCAGATCGAGGGCTTCGCCGATGCGATCCTTCACGGCGTCCCGCAGCACGGAGCGAATGTCGACGACGGCGTCGCGAGCGTGCGCGCGATGGTCGCGTTGGCCCGTTCGGCGGAAACGGGGGAGGCGCTCCGACTGGACGAGGTGACCGGGCCAGTGTAGGCCGGTCGAGCCAAAGCCATCGCATTGGACGTTCAGATCGACGGTGCCTGAGCAGGACATGCAGACCAATTCGACGTTCGTCGAGGCCGACCTCGATCAGGTCCGGAGGCAGATTCTTCAGGGCATATTGATCGCTCTGGTCGTGGCCGCTGTTCTCGTTCTAGCAATCTTCTCGGACCGCCGCGCCGCCGTCGGTTGGGTATTGGGGCTGTCGTTCGGACTCACGGCAGTCGCCGGTGTCGGCACCCTCCTCCTGCGCCACGGCATCGGTCTCGCCGGAATTGCCCTCATTGTCGGCCTACTCATACTGGATCTGATTACGCTCACCTTTCTTCCTGAGCCGCGCGTGCTCCGGTTTACCCCGTTGATCGTCGTTTGCGCCGTGGCCAGTCTGGGCGCCACTGGTGGTGTGGTCACGCTTGTCATCTTGGGGCTCAGCTTAGTTGAGGTAAGTCGCGTCGTCCCTCTCGCGACAAGCGACGTCTTCGACGCGCTAGCCGTTGGTGCTGGTGCCCTCGGTCTCACCTGGCTGATCACCCAGCCGGCCCTCTCGACGCTGACCTGGTCCTGGGCGGGTTATGCCGAAGCGACCCGGGCACGACAGGAGCTCGAGCGGCACCAGGGGGAGCTGAACCAGGCGCTCCAAAGTCTAAACGTCGCCCAGCATCGCCTCGAACAGCTCAATCAGGAGCTCTCCTGGGCTCGCGATACGGCCAATGAAGCTCGTCATCTCAAAGCCGAGTTTGCGGCAAACATCAGCCACGAGCTACGCACGCCGTTGAATCACATCATTGGGTTTTCGGACGTGATGGTCAACGCCCCCGAGACCTATGATGGCGAGCCGCTGCCCGAGAGTTACCGCGAGGACGTCCAGGCAATCTACCGGAGCGCCCAACACCTGGCCAAGCTCATCGACGACGTTTTGGACCTGAGCCAAATCGAAGCCGACCGGATGGGTCTCGCCAAAACCTGGTTGAATCTCGCCGAGATCGTCGACGAGGCCACGGCCGTCGTCATCCGGTTTCTTCAGAGTAAGCGTCTATTCTTGGAGATCAAGCTGGATCCGAATCTCCCACGAGTTTTGGTTGACCGCACGCGGATTCGGCAGGTGATGATCAACCTGCTGGGCAACGCCACTCGTTTCACTGAAAGCGGCGGCATTACGATCGGAGCGGTCGTTCGCGACCACGATATCGTCGTGTCGGTTAGAGACACCGGGCCGGGGATCAGTCTGGAGAATCTCACCAAGGTATTCGAGGAGTTTCGGCAGCTCGACGGCTCGACCCAACGGCGCCACGAAGGAAGCGGCCTCGGACTAGCGATCAGCAAGCGTTTCGTCGAGCTGCACGGTGGAAGTATTTGGGTCGAATCGGTGATCGGACAGGGTAGCACCTTTTTCTTTAGTCTGCCAATCGCCGAGACAAGCATCATCACCGTACCGTATTCTGGTGAGCGGCCGATTTGGGACCGGCTCGCCGCCGAGTGGACGGCGGGCCGCCGCACCCTGGCCATCGTCTCGGAAGACCCCGCCGTTGCCCACCTGCTGCGCCGCTTTCTCCCAAGCTACAACGTGGTGCCGTTGGTCAATCTTGAGGATGCCGCGAGGCTGTGCGGCTCGGAGCGGGTGGATGCTCTCCTCGTCGCCGCGGGCTCGACCGGTGAGGGGCTGCGAGCGATTCGAGAGACGCGCGACCTGCCCGCTGCTTTACCGGTCATCACCTACTCGCTCCCAACTCGCCGCAACCTCGCGCGAGAGCTCGGAGTTGCCAGCTACGTGATCAAGCCGTTCGAACGCGGCGATCTCCTCGCGGCGCTCGAGACGCTTGGGCCAGGTGTCCAGAATCTATTGCTCGTCGACGACGATCCGGACACGCTCCGTTTGGTCGCGCGGATTATCGGATCCACCGCGCGACGCCACCGGGTCCGACTCGCCACCTCGGGTCTTGACGCTCTACGCCAGATGCACCTGTCCCGGCCAGACGCGGTGATCCTCGACCTGCTGATGCCGGAGGTCAACGGCTACGACGTTCTCGCGGCCATGCGGCGGGAGCCAGCTTTACGCGACGTGGGCGTCGTGGTGATGAGCGCCCGGGGCGAACGAGAGGAGGCGATCGTCGCGGATGCCGTGGCAATCACCCGACCTGGGGGACTGTCGGTCGGCGAGCTCACCCGACTCATCGGGATGGGACTCGCAGCGGAGTGGAGCGGACCAACACGCGACGAAGAGCCGCTAACAGCGCATCCCGACTAACCGGTTTGGCCAAATAGGCCGAAGCGCCCAGTGCCTGGGCCAGCTCATCCTGGTGCAGAACTGAGCACATGACGATCGGTATGCTCTGAGTGAGCAGGTCGTTCCGCAGCGCCTGAAGGATCTCCCAACCGTCCTGAGATGGCAACATGACGTCGAGGACAATCGCCCGGGGCTGAGCGCGGTGGGCCAGCTCAATCGCCTGACGCCCGTTCGTCGCCTCGATCGGCCGATAGATGCCACCGCTAAGGTAACGACGAAATAGGCGCAGGGTGTCCGGATTGTCGTCGACGAGCAGGATCGTCGTTAGCTGAATCGCTGGAAGCGCCAGCATGACGGTACTTCTCTCCGAATCCACCGCCTGAAGCTCAACCGCACCGGCTTGGAGCTGGACTAGACGACGAACGATTCGCAGCAGCTCGTCGTGCTGGTTGACGTCGGGCGGCTGACCGGCGGGAGCGCTTCGAAAGTGAGTGGTAAAGCTGACGTCGACGGTATCGTGGCGTGGCCGCGCGCCGATCTCCAGGCGGCGTACGCCCGTCTCGATCGAGGCGACGAGCAGGTTCACCAGCACCTGTCGGAGGACGGCTCGCTCGATGGCAATAAGCGGCAGCGGCGGGATGGCGGCAACGTCGACGTCGACAGCGTGTCGCGCCACCAGCGGGCCCACCGTGACCAGGGCGCTCCGCAGTACCTCGCTGAACGACGCGCCTTCCACCGAGGGAGTGGCGCCAAGACGGGAGACCTCAGCTTCCAACTCGGAAGACGGAATTTCTTTCGTCTCCGGCGCGATAGCCGACCCCGGCGCCGCGCCCAGCCCCGACTCCTCCGTCCGACGCCGGAGCGACCACACGACGCGGGCGAGCGCCTCGATTGCCTCTCCGTGAATCCGGCGCGCCTGGCGATCGCTCAGACCAAGCTCCTGGGCGACGTGCGCCGCGCGCCGACCGCCCAGATAGCGTAAATCCAGATATTGATACCGGCGAAGTGCGCCAAGGTTCGTCTCAGTCACGTCGGCTGGGCGAAGCTCTCCGATCGCCGCGCGTAACAACGCTCCAAGCTCGCGGTTGCGGTCGTCCGGCCGGAGGTCCGGAAAGAGGAAGGTCGCGAGGGGATGCTCGCCGAGGAGGGTCGGATCGTCGAGGTGCCCAATCGCGCTCGCCACGTGCTGGCGAAAGGTCGTTCGTTCCATCGTGAACTCATAATATCAAGTGCGGCCGTCGAGCGGACGTCCATCCAGTGGCCACTTTGTCGTACGTGGATATTAATTGATTGTATCCAATGGGATCGCGGCCTATGATGCCGGGCGACGCGGTGCCGGGGAAGCCGCAATCGCGACCGGAGCACAAGGATACTCAAAAGGCCCAGTCTCGCCAAGGAGGAGTGGATGGCCCAGACCATCACCCGACCCAGTGGGGTTGCCCAGAGGGCCCGTTTCCGCTGGGGACGCGTCGACCTCGGATCGCCGTCCCGGCGGCGAGAGGCTATCTGGGGATACATCTTCGCCATTCCGTGGTTAGTGGGTCTGCTTCTGTTCGTCGTGGGGCCGATCCTCGCCTCGCTCATCCTCAGCTTGACCAAGTACGACGTGATCTCGACACCGCAATTCGTCGGTCTTACAAACTTCGTCACCGCGATAACCGGTGACGATCTTTTCTGGAGCTCGCTCAGGCGGACGTTCACGTATGCGATCGTCGTCGTGCCAGTTGGGCTATGCGGATCGCTTTTCCTGGCCATGCTCCTCAACCGAGGGTTAGCCGGAACAAACATCTTCCGCACTCTGTATTTCTTGCCGAGCCTGACCCCGGCCGTTGCCGCCGGCATTCTATGGCAGTGGCTCTTCGACCCTCAGGTTGGGCCGATCAACTTCCTCATCGGAAGCCTGAATCTGCCCAAACCGGGTTGGCTCGCCGATCCCGCCTGGGCGCTACCCGCGGTGATGCTGATCAGCCTTTGGGGAATCTGGGGTGGAAGTAACATGCTGATCTTCCTCGCCGGACTTCAGGGCGTGCCAAGGGAGCTGCACGATGCCGCGGCGGTTGACGGCGCCGGCAGCTGGACCCAATTTTTTCACGTTACCTTGCCGATGATTTCTCCGACAATTTTCTTCAATCTCACCCTGGGGATCATTGGCGCTCTAAAGGTATTCTCACTCGCCTACGTTGCGACCCAGGGCGGCCCAGCCTACGCCACCTGGTTTTTTGCGCTGCACATTTACCGCTCGGCGTTTGGCTACTTTCAAATGGGCTACGCCTGCGCGCTGGCCTGGGTTTTCGTCATGATCTTGATGGTCTTCACCCTGATTCAGGTACGTTTGGCCAATCGCTGGGTTTATTACGCCGGAGGGAATACCTGATGGCTGCCGCCGTCCTTGCCCCGAACGTCTCCACCTCGCGTCGCCCGGTATCTCGCCAAATCGTCGCCTACCTGGCCCTGGCCGTTCCCGCGGTGGTGTTCATCTTCCCGTTTTTCTGGACCGTCGCGAGCTCCTTTAAGTCAGCGTCCGACGTTTACATTTATCCCCCAATCTGGATCCCCGCCGTTTTCCAGTGGGACAACTATCCCGAGGTATTCCGACTCGTTCCGTATTTCACCTGGTTTCTGAACACGGTTATTGTCGTCATCCTGCAAACGCTTGGCGCGGTCATCTCCGCCGCCATCGTCGCGTATTCCTTCTCCCGATTTCGCTACCCCGGCCGCGACTTGCTTTTCTTACTGACCCTGGGAACGATGATGTTACCGGCCGAAGTTACCTTGATTCCGACCTACCTCCTGTTCAAGGAATTAGGCTGGCTCAACACCTTGAAACCATTGTGGCTGCCAGCCTGGTTCGGCGGCGGCGCATTCAACATCTTTCTCCTCCGTCAGTTCATCCTCAGTCTCCCGCGCGAGCTGGACGAAGCCGCCATCGTGGATGGCGCGTCGTACGTCCGGATTCTCTGGAGCATCCTTCTCCCATTGATGAAGCCCGTGCTGGCCACGGTGGCGGTGATCAACTTTATCTTTGGCTGGAACGACTTTCTGGGACCGCTGGTCTACCTCACATCGCCGGAGAATTTCACCCTGGCGGTCGGCCTACGCTACTTTGACGTGACTCCCAATCAACCAGGTGTGCCCCAGCTTCACTTGCTCATGGCTGCCGTGGTGATGGGCACCGTACCGATCATCGTTCTGTTCTTCGCGGCACAGCGCTATTTCGTGGAAGGCGTCGTCCTGTCCGGGATCAAGGGATAGAGCGCCCCAACAACTCAGGAGGTGCAATCGAAAAGACGTCCGGGTTAGCCGTCGTGGTTATCTTCGCGAGCTATGTCGTCACCGATGATGGAGGACTAATTCCATGTTAGACCGAACGACCAATCGTCGTCAGTTGCTCCGAAGTGTGGTCGGCGCCGCGGCGGGAATCGCGGTGCTACCGCTCATTGCAAGCTGTGGCTCGGCCGCCACCCCGCCGGCGACGTCTCAACCGTCTCAGCCAACGACGGCGGCACAGCCGACCACGGCGTCCGCCAGCGCGACCCAGCCAACCGTGGCCACCGCCGGTAACACGGCCAAAGAAAAGATCACTCTCCGCTACATGGACCGGGCCGGCGCGTTGGGCGAGTTCATGCGCAACTTCAGCCGCGTCTACGAGCAGCGAAACCCGAATATCACCGTGAAGAACGAAAGCGCCAGCTGGGGCGACCTCGTCACCAAAGTGGCCACCTATGTCGCGGCCGGCACCATGGCCGACCTTGCGTTCCAGCACGCGGCGCTTATGCTTCCCGAGCTGGCGGCGAAGGGCGTTTGGACGGAAGTCGAGCCAATGGCCAAAGCCGACAAGCTCGACCTGACAACCTTCTACCAATGGGCCCTCAACACCTGCCGACTCGGGCCGAGCAACAAGCTCGTCGCCATGCCGATGGGCGTCCACACCGGACAGAACAATCGTTTGATGTATAACGTGGAGCTATTCCAAAAGGCCGGAATCGACCCGCCAACCGATACCATCACGCTGGACGACCTGACGGCGCTCTGCGTCAAGTTGAAGGAGAAGCTGCCCGACGTGTGGCCGATCCTCCTTCCCCTCGACGCCTGGACCATGGAAGGCCACTCGCGCTCGTGGAAAGGCTACCTCACCTCGGCGGACCGAACCAAGGCCGGCTTCTCCCTGCCGGAGACCCAAACCGCCCATCACTTTGTCTGGGACTGGATCAACAAATACAAGATTCAACCAGGCCAGCAAGAGCAGCAGGGAGGCCAGTCTCAGCTGTTCTACAACCAGAAACTGGCTATCGCGATCAATTGCTCGGCAAATATCTGGGTTGGTTTCAACGATGCGGTCAAGGGCAAGTTCACTCTGGGCAACGCCGTCTGGCCGGCTAAGCCCACGGGAACGATCGGGACAGTTCCTAGCGCCGATGCCACGGTTGTTTACGGCAAGACAAAGTACCCCCAGGAATCGTGGGGACTCCAGTCCCTGCTCTCGTCAGAGGAGGCGTCGAAGTGGGCCGCGGTTAACGCGCCTAACATGACCCCCGGCGCGGTGATCAAGGCATGGCACGACCCAGACGTCCAGAAGATCAATCCCCCGTATGCGGTCGACGCAAAGTGGTGGGATACCCTTACTGAGGTCGGCAACGTTCCCGTACCGGCGAACACCCGCCAGCAGGAGTTCTCGGACACCTACAACAACGGCTGGCAGACGATGGCCTATAACAGCGCTGGGTTCGGCGATTCGGACGTTCAGGCGCTTCAGAAGAAGCTTCAGGACATCATGGATAAGCCGCTTCCCTGATGATCGGTAGGGGTATCGGGACACGTGCAGTATCCCGATACCCAAGTAATTCGGGAGGAACGATGGTCGCCGACCCGCTGGACTTTCGTGGCGCGCTACTGGACGAGGTGCTGCCGTTTTGGGAACGGAGCATCGATCGTGAATACGGCGGATTCATAACCGACATCGACGCCGCGGGCGAACGACACGGTCATGGCGAGAAGCATCTCGTCATGCAAACGCGGATGATCTACAGCTACTCCCTGGGCTATCGACTGACGCGGAATCCAACCTTTCTCGCCAACGCGCGCCAGGGAGTCGAGTTCTTTCGCGAACGGTTTTACGATCGCGAATATGGCGGCTGGTTCCGCACGACTAGCCGGGAAGGGACGCCGACCAACCGCGACAAATGGCCGTACGGTATCGCCTTCGCGGTGTACGCGCTGTCCGACTACTTCCGGGCAAGCGGCGATCGAGACGCATTGCGCCTTGCGATCGAGACGTTCGATCTGCACTGGCAAAAAGCCTGGGACGGGGCGGGGGGAGGGATCTACTGGAACCTCGCCAGTGACTGGTCGCCCTCGGATCTCACGAAGCGAATCGACAGCATGCTCCATACCATGGAAGCCGCGTCCTCTCTCCTC
>CAZBQK010000009.1:0-52373 GCA_964493975.1 uncultured Dehalococcoidales bacterium | reverse complement strand
CTGTCCTTCGGGGTCGACAAACGGGAGAGTCGCCCGACCCCGTCGCTCGACAACCTCGTCGTGGGCAACGCCGATCTGATCGAAGCGCTGCCTCCACCACTCCACCGCCGACCGGTCTGAAAGTCGCAAGGCGATCGCGCTGATCGTGCCGGCACCTTGGACGTTTTTACCGGCGCTTGGGAAATCGAAGAAGGTCAGCTCGGTCCCGGGATGACCGACCTCGTCGCCGTAGAAAAGATGGTAGGCCGACACATCGTCTTGATTGACCGTCTTTTTGACCAGTCGCAGGCCAAGGACCCGAGTGTAAAAGTCGACGTTCTTCGCCACGTCGCCGGTGATGGCGCTAACGTGATGAAGTCCACCTAACTGTTGTTCCATAGCTTCTCCGTTTAGGACTGAACTTACGATACTGTCAGTTTAGGACTAAACTTAAGCGATGTCAAGGCGCGACCGTCACTTCAGCATTCTCACCGGCCCCCGGACAGGTACAATACCTAGGACGTGGCGACGTGTATCACACGTCCGCGCCAACCAAGGTTTAAGCGGAGATCGTCGTGATTTTCGACAGCGCACGACCACAATTGCGCCCGCTCGAGCTAAAGTGGCTCGACGACGGCGCCGAACCGCTCCTCTTCCTGCGCGACCCGGCGGGAATCGCGCCGAATTCGGCGACGGTTCCGCGGTGGGTTGCCCTGCTCCTTAGCCTTTGCGACGGCCAGCGCGACCTTGGCGCGATTTGCGCGGCGTTTGAGCTTCGGACCGGCGAGGCGATATCGCTCGAGCTGGTACGCAATGTCATCGGCCAGCTTGACGAGGCGCTGTTTCTCGAAAGCCCGCGATACTTTGAGCGGCGCGACGCCGAGCTTCGCGATTATCGGAGGGCAGCCTTTCGGCCTCCGGCACTCGCCGACCGGGTCTACCCAGCTGACCCAACCGGTCTGCTGAATGATCTGCACCGCTACGGACGTGGCAAAGTGAGGTCGATCGAGTCGACGACGATTCGAGGGATCGTGTCGCCTCACATCGATTATCAGCGGGGCGGAAAGATCTACGCCGAGACCTGGCAACGCTCGGCGGATGCAGTCAACGAGGCTGAGCTGGTCGTCATCTTTGGAACCGACCATTCTGGGGGATTGGGAAAGGTAACCTTAACTCGCCAGAGCTTCGGCACCCCGCTTGGCGTGCTGCCGACGGCGGTCGACGTCGTCGACGCGGTCGCCGATGCCATCGGGTCGGACGATGCCTTCGACGAGGAAATTCACCATCGGAGAGAGCATTCAATCGAGCTGGCGGCGGTGTGGTTACACAGCGTGCGCCGAGGCGCGCCTCCGGCAATCGTGCCGATCCTCTGTGGCTCGTTCCATCATTTCACCCAGGCCGACGCCGATCCAGCCGAGGACGCTCGATTCCACAAGACGATCGAGACGCTCCGGGAAGCCACGAACGGAAAGCGGACGCTCGTCGTCGCGGCGGCCGATCTCGCCCACGTCGGTCCGGCCTTTGGTGACGAGATGCCGCTTGACGATGCGGCGCGGGTTGACTTGTCGACGAAAGACCGCCGTTTGCTCGACTCGATCGAGGACGGCGACGCGCGCGAGTTCTTCGGTCAGCTGCGAGGGGAGCAGGACAGTCGGCGGGTGTGCGGTCTGCCGCCAATCTACCTGATGCTGCGCTTGCTTGGCACATCGCGGGGACACACAATTGGTTACGACCAATGCCCGGCCGATCCCGATGGGGGATCGCTCGTATCGATTGCTGGCGTGGTCCTGGAGTAAAATAGCCGGATATCGCGGCCGGACTAGCGGCCATCGTGCTCAGCACCGCGGGGAGGAATCTTTGGATCAGCACGTCGCCGAGCGAACCGGCTTTCTGTTCGACGGTACTCTCGACGAAGTCGACCCGGCTACCAGTCAGATCTCGGCCTACGAAGAGGCCCGTCAGGTCAACAAGCTGATCATGATCGCCTCGGAGAGCGCGGCGCCGCCAGCGGTCCGCCAGGCCCTCGCCAGTGTCTTCACCGACCTGTACGCGGAGGGATACCCGGCGACCCACACCGCCCACGAGCCAGAAGACCTAGTCGCCGACGTCCCGTACCAGCTGGCCTACCACGATCGGTACAGCGACCGACGCTATTACAAAGGAACCGAGTTCGCCGATCTCGTCGAAGTGCTCGCCCAGGAACGCATTCGGCGTCTTTTTGCGCCGAATCGCTATCCTCACAACGCGAGCCAGCTCGGCCCGGATGCGGTCCAGGCAAACGTCCAGCCCCTCTCGGGCGCCAACGCGAACACCGCGGTCTATTTCGGACTGCTTCAAGCTGGCGACACAATCATGGGTCTGAACCTCTCCCACGGCGGACATCTGTCGCACGGCAGTCCAGTCAACATTTCCGGCAAGCTCTTTAAGGTCGTGGACTATGGCGTCGACCCGGCCACGGGACACATCGACTACGAGCAGGTCGAGCGTGTGGCCCGCGAGCACAACCCGCGCATGATCGTGTCCGGCGCCTCGGCTTATCCCTGGACAATCGACTTCACTCGGTTGCGGAAGATTTGCGATGCGCTGCCTCGAAAGGCGTATCTCCTTGCCGACGTGTCCCATCCGGCCGGGCTGGTCGCGGCCGGCCTGTTTCCGAACCCAGTTGGCGTGGCGGACGTCACCACGTTCACGACGCACAAAACTCTGATTGGCCCGCGGGCTGCCGTGATCCTCACCACGAATGAATCGCTCGCTCGGCGGATCGACCGGGCGGTTTTCCCCGGGCTGCAGGGCGGCCCGCACATGAACACGATCGCCGCGCTCGCCGTCGCGTTCGAGATCGCTTTGCGACCGGATTTCGACGAGCTTCAGCGGACGATCGTCAAGAACGCCCGGGCTCTTGCCGACACTCTGAGCGAGCGCGGCCTCCGCATTGCCTACGGCGGTACCGAGACCCACCTTTTCCTTGTCGACGTCAAAGCCGTCCCCACTGCTTCGGGCTTTCACCTAAACGGGGATGTAGCGGCGCGGATTTTGGACCTGGTTGGAATCGTTTGCAACAAGAACACGATCGCCGGCGACACTAGCGCCGCGTTTCCAAGTGGCGTCCGGTTCGGCACCCCGTGGATCACCCAGCGGGGCCTGACGCCTGACGACATGCGGGTTCTCGGGGGAATCATCGCCGACGTTTTTCTGAGTATCCAGACGTTTAGCTATCTCGACGGGGACGACTCCGCGGTTCGGGGAAAGATTCCAGTCGATACTCTCAAGAGCGCTCAAGCCGGACTGGCCGACCTCATCGCTCGGCGCGCCGTGGGCCCAACGCTGCCTCCAGAGGGCGTGCTGCCGACCAGCCGGCCGGCCGCGGACGTCGCGGGCCGAGTACTTCTGGACGTCTACGGTCGGCGCTCCCGAGCGTTTCTCAGCGAAGCCACGACCGGCGACGTGTGGGCTCTCGCGGTGGGCGAAGCAATCGAGACGACATTGTGCGATGCCGCCGGCTCGACCATCGCAACACTCGCCGTTCTTCGTCGGGGCCCCGATCGGTTCGGAATGGAGCATTTCGCTTGCGCGGTTTCGCCGGAGGCCGCCGACGACGTCAAATGCTGGCTCGAATCTTTGTCCAATGGCCTCGTCCTCTTCGACCCGGCCGATCCCTGGGCAAAGGTCGACGGGCCGGTCGCGGTGGCTCCCCTGCTCAGTCCCTTGAGCGAGGGAGACAGTGAATCGCTTCGGCGAGCCATCGTCGCCGGTCCGGCCGCGCCATCGCTCTCAAAGCCCTACTTCGTCGGACAAACGGCGTTGTCGGGCAAACGACCGGGGTCGACGCGGCCGGTTTGCGCCGCGTCCGGTATGTCGGTCGCGGCGACCGACGGAACGGGTACGGCGAGCACCGAAATGGATCGAAGTCCGAACGGTTGGACCATGCCCAGATCGTACGGCGATCCGACCGCCGAGCTCGCGGCTTTGCGTGGTGCGGCCGGACTGATCGACGAGGCTGGACTCGGCATCTTTAGCGTAGAAGGTCCAGACGCCGAGCGCTTCCTCGATCTGGTCACGACCAACGACGTGGCGTTTCTCGGGGGAAACTCGGCCCAGTACACGTTCCTTCTTGCCCCGGATGGTTCGATCGTGGCCGACGCGATCCTCTACCGAACCGGCCCCGATCGATTCCTGTTGACCACGTCGCCGGCGCGAAAGGCGAGAGTTGGCGAATGGTTAAATCAGGCCCGCTCGGGACATTGCTCGATCGACTCGAAGGTTCCCAGTCGCTCGTTACCGGCTAACCTTCAAGTCCGCGATTTGAGCGTAGGCGCGGCCGATTCGTTGACCGTGATCGGCCTGGCCGGACCGAGCGCGCCGACCATTCTCCGAGCGCTGGCCGATGGGGCGGACGATCGCCGCAAGGTCGCCCGTTTGCGTCGTTTTACCTCGACGTCGGCGAAGCTCGCCGGAACCACCGTCTTGGTGGCTCGGACCGGTCACACCGGTCAGGCTCAAGGGTACGAAATTTTCGTCCATCCCACCGCTGCCCTTGCCCTGTGGGAGGCGGCGATCGCCCGAGGTCAAGAGCACGGAGTCCGGCCGATAGGTTGGGACGCCTGGCACGCGGCTGGTGTCGCGGCGGGTCTGCCCTGGGACGGACACGACCTGAATGGGAGTTACTCGATCTCTCCAGTCGAAGCCGGCTATGGCGCGGAAGTAAGAGCGCACAAGCCGTTCTTTATCGGGCGGTCTGCCGTCCTGGCGCGGCCATTCCCCCCGGCAAACGCCCTAGCGAGGTTCCGCGTCGACGATCCGACCATCGGGATGCCGGACGAAGGTGATCCGATCCTCGACGACAACGGCCGATGCGTTGGGTGGGTGACGAGCGCGTCGGACGTTACCGGCGAGCCGGTGGGACTATTTTACGGGTCCCGAGACGTTCAAACGCCGGGGACTCGCCTGAACGCCATTCTGAATGGAGGCTCCAGGCCGAGTCTCGGGCAGCAGCTCGAGCCAGGCGCTGGCCGCCGGGTCAACGTCGAAGTCCTGCCGCGGTTCCCAAAATAGGCTCGGACTCCAAGCCGAATTCCTGGTGGATCGGCTCGAGAACCGTGATGATTTTGGCCAGTCGCGCGGTTGTGTGAGCGCGAAAGGCCCGGTCGACTCGCTCGCAGGGCCAGGTCTCATAAATCCGGGCCCAGCCCTTGTCCCACCGCTCGAGGTCGATCGTCTCGCCAAGACCGGCTTTGATCGACACGATTTGCCGGTCAAACCAGTCGAATAGTGCGTCGTTCGTGCGTTCGTCACGCTCGAAGTGAAGCCCGATTTCGATCCGACCCGTCCGCCAGTGAAACCAGAGCTCGTAGTGAACCCGGGGATCGGCATAAAAGACCTGGGCAATCGATCCACGCGGCCGATAGGTAAACCCGAGAAACTCCTCGGGCAGGCGGCCCTTTAGCTCGTCCGGTAGGTCTCGTAAAAAGGCGTGGCGGTCGCCCCACTCTCGGTCAGTCCACGGCAAGGTTTCGCCGATCCTCCAAGTCGCTTGCTTAACGGGTGTAGTTGATACGGGTCCCAGGGCCATCGTGGCCCATCGCGGTGTATCCGCCGTCGACCCGAAGGTCGGTCCCGGTCACAAAGCTAGCGCCGCTCGAACACAGGTAAAGGATCGCCGACGCCACCTCGTCTGGCTCACCCACGCGGTTCAACATGTGATGAGGCGCGAAGATCGGCTCCCAGGCGGCCCGGTCGCCATTCGCCATTCGATCCAGCTCGGGCGTCCAGATCGTGCCGGGACTGACACTATTGACCCGAATGTTATCGCGAGCCAGGTCGAGCGCCTGGCAACGGGTCAGCGAGAGAATAGCGCCTTTCGTCGCATTGTACGTCCATCGATTCGGTTGAGCGATGTGGCCCGAGATCGATGCTACGTTGACGATGGCGCCGCCACCGGCCGCCCGAATCAGCGGAATGACCGCCGACGCCATCAGCGCGGAGGCGGTCACATTAACTCCAAGGCTGAGCTCCCAGTCAGCCTGGCTTGCGTCCTCACCCCGGGCGAGGAAGCTGGCGGCGCAGTTGACGAGGAAACGGGTCGGACGTCCAATCCTCGTTGCCGCCGTCACGGCGGCTTCTCGCGTTTCTGAAGCTCGCACGTCGCCGACGACGACCGAGCAGCTTGAGTCAGCGACGTCAAGCTTCCGAGCCACCTCCGCGGCGCGTTCATTATCTCGGTCGACAATGACCACCGCCGCACCTTCACCAATAAAGGCGCGAGCGGTGGCGAGCCCAATTCCGGACGCCCCGCCGGTGATTATTGCCGCGCTTCCGTCGAATTGGCTCATCTAGAACTCCGAGTCGAGTGGCAGACTCACCGTCTTGCCCGTTCGTGCCGATCGATACGCGGCCTCGGTGAACTCGACATAACGAAGACCTTCTTCAAAGTCCGGTGAGACGGGCTCACCCGTCCGAATCGCGTTAACGAATTCGGCCTCGGCGCGCCATTCCCGGACCAGATCTGGCGGGATTTGAATGGGCTGAAGCTCTTTGTCGCCCTTTCGCCCCCCCATGATCGCGTGAGACGACACCGGGTAGATCAGCGTGCCCTCGCTGCCGTAGAGCTCGATCCGATTGTCGCCGCCAAAATGGGCGGCACCACTGAAGTGAAACACCCCAAGCGCCCCGTTTCGCATTGAGGCGACGATGCCGACGCTGTCGGCAACGTCGACGGCAACTTCCTGGACCGATCCGACTTTCGGCCGGCGAGGAGTGTGGACGGCCGTAAGGGCGGACACCTGGCGGAAGTACCCAACCCAGCGATGAACCACCTCGGCGAGCATTCCCAGGTTGAGGGTGTTATATCCGGATATGAACGAATCCTGTCGCCAGTGCAGTGGAGCCGAAGAATCCGCGAACGCCCCGGCCATCGAATGGACGTGTACTTCGCGCAGATCGCCGAGGTAACCGTCGTGGATGAGCTTCTTCATCAGCAGGTCGCCGCGCATCGCGTGCGGGGGTGGGCAAACCATCGTGACGCGATCACTCTGTCGAGCGGCAACGTACATCTCCTTCGCTTCGGCATACGTGCGAGCCATCCGGGCCTGACAAAAGACGTGCTTACCGGCCTGAAGCGCGGCAATCGTGGCGTCTCGGTGGAGGTACGGCGGTGCGGCGATAAAGACGGCGTCGACGTCCGGTCGTTCGACGATCGAGCGCCAATCGGCGACGACGTGGGAGAATCCGTACTCGCTCGCGATCTTTTCCGCCGAGGAGACGTGGCGATTTGCGACCGCGACGAGATCAACGCCCTCGACACCCTTCAGTCCCGGTAGGTGGCGTTCCCGCGAGATCCCGCCCGCCCCAATAAAGCCGATTCCCACTCGTTGTTGTGCCATCCTGGCTTCCTCCCAGCTCCGTGAGATTCCCCCACGGAAGCGCCTGGGCGTATTGTACCATCGGCGTTTCCTTGACAATCCCATGACCCAACCGTACGATAATCTTACTTTGCGTGTCGCAATACGGGCCTTCCGGATTTTTCCGGAAGGCTTTGTGTTACCCAGATTTCGCACCAGGAGCGTCAGAGATGGTTCGCGCTGAGCCGATTCAGCTGGATTTCGACAAGATGAATGGACTGTTGCCAGCGGTCATCCAGCATCATCTCACTGGCGAGGTCTTGATGGTTGGCTTCATGAATCGCGAAGCCTGGGAAGCAACGCTGCGAAAAGGACTGGTGACATTCTGGAGTCGCGACCGGCAAGTTCTCTGGACGAAAGGCGAAACGTCGGGGAATGTCCTTCGGCTCAAGCGCGTCCAAACTGATTGCGATCGAGACACCCTTCTGATCGGAGTCGATCCCAGCGGGCCGGTGTGCCACACCGGCAGTCGCGGCTGCTTTTTTGAGGACATTGAACTTCCGTCCGGAGTAACCAGGTGATTAACCTCGTCCTACCCAAGGGGAGTCTCGAAGCGGCGACATTCCGCCTTTTTGAAGAGGCGGACCTGCCGGTCAGTCGTTCCAGCGATCGGGAGTATTACGCCACGATTCCGGATCCTCGGATTAGTAAGGTAAAGATTCTCCGGCCCCAGGAGATTGCCGGCGCGGTTCAAGACGGACACTTCGATCTTGGAATCACCGGACACGATTGGGTACTCGAGCCCGGAAGCAACGTCTACGAAGTCATGAATCTTGGGTTTAATCGCGGGGGAATGTCGGTCGCCCGGGTGGTTCTCGCAGTGCCGGGCGATTCGAAAATCATCCGCGCGGAAGACGTTCCGCCCGGCTGTCGGATCAGCACCGAGTACCTCAACTTGACCCAACAATTCTTCAAATCGCTCGGTATTCCCGTCGACGTATCGCTGTCGTATGGGGCAACTGAAGCAAAGATTCCGGAGCTTGCCGATGCCATCGTCGATCTCACGGAATCGGGAACGTCCCTGCGTCGAGCCGGTTTCCGGATCGTCGCCGTTCTCGCGGAAACCTCGACCCGACTTATCGCGAACCGTGAGGCCTGGGAAGATCCGGCCAAGCGCCAGGCTATCGAGGAGATTCGAACTCTTCTTGCCGGAGTGCTTGCCGCCCGGGGTAAAGTCCTCATTAAGATGAACGTGCCGGAAGAACGTCTGCAGGAGCTTATTGGCATTCTTCCGGCGATGAAGTCTCCAACCGTCTCGCGACTCTTTGGGACGAACTTCTACGCTGTCGAAACGGTTGCCATCAAAAGCGAGATCAACCTGCTCATTCCGCGACTAAAACAGCACGGGGCGGAAGACATCCTTGAGATTCCAATTTCAAAAATCGTTGCCTAATGCCGTGGTGCCGTACGACCGACCGACCTCTCCCGGTTTGACAACGGGATAGGCATTCATTAGTCTTCCTACTGGTCAGGCTGGGGGGAAGGGATGCTTTATTCGGTTGTGGTTCCGGCGCGCAACGCCGCCTCGACAATTGGCGAATGTCTCATGGGCGCGTTAAGCCAGTCGGTTCCGAAAGACCTGTACGAAATCGTGGTTGTCGACGATGGGTCGACGGACCGAACCGTCGCCATTGCCCATCGTTTGGGCGTCCGAGTCGTATCCCAGCCTCCTCTGGGGATCGCCTCCGCCCGAAATACCGGGACGCGGGCTGCCCGGGGCGATCTGATCGTGTTTCTTGACCCCGATTGTGTTCCCAAGCTGGACTGGCTCGCTCAGATGCTCGCGCCGTTCGACGATGCTCTCGTCGCCGGGGTCCAGGGAGCCTACGCGAGCGATCAGGATGGACTGGTTCCCCGCTGGATTCAATTGGAGTTTGACGAGAAATATCGCCAATTGGGCGCGTCCCACGTCGTCGAGACCGTCCATTGCTTCTCGGCAGCATTCCGACGAAAAGTACTCATCGATTCCGGAGGCTTCGATCCGGCGATGGCGTTGGGCGAAGATCTCGACCTATCGTTTCGATTGTCCAAGGGTGGTCATCGGCTGGTGTACGCGCCAAAAGCGTGCGTTTACCACCAGCACGGACAGTCGCTGCGGCGCTACCTTGAGCGAACCGTACGACACGGGTTGTGGCTTACTCTGGTGTACGCCCGGCATCCGGATCGGGTGCGAGGTGATGCGACCAGGTCTACGTCACTCGCGGCGCAGATTCCCCTCGTCGGATTAACCGTACTGTCGTTCGTGCTAGGCACGCGTTGGCGACGTCTCCTGCCGATATCTGGACTCCTCGCGGCAACGTTTGCCGGTTCGGCTGCGCCCAGTGCCTGGCGGGCTCGTCAGGCCGGCAACGACATTGCGCTCGCGGCGCCAGGCATTCAGTTCCTACGGGTCATGGCGCTCGGATTCGGAATGGCGGTTGGCTGGCTTACGTTCGTAAGCGATCGATGGCTGCAACGATTCCGCGGCCTGGCGCGTGGATTTCGAAGCTGATTGACCGCTCCCCGTCGTTCATTGGGACTAAATTGATCCCCCTCTTTCTAGTTAGACCGAACATACCCTACTCCACCATATCTCTACCACATGTAATGGTGGCCCCAATTGTTGTACATCCTATCCTCTGGTAGGATGGCTGGCGACGCCGTGGGTATTCCCACGTTCGATTACGTCTGGGGTGTGGGGGTCTGGTTTGCTGTCCAATGTACGACGATGGCGCTTGGGCGTCCCTTTGGTTCTGGCCCTTTGCGTCGCCCTGGCGACGACAATGGCGGTTGCCGCCGCGACGCTCGTCCAAATTAGCTCCGATCCTTTTACGAATACGACCAGCCAGCATCAAACCGAAGTCGAGCCCGACACGTTTTCGTACGGTTCAACCATCGTCGCTACGATGCAACAGGGACGGTTCAACAATGGCGGCGCGTCCGACATTGGCTTTGCAACTTCCCAAGATAACGGCCAAACGTGGGTGAGTGGTTCATTGCCGGGTATCACCGTTTATAACGGGAATGGACCGTACGATCGGGTCAGCGATCCTAGCGCGGCCTACGACCCGAAGCACAACGCCTGGTTGATCGTCGGCCTTGCGATCAAGACGCCGGGAGGCAGCGTGAATGGCGCCGCGGTGACGGCCAGTCGGTCCACCGATGGCGGCCTCACCTGGGCTAATCCGGTGAACGTCGCGGTTGCCTCCGGGGGTCAAAACTTCGACAAAGAGTGGATTGCCTGCGACACCACCTCGACCAGCCCGTTTTACGGAAACTGCTACGTCGAGTGGGACGACAACGGCAGTGGCAACCTGATTACGATGTCCACCTCGACGGATGGCGGACTGACCTGGGGCGCAGCCAAACATACTGGCAATAACGCGACCGGCATCGGCGGACAGCCGGTCGTCCAGCCAGGTGGGAAAGTCATCGTTCCGATCGACAACGCCTTCGAAGGGTCGCTGCTTTCGTTTTCCTCGACGAACGGCGGCACAAGCTGGAGCTCCACCGTCACCGTGACGGCTATTCAAGAGCATCGTCCCGCTGGCGGCATTCGCTCGGGTCCATTGCCATCGGCAGCGGTCGACTCATCTGGTCAGGTGTACGTCGTTTGGCAGGATTGTCGTTTCCGAGCGTCGTGCAAGTCGAACGATATCGTCATGACGACCTCAACTAACGGCACCAGCTGGAGCGCGGTCCAGCGAATCCCGATTGACCTAACCAGCAGTAGTGTGGACCACTTTATCCCCGGAATCGCGGCCGATCCCGCGACAAGCTCGCCGTCCGTCCACCTGGCGCTTTCGTATTACTATTATCCGAGGACGGGCTGTAGTTTCGCGACGTGCAAGCTTGACGTAGGCTACGTCTCGTCAGCCGATGGCGGAGCAACGTGGACCGCGCCGACCAAGCTGGCCGGTCCGATGCAGCTGAGCTGGCTGGCGCAGACGACCCAGGGTAGCATGGTTGGCGACTACATCTCGACGTCATACGTTACTGGGAAGGCGGTTCCGGTCTTCATGAAGGCGACCCTACCGACGGGCTCGACGTTTCACGAAGCGGCTTTCGCGCCGCTTGGTGGGCTGAGTGCCGAGGCTGGCACTCTGGTCGCGACCTCCGAGGGCGCGCAAGCGTCGGGCGTGGGCGAACCCGCGCCAACCCAACCGACAACCGCGAGGTAAGCTCGGCAAAGCGGGACGCGGTCCCAAGATCAAACGAGAACGGGGCGGACCCGCGGGTCCGCCCCTACCAGCCAAGGTAGATTGCGACGTCAACTAGATGCGCCGCAACACCTTCCCAAAAGGTAGGGGCGGACCTGCGTGTCCGCCCCGTTCTCGTTTGGACAAATGGCGACGTATCGGATCCTAGGCGCCCCCCCCACATGCGCTGGCAGGGGCTGACGCGTCTGTCCGATCCGTCCCGGTTCAGGCGAGGGCGGCGAGGCGTTCCTGCAACAGCCGGTTAACAATCGACGGATTAGCTTTCCCGCGCGACGCTTTCATCACTTGCCCCACCAGAAATCCCACTGCCTGTGGCTTTCCAGCCCGGAAATCCGCGACGCTTTTAGGATTTGCCACGATCGCTTCGTCGACGAGGCGCTCGATCGCCGAGCTGTCGCTGATCTGGTTGAGTCCCAGAGCCTGGACGACGGCGCTCGCGCTTTCGCCAGTTTCGAACATCCGCTCCATGACATCCTTTGCTGCCCGGTTGCTGATCACACCGGTCTCGATCAACTGGAGAAGCTCCGCCAGCCCTTTCGGAGATACCTTTGAGACGGTGATTGGAAGGTTCTCGGCATTGAGCAAGCGAAACAGCTCGCCGGTCATCCAGTTTGCCACTTGCTTCGGGTTCGGGAACAATCTAACCGCCGTTTCGAAGAAATCAGCCGTCGCGCGATCGACGGTTAGCAATTCGGCGTCGTATGGCGACAGCCCGAACGCATCGACAAAGCGCGCCTTTCGCGCTCGGGGAAGCTCGGGCATGGCTTGACGGATACCGTCCACCCAGCGCTCAGTTAGCGATAGCGGCGGCAGGTCCGGCTCGGGGAAATAGCGGTAGTCGTGAGCCTGCTCTTTCGTTCTCTGACTGACCGTGATACCGCGGTCCTCGTTCCAGCCACGGGTCTCCTGCACAATTCGCTCGCCACGACCTACCGCGGCCAACTGCCGTTCCACTTCAAACGACAGCGCTCGGTACACCGCTCGAAACGAGTTCATATTCTTGATCTCGACCTTCGTCCCGAGCTCGGAGCTTCCCCTCGGCCGAATCGAGACGTTCGCGTCGCAACGAAACGTCCCTTCCTCCATGTTGCCGTTACTTGCGCCCAGGTATTGGACGATCGATCGCAACGTCATGAGATATTGTCGAGCTTGTTCCGGGGAGGCGATATCCGGATCGCTGACGATCTCGATCAGGGGCACGCCACTTCGGTTCATGTCCACGACCGATTCTGACTGTCCGGAGGTTGGGTCGACCCGGTGTCCAAGCTTAGCGGTGTCTTCCTCGAGGTGAACCCGCCGGATGCCCACCCGATGCTGACCGCCGTCAACTTCGAGGTCCAACCAGCCAGCAATCGCGATGGGATGCTGATACTGTGAAATCTGGTACCCTTTCGGGAGGTCCGGATAAAAGTAGTTCTTTCGATCGAACCGGCTGAACTCCGGAATCGAGCAATTGAGCGCCAGGCCGGTCAAAGCCGTGAGCTCCAAAGCGCGCTGGTTGATGACCGGAAGGGCACCTGGGAGTCCGAGGCACACCGGACACACGTTGGTGTTCGGCGATGCGCCCGGCTGGTTCGCGCAACCGCAGTACATCTTACTTTCGGTCAAAAGCTCGGCGTGAACTTCCAGACCGACGACAACTTCAAATTCATCTATCGACAAGGGCCTTTTACCTCAGACGCTATACTGTTGCCGAGGGCGCGCGGCGCTTCACGTACGACGAGATTCGACGCACCGCCTCCTCGATCTGGGCCAACGAGGTCGCGTAACAACACCGCACGTGGCCTCGACCGCATTCGCCGAACGCCGAGCCCGGTACCACGGCAACCCGTTCTTCGAGAAGTAGGTTCTCGGCAAATTCCTCGTCAGACTGACCGACCGACTGGATCGAAGGAAACGCGTAAAACGCGCCTTCGGGTTCCAGGCACGCGAGCCCAGCGTCACGCAAACCTTTCACCATGACCCGACGGCGGCGATCGTAGTCGTCCACCATACTCGCAACGTCCGGTTCGCCGTTCTTCAATGCCTCGATCGCGGCTACTTGACCGGTGACCGGGGCGCAAAGCGCGGTGTACTGATGGATCTTCACCAGGCCCGCCATGACCTCGCGGGGCGCGGCCACGTAGCCGACGCGCCAGCCCGTCATCGCGTACGCTTTCGAAAACCCGCCAAGCAGGATCGTGCGTTCGCGCATTCCAGGCAGCGAGGCAAAGCACACGTGCTCCCGGCCATAGACAAGGCGATCGTAGATCTCGTCCGCCACGACTAGCAGTTCGCGCTCGTCGGCAATTCTAGCGATTCTCTCGAGAGTTTCTCGATCGGGCGCGGCTCCGGTGGGATTGTTCGGGTAACCCAGGAGGATGGCTTTCGTTCTCGGCGATACTTGCCGGGCAAAGTCCTGTGGTCGGGGCCAGAAACGCTCGGACGCGCGAGTTGGAATAGCAGTTACAACCCCGCCGGCAAGGACGACGCATGGCGCGTACGAAACGTAGCCGGGATCCGGAACGAGGACCTCATCACCGGGGTTGAGAATCGCCCTCATCGCAATGTCCAGCCCTTCGGACACACCCACGGTCACGAGAATCTCGTCCCCTGGGTCGTACTGGACTCCGTAGCGACCGACCAGGTGGTCGGCTATTTGTTTTCTAAGCTCGATCAGACCATAGTTCGAGGTGTAGCTCGTCATCCCCCGTTCGAGGGAGTAAATCGCGGCTTCCCGAATGTGCCAGGGTGTCGTGAAGTCTGGCTCGCCAACGCCGAGCGAGATGACGTCGTCCATCGTCTGAATCAGGTCAAAAAAACGTCGAATTCCACTCGGCGCAATCGACTTGACCCTCGTGGAAAGCCAGTCGTGCCGAATCGGACGCACATCCGGGGGACGGGGAAGCGCGGACATCGTTCACTCCCAGACGATCGGATTACGGGGCGTAGGGCAGTCTCGTCGACGGGAGAACATCGTCGAAGATCTCTCCATCCAGCTTGTATCGGCGAAGTAGGAAGTGGGTTGTCGTACCTTGAACGCCGTCGAGCGGCGCCAACCGTTCGGAGACGAAACTTGCCACTTCTTTGATCGTGCGTCCAACGATTTCGACCGAAAGATCGTAGGTGCCCGCGACCAGCGAGACCGACCTGGCCTCGGGAAATCGCGCGATCCGGGAAGCAATCGCATCAAAGCCCACGTCCCTTTGCGGCATGACTCGGACCTCGATAATCGCGACCACCTCGTCTTCGCCCGTGCGTTCCCAGTTGACGATCGCCTTCTTCCGAAGAATGACTCGCGACTGTTCGAGATCGTCGACTCGGCCGGCGACATCCTCGGTCGATGCACCCAGCATCGTCGCCATCTGTTCTGGTGTCAGTGTTGCATCGTTTTCGAGAAGGTGAAGAAGCTTGAGCGACAATCCATCCACGACGTGGTTACTCCGCGTCGATCTGTGACGCATCGCCGACATTCAGCCGGCTGTAGCGTCCAGTCACGGCGGCGTGGCTCCCAATCAATGAGCCAGTCAAGGTGCCTTCGACGATGCGCGCGCCATCGCTGACAATCGAATCGCGAACGATCGACCCGGTGACGACCGCGTGTTCGGCGATGCTCGCGAAGGGGCCGATGATCGAGTTCTCAACGCGAGCGGTCCGAGCAACGTAGACCGGGGGAATAATAATGCTGTTGGACGTCGGCGTGTCCTCTTGACTGAACCCGTTTGCCAATAGATAACGGTTGGTCTGAAGAAGCGCGTCGAGGGTGCCACAATCCTCCCACACCTCGACCTCACTCGCTTTCAGTCGTGCCCCACGATCGATCATCACCTGCAACGCGTCGGCCAAGTAGTACTCGCCGGCCGTCTGAATATCGCGATCGATCACTTCCTTGAGCGCCTCCCGGAGGAGCTGCCAATTCCGAAGGTAGTACACGCCGACAACGGCAAGTCGAGACACGGGCTCTTTTGGTTTCTCGACCAGGCGACTGATAAATCCGTCCGTGATCACCGCGACTCCAAAGCGTCGCGGATCCTTAACCTCGCGAACGAACAGAACGCCGTCGTCCGTGGACTCGACCATGGCCATCAAGTCAGCTTTGATGATTGTATCGACGAAGACAATCATGACCGGTTGGTCAATCGCCTCGGCCGCCAGGTGAATCGCGTGCGCCTGGCCTTTCAGCTCAGTCTGCTCGACGAACCGGACCGGGAAATCGTAGTTCGCCCGAACGTACTCCTCGATCTGATATCCCAGGTAGCCGGTGATAAAGATGATCTCCTCGACCGGCAAGGTCTTTAACTGGTCCAGAATATGGCCTAGCACGGGCTTGCCGCCAACGTGAACGAGCGGCTTCGGTTTTGAATAGGTGTGGGGACGCAAGCGCGTCCCAAGCCCGGCGACGGGAATGATAACTTTCACGGCAACCGCCTCGCTTTCCAATCCCCGCTTCGCTCGAATGCGCGACCGAGTCGGAGCAGGGTCTCTTCACTACCAGGCGCGCCGATCAGCTGAATTCCAACCGGCAGTCCGTGCACCAGGGCGCACGGCACGACGAGCCCCGGCAATCCCGCCCCGTTGACCGTCACGGTGAAGACATCGGTCAAATACATCGCCACCGGATCGTCCAACCGCGCTCCGATTGGGAACGCGGTCGTTGGCGCAGTGGGTACGGCAAGCACGTCGAACGATTCGAAAGCCCGATCGAAATCTTGTTTGATCAGCGTTCTGACCTTTTGGGCTTGCAAGTAGTAGGCCTCGTAATAGCCAGCGGATAGCGTGTAGGTTCCAACCATAATTCGGCGCTTCACTTCGGCGCCGAATCCGGCGTCGCGCGTTCGCTCGAGCATCTCCCGGTAGTCGCGCCCCTCGACACGCATACCGTATTTGACGCCGTCGAAACGGGCGAGGTTAGCGCTGGCCTCGGCCGGAGCGACGATATAGTAGGCGGCGAGCGCGTACTTGGTGTTAGGAAGCGACGTTTCGTCCACGTGGGTTCCCAGCTCGGCGATGCGATCGATTCCCAGCCGGATCGCTCTTTCGACCGAGGGATCGATCCCTTCCGCGAAATACTCCCGGGGCACTCCAACCCGGAGTCCCTTGACGTCCCCGTCGAGAGCCGCGACGTAGTCTGGAACCGCCCAGGGAAGCGAGGTCGAGTCCCGGGGGTCGTGTCCCGCGATCGCCGACAACATCAGCGCGGCGTCTGTGACATCCCGGGTGAGCGGCCCAATTTGATCGAGCGACGAGCCAAATGCAATCAAGCCATAGCGGGAAACCCTTCCATAGGTTGGCTTCAGGCCCACGACGCCGCAAAAACTGGCAGGCAAGCGAATTGAGCCTCCGGTGTCGCTGCCAAGCGCGGCGATTGCTTCGCCTGACGCGACGGCCGCGGCTGATCCACCACTGCTGCCTCCCGGCACGAGAGTTGAGTCCCACGGATTGGTGGTTGGGCCAAAGGCAGAGAATTCGGTTGAAGACCCCATCGCGAATTCGTCGAGATTGGTCTTTCCAACTAAAACCGCGTCCGCCGCGCGGAGCCGCTCGACAACCGTCGCGTCATAGGGCGGTGAGTAATCGCCAAGAATGCGCGACCCGCAGGTCGTCCGGACTCCACGCGTGCTCAGATTATCCTTCAGCGCGATTGGGATGCCGGCCAGGGGACCAAGCTCCTCGCCGGCCGACCTTCGAGAGTCGATCTCGTCGGCCCGTCGAAGCGCCTCGTCAGCCGTAATCGTAATGAAGGCATGAACCGCCCCGTCGCGCTCGGTCATTCGGTTCAGCACCGCCGCGGTGAGCTCGCGCGAGCTCACGTCGCCCCTCCGCAGCAGCGACGACGATTCGTGGGCCGTAAGATCGGCAAGATTCATTCTTCCTCGAAAACCGGAGGGACTCGAAAGAAATCGTCGATCCGCTCGGGTGCGTTGGCCAGGACCTCGTTCGTCGAAAGCGATGGCACGACTTCATCCGATCTCGTGACGTTTTCAAACCGGATGACCTGAGCCGATGGCGGCACCTGGGATGTATCGAGCTCGTTAAGCGTCTCGACGTAGGCAAGAATTGAGCTTAGCTGTTCGCGCATTCGTTCGCGTTCCTCGGCGCTTAGTCCAAGCCGAGCGAGAGACGCCACGTGATCGACTTCTTCACGCGTAATCCGCATATTTGGACATCCTCCGGGCAGAGTGCGGCGAGAGCTTGGCGAATCACACGCGGCGTTGTTGAATGTCACTTGGTGATCGCCACCGACACGATTGTCGCGACGGACGTGGCTCTCGATCGGCTTCTCTTTTCTTTTGGTTAGGGATAAAGCCGGTATAGGAGGCGTGGGAACGGAATGGTCTCGCGAACGTGTTCCAGGCCACAGATCCACGCCACGGTTCGTTCGATCCCCAGTCCGAAGCCACTATGCGGAACCGAGCCGTAGCGCCGCAGGTCAAGATACCAGTCGTACGCCTCTCTCGAAAGGTTATGCTCGTCCAGCCGTGATTCCAACAAAGCCAGGTCATGGATCCGCTCGCTGCCCCCGATAATCTCCCCGTACCCCTCGGGTGCCAGCAGGTCGTTACAGAGAGCAACTTCCGGACGAGCCGGATCGGGCTGCATGTAGAAAGCCTTCGACCTTGCCGGATAGCGTTCCACGAACAGTGGTCGATCGTACTTGTTCGCCAGGAGCGTTTCGTCGGGCGCGCCGAAATCGTCGCCCCATTCCTTCTCGACGCCTTCCTCGCGTAAGATCCGGAGAGCTTCGTCATAGGTAATCCGGGGGAACGGCGGCTTGACCGATTCAAGACGCGCCGGATCGCGCTCGATTTGCTTTAGCTCGGCCTGACGCTCGGCCAGCACGCACTGCACGACGTGGCAAAGCAAATCCTCTTGAAGCTTCAGGTTATCCTCGTGCTCGAAGTAGGCGACCTCCGGCTCGACGATCCAGAATTCAATTAAGTGCCGTCGCGTTTTCGATTTCTCCGCTCGAAACGCCGGCCCAAAACAGTAGACCTTGCCTAGCGACATCGCGGCAGCTTCGACGTAGAGCTGACCACTCTGGCTAAGGTACGCTTGCTCCTCAAAATACGAGGTTTCGAAAAGTGTGCTCGTGCCCTCGCATGCCGAGGGAGTCAGAATCGGAGAATCGATCAAGGTGAAGCCACGCTCGTCGAAGTATCGCCGAATCGAGCTGATAATCGTCGAACGTATCCGAAGAATCGCATGTTGTCGGGTCGAGCGCAGCCAGAGGTGGCGGTGGCTCATCAGAAAATCGACCCCGTGTTCTTTCGGGGTGATCGGATAATCATGGGCGATTTGGACTGGCTCGACCGACGTCACGCCCAGCTCGTAGCCCCCGGGAGCCCGCGCTTCGGCCCGGACTCGGCCACTCACGATGACCGACGATTCCTGGGTCAAGCGTCCGGCGTTCTCAAAGACGTTGGGAGCGACATCGGCACGCGACACGACCGACTGGATCAGGCCAGTTCCGTCCCGGATCAACAAAAAGTGGAGCTTCCCGCTCGACCGTTTATTGAAGAGCCAGCCTTTGATCGTTACGTCGCTGCCATCATGCGCGCCGACGTCAGATATGTAGACCCAGTTCACTGATGTCCTCGATAGCTTGACGCGCGAAAAGTGTACCACGAGGTAGGTAATTGTGCTACGCGAGGGAGGGCGGTACAATTGCGCGCGGCCCCCGTATGACAAAGGAGACAGGAATGCCCTTGATCGATCTGCCCCTGGAGCAGCTCCGGACCTATCGTCCCCCGTCGCCGGCGCAAAGTGATCTCACGGCTTTTTGGACCGATACTCTCGCGGAGGCCGGCCGTTCCTCTTTACGTGAAGAGCTCGAGAAAACTGACTACCCGGTCCCCGAGCTGGACGTGTATCGAGCATCGTTCGACGGATGGCGCGGGGCGCGGATCAGCTCCTGGTTCATCGCCCGCAAGGGTGCGCGAGGTCTGCCCACCCTTGTCTTCTACCACGGATATAGCGGAAGCAAAGGCCAGGTGTACGATTACCTCGGCTGGGCTCTCCAGGGCTATGCTGTTCTGGCCGTCGACGTTCGCGGCCAGGCGGGAGATAGCAGCGATCCGGGGAACTATCCCGGTGGCCACGTTTCCGGGTGGATGACCCAGGGTATCCGATCGGCCGAAACGTACTACTACCGTGGCGCCTACGTCGACTGCGTCCGCGCGCTCGACTTCGCGGTGAGTCGACCCGAGGTTGACCCAAACCGGATCGGCGTGCTTGGCGTCAGTCAGGGCGGAGGACTCAGCCTTGCCGTCGCGGCGCTCGATTCGAGGCCCAAACTCTCAATGCCGGAAGTTCCTTTCCTCTGCCACTACCGGCGAGCCGTGGATATCAGCAACGTGAACCCGTATTTGGAGATTGCCGGTTACTGCAATCGATATCCGGAGCGCGAAGCGGACGTATTTCGCACCCTCTCCTACTTCGACAATTTATCGCTCGCCGATCGAATCAAATGTCCGGTCTTGATGACGGTTGGCCTCCAGGACCTGGTCTGTCCGCCGTCCACGATCTTCGCTGTGTACAACCAAATTCCCGGCGACACGAAGGAGATTCAGGTCTATCCGTACGGCGGTCACGAGTCCTACGCGACGCATCACGAGCGCAAGGTCGCCTGGGCAAGACGCATTCTGAATCCCTGAGTCGTATTGTTCGCCACCAGTACCCACGGTGCCATGTCCCCTTGTCTCCTATGTCCGCGGCATCTGGTAAACTTGAGGGCAAGCCATTCAATTGGATTTAGCACGAGGCGAGACGAGGGGACGTGGGCGAGCGAATCGTTGTTGGCATGAGTGGGGGCGTCGACTCGGCGGTCGCGGCGGCTATTCTCAAAGAGCAGGGCTACGACGTCATCGGCGTAACCCTCAACCTATCGCCAAGACTCGAGTCGGAAGATGCCTGGGAGCGAGACGACTCCTGCTGTGGCTTGAGCGCGTCGGAAGACGCGCGTCGCGTCGCCGATCGACTCGATATTCCCCACTACGTCTTGAACTTTCGGGACGTGTTCGCCGAGTCGGTCATCGCCAACTTTCTGGACGAGTACCGTCGGGGGCGCACGCCGAACCCTTGTGTCCGATGCAACGACCACGTCAAGTTTGGAACCGTCTTGCTCAAGGCTCGAGCGCTTGAGTGCGATCTGGTAGCGACTGGACACTACGCCCGGATTAGTCAGGATCCCGACACCGGGCGATGGCTTCTGCGGAAGGCACAAGATCCTCGAAAAGACCAGTCCTACGTGCTCTACGTTCTGACCCAGGACGAATTGAGCCGGACGCTGTTTCCTCTCGGCGAGATGACGAAAGATGAGACCCGTGAGCTGGCGCGCAAGCTGAATCTTCCCGTCGCCAACAAACCAGAGAGCCAGGAAATCTGTTTCGTCAGCGAACGCAACTACGGCGACTTCCTTCGGAAGCTCGCGCCCGACGTGGCTCAGCCGGGGCCGATCGTCCACCTCGACGGCCGCGTGCTAGGGGAACACCAGGGAGTTGCGTTTTACACCATTGGTCAGCGTCGCGGACTTGGCGTGGTGAGCAAGGATCCGCTTTTTGTTATCGATCTGGAGCCCGCGACCCGACGAGTGATCGTTGGGCCGGAATCGGCGCTCTTCGACACCGATGTCGTCGCGGACGACGTCAACCTTGTCGCGACCGATGACCTATCCCAACCCCGGACAATTCAAGCTCGGATTCGCTACCGAATGAACGATGCCGAGGCATCGGTCTGGCAGAACGAGGCGGGTGAGCTTCGATTAAAGTTCCATCGTCCCCAGCGCGCTATCACTCCGGGCCAATCGCTGGTCTGCTACGACGGCGACGTCGTGGTCGCCGGAGGTACAATCGCTCGGACAATTCGTGAGTCCAGTGTTAACCCTTCGGGATCTGAGTTGCTGGCGTCAGCCAGCTAGCCGCCGGTTCAAGGCGACCTTAGCGACTTCGGCGTCGACCAGATGAATCCGATTCGAGCCAATGACCGTTGTGTCCTCGGGACCGCGTCCGGCCAGGATAACGGTGTCTCCTCGCCGAGCGTGATTAATTGCGATCTCGATCGCGGTTGACCGATCCACGACCCGCCGGAATTGCTTTCCTTCACGCCAGCCCTCCGCCTCGAGCGCCCGACTCAGATCGTCGACGATCGATTGGGGGTCTTCGTCGTAGGGATCGTCGCTGGTGACGACCGCAAAATCCGCATTCATCGCAACCGCCTGTGCCATCCTCTTTCGGTTTCCAACGTCACGTCCCCCGGCCTGACCAAACAGGACGATGGTCCGCCCGCGGGTGTGCGCCCGAACGTGGCGAAGAGTAACGTCGAGCGCCTGAGGGGTGTGCGCGAAATCGACGTACACGCGAAAAGGTAAGCCGTGCAGGACTGGTTGAAGTCGACCGGGCACTCCGTCGAAGGTCCGAGCAGCTCGTGCCACGTCGCCGAGGCTCGCTCCGAAATGGCAAGCGGCGGCGCACGCGGCAAGCCAGTTCTGGACGTTGTGGCGGCCGGTTAAAGACGTTCGAATGAGTACAGAGCCGTTTGGCGCATGCAATATGAATGCGGTCTCGTCAAGGGTGTCGCCTACGAGGCGGGCGCGAAACGTCGCCTCAGGAGAGAAACCAAAACTGACGACGGGAACGTCACAGGCGGCCCGCATTGCCGGCGAATTGGCATCATCGGCATTGACGACGCCGAGCCGGCCCCATTCCTTGGCGGGCCCTCGACTCAGCTGGGCGAAAAGTGATGCCTTCGCGGCCCGGTACGCCCGCAGAGTTCCGTGGAAGTCGAGATGTTCTGGGTCAAGGTTGGTAAAGACGGCGCAGTCGAAGACACACCCGTGAACGCGCGAATTCGAGAGCGCATGCGAGCTCACCTCGAGCGCGGCGAATCGCAGGCCTGCCGCTCGCATTCGAGCAAGGCTCTCCTGGACGACTGTCGCTTCAGGTGTTGTCTGATGGGTGTTGTTCACCTCGAAACCGCTGCCGACGTCGACGGCCACGGTCGAAAGAAGCCCGCAATCTAACCCAGCGGCGTTTAGAATGGCCGCGATCATGTGGGTGGTCGTCGTCTTTCCGTCCGTGCCGGTAACGCCAATGACGCCGAGAGAGCGAGAGGGGTGTCCGTGCCAGGAGTCAACCAACTCCGCCAGGGCAGCTCGCGCATCCGGAACGACGATAAGGGGAATGCCTGAAAGTTCGAGCACTGGAGGCTCGGCGACGACTGCCACGGCGCCACTCTTCACCGCCTCGGCGACGAATTGACGTCCATCGTGGGTCAGTCCGGGTTGGGCAACGAAGACGTGACCCGGGCGGACGACGCGGCTATCGGCGACAATTCCGGTAACCTCGACGCCCGTATCGCCTAGTACTTGATATTCGGAGAGGTTCGCAAGTAAGTCGGCAAGCACGCCCTCGTTGTGTGCACGACGAATGCCACGAGCGACGTTTGACTAGTGCTTCTTCACCTTGGTCGCCGGAATCCGGCCAGTCGCCGTGTCCTGAGGTGGCTCTCGCGCTATGCCGGCAGTCGGGCGGCGCACCGGATGTGCAACAGACGCGTGCGATTTTCGCCGCCGCTCAATCGCGGGATGGACGCTCGGTACACCGCCGATAGCCGAAACTGGCACGTTTGGCTTTTCGGCTTTGGACGGGTGCTGGCTTTCCGGCTTGTTTGACGGTTCGACGGTGACCCGAGGCGAAAAAGCCGAGATCACCGGTACGAGCGGACCTGGCAACGTCGGAAATATGCGGAGCATTTTCGACTCGGAGGTCGCCGCCGGCCCGCCGACGCGAGACCCCGGATTGGTTGGCGTCGGAAGCCGAACCGGAATGTCGCTACCGGTCGGACTAGTTGTTCTGACTTTGGCAAAGTCCGGAGACGCTTGGGGAGTCGTCATCGGGTTCGCGGGCGACCGGGTAGCGGACGATTCCGCGACCCCCAATACGTCGTCGAGCGAGCTCAGAGCCAGTCGAATGGCACCACTCGTCGCCGTCGTGGCCGTTGGGAGCGCGGCGTCGAGCGCCCCTCGTTCTAGCTGGAGAGTCTCGGCCACGTTGTTGTCTGACGTCGAAAGCTCGTGAACGACCGCCGCGTACGATCCCGCCGTGGCAAGCGCGCTATGGGCATCCCCGGCTTGCGCTTGTGCGATGAGAATTCGACACAATCGCTTGCTGCCATCGAGCATGGCAGCGACATCCGAGCGCACGGTTTGAGACGATGTCGCGTCCGAAGCAACCACCGTCGACGGCGCAACCAGGCTATTCGTACCAACTGGGGTTCCGGGCGCCGTCGTGCCCTGCGCAATGGCCCCGGTCACCGAATCGGCAGAGTTTGCGACGACGATCGTTCCTGTTGCGACAAGAGCGCCGGCTTGATCCCGTATCGATCGTAGGGCCGACAATCGGCGATCCAGCTGGACAACCTGGGGATTCCCAACGACATACTCTGGTTGCGCCGCGACCATCGCCCGCGCTTCCGAGTATTCTTGGTCAAACTGACTCAGAAGAACGGCCGCGAGAGAAGCATTTCCCGCCTTGAGCTCAGCATCTGCTTCGACCAATCGTTCGGCGGCGATGCTAATGCAAATTTCGGCTTTCTCTTCGGGAGTCACCGCGACAGCGAGCTGGAGTCGCTCGGCCGCGATTTTCGCGGGGTAGAGGACCGAATTTGGACGAGCCATCAGAGACGCCGACCAAGCGCCAGCCCCTGATGCCGAAAGCAAAACGGCCGCGACTGGACCCAGCGCCGGACCTAGAACGATACCCCGAATTCGGCGGGTGACCGTCTGAAGCGGCGATCCGGAACGCCTGTTTGCCTGCTTTTGAACCAGGGCGACAAACCGGCCTCGCGATCGAGCGCGAAATTCGTCTGATGGAAAAGGTCGTGGGGCAAGCCGAATTCGGTCGGCCGCGATCAAGCTCATGGTCACCGAGTCTGGTAGGTCTTTTTTCGCGGACAGGTACTCGTTTAGTTTGTAGCCACCCCGGTCCAAGTCGGCAAGTGAGACCGCGAGCAAGTCAGCGTCGTGCACTTTTCGACGTCTCCCTCTCGCCCTGCATCGCCTTTGCGAGGGATTGCAGCGCACGGTATTGCACCACGCGCGTGGCGCCTTCAGTTTTGCCCGTAATCTGCGCCACCTCGGCGTGGCTCAATCCTTCAACAAATCGAAGGACAATAAGCTGCTGATGCTCTGGACTGAGCTTGCGCACCGCAAGGCGAACTTCCTCGGCGTCGAGCTCATTCTCGACGGAATCGAGGGTGTTAGCCCCCGGCTCTTCGGCCTCCGCGACATCTTCCAACGGCATTGTCGGACGTCTGGCCCGATAGTAATCCACGACCAGATTGTGAGCTAGGCGGTACAGCCAGGCGATGAAAGGAACGCCCCGCGCCTCGTACCGTTCGATGGCCTCCCAAGCCTTGAGAAACACCTGTTCGGTGAGGTCTTCCGCTTCAGCCGTCGAACCAACCCGGTAGTACACGTAACGATAGACTCGATCGAGATGCGTCTCGTATAGGATCCCAAAGGCTGCCGAGTCACGACGAATCGCCCGCAGAACGAGCGCTCGCTCCTCGGTGGGATCACTCGTAGAATTCACGGAAGGCAAGACGAAACCTTCCACTCGGCCAAACGCATCACGTCACCGAACGTTACACAGTTGAACTATTATTGACGCTAAGCTGCCTGCTAGTCAAGACGTAGTACGAAATGGTTGTCGGACGATAACACTGAGAACCGGTATCTCCCTTTCGATTAGACCCAGATCGTCCAGCGTGACTTCACCAGGTGGTTCGGCTGAACTAACGGCTAGCCCTGAACTGATTCGACGCGGCCAGAGGAAATCGATCGATACGCAGCCATGACCACTTTCAGGTCCTCGAGGCCTTCGCGACCAGACATGGTCGGCTTTTTGGGTGCGAGAGCAGCCTGAGCAAAGTCTTCGATAATGAGGGCGAAGCTCCCGGCGTAGTCGCACCCATTGACGATCACCTGGCGCCCGGCCGGTAGGTCGGATCGGTGGAGGATGAGCGCGGGTTCCCAGGCGGCAACGTCGAGACTGCCCCGCTCGCCAAAAACGTAGGCTTCGTGTCCTAAATCCGGGGTGCGTGTGCCCCAGCAATAGAGCGATTCACCAATCGCTCCGGATTTAAACTTGAGGATAAGGGTCGCCGTATCCTCACCTTTCCAGTCCGATCGCGAAGTCGAGGCAAAAGCGCAAACTTCGTCGATCTCGCCACCGAGCATTCTAAGTATGTTTGTGTAGTGGCAGCCTTGATCCAATAGCATCCCGCCCCCGGCGATGTCGGCGTTTTGCCGCCAACCGTCTCGAAGCCAGATGCCACTCAGGTAACCGACCCGATGAGATCGCAGACTCACGACTCGACCAATTTCTCCGGACTGAATCATCTCCTGGGCCCGGCGAAACGGGTCTAAGAATGGGTAGTTTTCACTGACGCACAGAGTGAGCCCGCGCTTCTCGGCCGTTTCGACCATCTTTTCGGCGCTCGCCACGCTAGTCGCAATCGGCTTTTCGACTAACACGTGCCGTCCAGCTTCGAGCGCCTTCACGGCGAGATCGGCGTGGGCCGCGTGAGGAACACATAAGTCAACGGCATCGACGCGAGGGTCGCGAAGCATCTCATCAAAGTTATTGTATGTCGTCGCACCGAACGGAGACGCGATCGCCGACGCCCGATCGTTTCGGCGATCGCAGACAGCGACGAGGTCGACGGAACCTGAAAGCGCGGCGTAGCCGAAATTCGCATGTAACTCAGCCACGGCGCCACAGCCGACAATTCCAACCCGCAAACGGGACACGAATCCTCCTCCAATTATTGGACGGCCTAGCTACTAGCTTGGTCGGGCGCAATTGTAACAGGTTCGAGCACCCGAACGCATTGGTTGGGGTGAAGGCATAGTTCGTCGGTGCCTGACCGAGGAGTCGACTTGCCAAACACCCGCTTTGATGCGATGATTTACGGAATGTTCGACCGATCGCGGACACGGCAGATCGAGCATTCGGTTTGCCGAGGGCTGAACGACATCGAGGCGATGGTGACCAAACGGTGCGGCAACCGACGTGACCGGCGTCTCACTTCTGCAACGTTCTGTTGGGTATCTTCCCCAAAAGCTCAGATCTAGTCCACTTCATTAGGATCAAGAACTTGCTAGATAGGCCTTGGACTCATTGATCCAGGACCGGACCGACACGAGGCCGCGAAGCGTGAAAGCCCCGTCTGGCACGTCACTCAAAATCCTCTTCGCCGTGGCGTCGTGGGGGCTCGGTCACGCGACCCGCGATTTGCCGTTGATCCAGCGTCTATTAAATTGTGGCCACGACGTGACCATCGTCTCGACGGATCGGGCTCTCGCGCTGCTCAAACACGAGCTCGGAGATCGCTGTTCGTTTCTGGAATGGCCAGACCTTCCGCTCACATTATCGAAGAGCGCTCCGCTGTTCTATGCCAAATTCACTCTGAGCCTTCCCCTTGCGCTCCGCGCGATTGTCGCGGAGCACCGGGCGCTTGACGAACTGTTGTCGAGTCGCCGCTTCGACCGAGTTGTTTCGGACAGTCGTTTCGGCATCCGCAGCGACAAAGTCTCCTCATTCCAGGTCTCCCATGGTCTCCGTTTCATCGCTCCACGTCGCAACCGGCTCGTCGAGATCGGAATGGAGTATATTTACCATCGGTGCTTCGGTCGGCAAGCGCGTTTTGTCGTGCCGGACTTTGCTTCGAACGGCCTGAGCGGGGCGTTAAGTCACGGTCTGCGTTTCGTCAGCCCCCAGCGCGTGTCATACATTGGAATCCTAAGCGGAATCAACCAAGTGGAGACGGACCACAATATCGACTGCTACGTGTCGATATCCGGCCCCGAGCCCCAGCGGACGATCCTTCAAGACATCGTTCTGAAGCAAGTAAACGACGTGCCCGGACGGGTAGTCGTCTCATTAGGGAAACCTGAGGACGCCGGTCGCAGTTGGCGCCAGGGTTCGGTCGAGGTCCACAGCTACGTGAATCGGATCCAACAGCAGGTCTTAATGAATCGGTCCCGTCTTATCGTGAGCCGATCGGGTTATACGACGATGATGGAGCTTGCCGAGCTCGGTAAGACAGCGCTCTTAATCCCCACGCCGGGGCAAACCGAACAAGAGTATCTCGCCGACTTGCACTATCGTTCCGGTAATTTTTACGCCGTCCAACAGCGTAAGCTCGACTTGCCCCGGGACATTGAGCGGGCTCATCACTTTCCCGGGTATAATCCAGTTCATCGGACCGCCGAGTCAATCGAGCGGTTTATGGAAATCGTGGCGAACTAAGGGAGAGTGATCATGGCCGAGCGCCTCATCGATCTTCGGAGCGATACTCTGACGATGCCGACTCCGGAGATGCGTCAGGCAATTGCCGAAGCCGAGCTCGGGGACGACGTGTTCCACGAAGATCCCACGGTCAATCGCCTCGAGGAGCTCGCGGCGAAACGGGTTGGGAAAGAAGCCGGCCTTTTGGTAACGTCGGGGACGCAAGGCAACTTGCTCGGGGTTGTCTCCCACACCCAGCGTGGCGACGAAGTTATCTGCGGCGACCAGTCTCACGTCTTCCATTACGAAGTCGCGGGTTGCGCTGTTCTCGGAGCGATTCAGCTTCGAACGGTTCCAAACGTCAACGGCGAGATGGATCCCGAGCTGGTGCGCGCTGCCATTCGCCCGAACGACATTCATAATCCTCGAACGGCAGCCGTCTGTATTGAAAACACGCACAATCGAAATGGTGGCGTCGCGCTAAGTCCGGAGTGGACGGCCAGGGTCGCGGCGGTAGCTCACGAACGGGGCGTCGCCGTTCACCTGGACGGCGCTCGGGTCTTCAACGCGGCGGTCGCCCAGGGAATCGACGTCCGAGAGTTAACCGGCCCCGTCGACTCCGTCACCTTCTGCCTTTCAAAAGGACTAGCCGCGCCAGTCGGATCGGTCCTGTGCGGAAGCTCCTCGTACATTCAGGCCGCCCGGAAACTTCGCAAATTGGTCGGCGGCGGAATGCGCGAGGCTGGGATCATCGCGGCGGCCGGAGTCGTCGCGCTCAACACGATGATCGACCGCCTCGCCGAAGATCACGCCAATGCCAAGCGACTCGCCGAGGGACTCGCGCTGATTCCTGGGATTGAGATTGATCCAAAATCCGTGCACACAAATCTGGTCTTTTTCGATGTCGTTTCGCCTGTGGGTGCTGCGGGCCTGGTGGCTGGGTTGCGCCAGCGCGGCGTGTCGTGCATGGTTAGTTACGGCCGGCGCATTCGGATGGTGACCCACTACGGGATCGAGCGTTCCGACGTCGAACAGACCCTCGACGCGATCCGCGATGTCCTCGTAGGTGTTCCGGTCGGTGCCCGATAATCTCATCCTGATGGGCTTTAGCGGGACGGGCAAAAGCACGGTTGCCGCGATTCTGGCCCACGCCCTGGGTTGGTCAATGGTCGATACCGACCAGATCGTTGTCAGCCAGTTCGGCAAAAGCATCGCCGACGTCTTCCGAGACAGCGGCGAGGAAGTCTTTCGGGCGGCCGAGCGCGCCGTTGTTGCCGATGCGTGCGCCGGCCGTCGTCAGGTGATTAGCTTGGGCGGTGGAGTACCGGTCGACCCCCGCAATCGGGAGCATCTAGGCAACCGGAATCTCGTCGTCCGGCTCGACGCGACACCCGACACAATCCTTGCCCGACTTCGTCACGGCCCGAACGCGGAGGAGCGACCAATGATCGCCGGAAGCGACCCGCTCGCTCGGATCACCCGACTCTTGTCATCTCGACAAGACGCCTATTCGGTGGCGAACTTCCGCGTCGATACCAATGGCCGCTCGCCTTCAGAGGTGGCGGAGGACGTTCTGGCATGGCTAGGTCGCCAAGACATACTTACGACATAGAAGGTTGGACGTGAGCGATCTCGCCATCGGCCGCGGAATACTCGGTCATATCGGACAACACCTGCGTCAGGCTGGCCTGCGTGGCCGAGCCTTTGTCGTCACGGACGAGAAGATTTTCCCGCGATACGGGGCGACGACGATCGAGAGTCTCCGGAACAGTAATTACGTCGTCGAATCATTCCAGCTTCCGGACGGCGAAACGACCAAGTCGCTCGCATCGGCCCAGCTCCTGTACGACTGGCTGGCCGACAACAAGGCCGAACGGATCGACGCCGTCGTCGCGCTTGGCGGTGGTGTCGTCGGCGACATCGCGGGCTTCACCGCTGCCACCTTTCTTCGGGGGATGCCGTTGGTCCAGGCCCCGACGACGGTCCTCTCGCAAATCGACAGCTCGATCGGCGGGAAGGTCGGGGTCAATCATTTGAAGGGTAAAAATCTCATCGGCGCGTTTCACCCGGCTCGGCTGATCGTGGCCGACGTCGAGACGCTTCGCAGCTTGTCGCCACGTCTGCTTGCCGACGGGTGGTCGGAAGCAATCAAGTGCGCGATGATCCTGGATGCCGAGCTGCTCGACGTCCTGGACGCAAACGCCGCGGCCTTGTGCGATCCTACGTCGCCTGGCTTTGGTTCCGACCTTCTGGTCGACATAATCACTCGCTGCGCCCAGCACAAAATGCGCGTCGTGTTGGAAGACGAGCGCGAAGCAAACTTGCGGATGATTCTCAATTATGGACACACGATCGCCCAGGGCATTGAAGCGGCGCTCAACTACGAGTCGCTGCTGCACGGCGAGGCGGTCAGCATTGGCATGACTGGCGCCGCGGAGATTTCCATTGGAACCGGCCTTCTCGACAAAACATCGGCGGCGCGTCAAAGACAGGTCTTGACTCATTTCAAGCTGCCAATCGCACTTCCGGCCGACGTGCCGAAGCCACGCGTCGAGGACGTTCTCGATCGGATGGCCCAGGACAAAAAGTCACGTGGCTCCCGGATTAGCTGGGTTCTGCTCGATCGAATTGGTCACGCGTCCATCTCGTCTGACGTTCCGGCGACGCTCGTTCGTGACACGGTCGAGCGGCTCATAAGCGGCGTGGGCCCCGGATGATTGCACCGCTCATTCCCCCTTCGGAGTTCGTTGCGATTGAAGGCGTCGCCCATCTTTGTGCCGGTGGGGAAGCGCCAATTCTCCGGAGCCATCTCGACGCGCTCGGTCGGTTTGCCGCGGACAAGGGTGGGGGAATGGCTGGCCGGGAGCGGATGTTCGAGACCTATCGTTATACCAAACAGCACCTTTCGTGGCTGGTCAATCGCCCGGAGGGTGACATCGCCCTCCTGGGCAGTGCCTCCGAAGGCGTCAACGTCGTGATTCAAGGGCTCGATTGGCGCCCGGGGGATAACGTCGTCGTCGCCGATATCGAATATCCGTCTCTGATCTATCCCTTGACCCGCCTCGAGTCGCGCGACGTTGAAATCAGGGTCGTTCCCAGTCGGGAGTGGCTGGTGCACCTTGATAGCGTCCGTGAGGCTGTCGACGAGCGGACCCGATTGATCGCCGCGAGCCAGGTCAGCTACCTGACCGGCCAACGGTCGAGCCTTCCCGCGCTCGCGAACGTGGCGTGGCAAGCCGGTGCGCTTCTCCTGATCGATGCGACCCACGCCCTCGGCGTCGTTCCGGTTGACGCCAACTACTGCGACTTTCTCGTGTCCAGCTGCTATAAGTGGCTTCTCGCGGCCCACGGCCTTGGTGTCTTCGTTTGGAACCGCTCGAGGGTTCCCCACTTCGAGCCAACGAGCCTGGGGTGGCATTCCGTCGCGCAACGAGCCGGAATCTCGGATCCGACCGAAGTCGTTTTGCGGAGTGACGCCGACCGTTTCGAGATCGCGAATCCAAGTTTCCCCAGTATCTATGTACTGAGAAACGCCCTCGAACGGCTGGCGGAGGTCGCAACGCACGACGTCGAAAGTCACGCGGTGAAACTGGGTGGACTAGTCCGCGCTGGACTGAGCGAACGAGGATATCGGGTCATGACTCCGGAGCAGCCTGAACAACGGGCCGGCAATATCTGTTTTGAAACAACCGCGGCCGAGCGTCTCGTCGACTTACTCGCCGGTCGCGGGGTCCAGGTGTGGGGCAGCGAAGGACGGGTGCGGGTGTCGACCCACGTTTACAATTCTGATGACGACGTTCAGCGGCTCTTTGACGCGCTGGACGACCTCGGAGTGGGACGCTGACGGGGCGGGCGCAAGCCCCTGTGCTATAATCCGCGACTGCAAGCTCCAATTTCGACATCCTCGACCAGGAGGTCGCGCGCTTTGCAAAGATTTGATTTCGTCACTCCCCGTTCTCCCGAAGACGCTGTCGCCCAGCTTCGCGACCGGGGCTCTGGCGGAAAGCTCCTGGCCGGAGGAACCGATCTCCTCCTGCAGATCAAGGCGAGAACGGCTCGCCCGGCGTACGTCGTGGACCTGAGTCACTTGTCCGAGCTCTTCCGGCTGGAGTACCGTGAAGGCGAAGGATTATGGATTGGCTCGATGGTCCGCATGCGAACGATTCAACAGTCTGACCTCGTCCGGGGAAGCTTCGCAATCGTCGCGGACGGCGCCTCCCTGGTTGGATCGATCCAGGTACGGAATCTCGCCACGGTTGGCGGGAATCTCTGCAACGCAGCCCCGTCCGCCGACCTCGCGCCCCCACTTTTAGCCGCTAACGCCCTCGCTCACGTCATCGGGCCGGACGGGCGTCGAACCATTTCCATCGATCAATTCTTCGTGGGACCGCGCCGAACGGTACTTAGTCCGGACGAGCTTTTGCTTGGCGTTCTCGTTCCGAATCCGACCGATCGCTTTGGCGGTCGCTACATTCGTCACACCCCTCGCAAAGAAATGGATATTGCCGTCGTCGGGGTTGGCTCGACCTTGACCGTTCGAAACGGAATCGTGGTCGACAGCCGGATCGCCCTTGGTGCGGTTGCCCCGACTCCCATCCGAGCGACGCGCGCCGAGGCCCACCTGGTTGGCAAACCCGCGACCGAGGCAACGATTGAGGCTGCCGCCGTTTTGGCTGCTGAAGAGGCGCGCCCGATCTCGGACGTTCGGGGCTCCGCCGACTATCGGCGACATCTCGTGCAGGTATTGACCAAACGCACGCTGACCGACGCTCTCGTCGTTGCCACCAATGGGGGATCAAACGGCCACGGAGGTCACGGGCTATGAACAAGCAGGTGCTTCACATCACTGTGAATGGTGAGCCGCGGGAGATTCTGGTGCAGCCGTATCAGACTCTTCTCGAAGTCCTTCGCGAGGAGCTAAACCTTACCGGCACAAAAGAAGGGTGTGGGACCGGCGATTGTGGTTGCTGCACCGTTACGATCGACGGACAGCCGGTCACCTCGTGTCTCGTGCTGGGGCTCCAGGCCGGGGGCCGCCACGTCGGCACGGTTGAAGGTCTTGGCTCGGCCGACAAACTTGACCCACTGCAAGCCGCGTTCGCGGAGCGCGGTGCCCTTCAATGTGGCTTCTGCATCCCGGGGGCAATCGTCATGGCCCGGGCGCTTCTCGACGAGAACCCCAATCCGACCGACGAAGATATCCGCTGGGGAATGGCTGGTAACCTTTGTCGTTGTACCGGCTATACCAAGTGGATCGAGGCAGTTCGAGCGGCGTCAAACGCCGCGTACTAACTTCGGAAGTACAGGTCCTTGAATCGGGAGGAACGATGACCGATCTACAGGTCAACGGATCGCCGGCGCTGGGTCAGCGCCTCGAACGGGCCGATGCCCGCGACAAGGTCACCGGTCACATGGCATATGTCGCCGACCTGAAGCTGGCCGGCATGCTCCACGCCAAGCTACTCCGAAGTCCCCACGCGCACGCCCGGATCCGATCGATCGATGCAAGTAAAGCCCGGGCACTTCCCGGGGTCCGCTGCGTTTTAACCGGAGAGGACCTGAGCGTCCAGGATCGGGATCCGTCGACCCGCGCTCGGGCCGTCCTCGCCTACGGACGAGTTAAGTTCCAGGGTCAGCCGGTTGCCGCTGTCGCCGCCGACGACGTTCACATCGCGGAGGAGGCGCTCGATCTGATCGAGGTCGATTACGAAGTCTTGCCGGCCGCGATCGATCCGATCGAGTCGATGAAGCCGGGCGCGCCGCTCGTGCGCCAGAAAGTCGGCGACGACGATAACGCCGAAGCTCAAGCCCACGCGACGGTCGCCGCCACCGAGGAAAAGAGCGCGAACGAGGAGCCCTCAAACATCACATCGCGCGTTCACTACCACCGCGGAGACGTCGACGCGGCATTGGCTCATTCGGATGTGATCGTCGAGCACACCTATCGCGTCCCCCACGTCCATCAGAGTTACATGGAGCCACGCGCGACGGTTGCCGAGTGGGATCATCAGGGTAACTTGACCCTCTGGGCGTCGACCCAGGGACAGTTTTTTATGCGCACCGAGTTAAGCGCGATCCTTCGGATGCCCGAAAGTCGGATTAAAGTTATTCCGATGGAAGTTGGCGGCGCTTTCGGCGCAAAGATCCAGCCGATCACCGAGCCAATCGCGGCAATGTTGGCCCGGAAAGCTGGTCGGCCGGTGAAAATCGTATTAACCCGAGGCGAAGAGCTGATCGCCTCGACGCCCGCCCCCGACACGATTATCGAGCTCAAAACTGGTGCAACGAGGGACGGAACGCTGACCGGAATGCGGGCCCGGATCATCATGGACAGCGGGTGTTTCCCCGGCAGTCCGGTCAACGTCTGTGGTCTCATCGTCGGCGGCTTTTATAAGTTCCAGGCGTTCGACATTGAAGGTATCGAGGTCCTGACGCACAAGCCAAGTCAGGCTGCCTACCGCGCCCCGGGAGCGTTCCAGGGGACGTTTGCAATCGAAGGTCAGATGGACGCCCTGGCCCGATCCCTCGGAATCGATCCAGTCGCCCTGCGATTGAAGAACTGCATCGTCGAAGGCGACCTGATGCCCCACAATCAACCCTGGCCGACGAACGGCTTGCGTCAGGTATTGGAGGCGATCGAACGCCATCCAATGTGGCGAGACCGTACCTCGGCCCCAAACCGCGGCGTTGGCTTTGCCGTTGGCGGCTGGCTCGGCGGGATTCAGCCAGCGGCTGCGTCCGTCCGAATGAGCCCGGATGGGTCGTTGAGCGTTATCACCGGTGCAGTCGATCTGACCGGCACGAACACCGTTTTTCGCCAGATCGTCGCGGCCGAAATTGGGGTGCCGGCCGAGGAGGTCACCGTTCGGACCGCCGACAGCGACACGGCTCCGTTCGCGGGCATGAGCGCGGGGAGCAAGGTTACCTATACCGTTGGCGCGGCGGCCAAAGCTGCCGCCGCCGACGCTCGCCGGCAGATTCTTGACATTGCCTCGCGCGAGCTAGAGGCGTCGCCGTCTGACCTCGAGATCGCCGACGGGAAAGTAAGCGTACGAGGAGCCCCGGGTCGATCGGTGACGCTGGAACGGATCGGGCGGGCTTCAACCGCGTTTGGCGGGAAGTACGAGCCGGTTTTCGGCCGGGGCTCGACAACTGTCACAACCCAGTCGCCCGGATTCGCCGGCCAAATCGCTGACGTCGAGATCGACCCCGACACCGGAAGCATCCGACTTCACCGCTACGTCAGCATTCAGGACGTGGGGAGGGCGCTCAATCCCACTTTGATCGAAGGCCAGATCCAGGGAGGGAGCGCTCAGGGCATCGGAATGGCTCTCACCGAAGAGCTGGTTTATAGCACTGAAGGACGATTGCTCAACCCATCACTTCTCGATTACCGAACGATGACGGCAATCGATCTTCCCTCGATCGAAACCGTTCTCATCGAAGTTCCGACACCGCACGGTCCATTCGGCGCGAAAGGGGCCGGCGAACCGCCAATTGTTCCGGGGGCCGGCGCGGTCGCAAACGCGGTCCGGGCTGCCACTGGCTGCGATTTCACCGATTTGCCGATCACACCAGAGAAAGTCGTAGCCGCCATCGCCGGTCGGGGAGACAAGACGACGTAAGCGGCGAGCCGACGCGGCGCGGTGACGATTCACGTCGTCCGGCACTTCACCGGGAGATCGATGGCATCACATGTGCCCGAGGCTACAAAGGCCTTCGCCAGTTGGAGGCGCCAGCCTGACATAATGGGGGCTGAACTCGGTGTCGATCAAGTCCTGGATCTGTCCGGGCTGTCAACGTTCGTTCATAGTCGATGCGGATGCGTCCCGTGACACATGTCCCTGGTGTCACATCGCCGTCGAGCAAAAGGGTGAAGATCTTAAGATCGTCGCCGAACCGGTCAAGCCGTCGGAATCCGCGACTCCGGAGCCGTCGTCTGGAGGATCGCCTGGCCCCCAGGCCTGGTGGCCCTTCGAATACAGCTCCTAGCCGCCAATGCTTACCGTTCGGCGGCGCTATTCTCTCGGATTAGGCTTGCCGCTTCCACCAAGCTCCGAACCCTCCGAACGCCTGGCGGATACGGAAGACCGGCGTTCCCAAAATACGAGATCAGAAATACCTTTCGCGCCGCGTCCTTGGCGAGAAAGTAAGCAACTCGGCCATCGTCGTCTACGTGCTCCACGCCGTCGCGCTCTCGGCTCTTCAGGATCTTGAATGACACATTCGGCAACCCTCGATCGTTGAGCAGGACGTCGCTGAAGAACTCCCGAAGCCTGTGCCGTGCTAGCCACGCCTCGGTGGCACCACGCGACGACTCGGGCCGACCGGACAGTAAAACAAGGCGCCGAATGTCCGCCAATTCGGCAAGCCCTTCCCTCACGAGCGGTAGAGGCGGCCGCCAGCCATATCGTAGAGTTTGCCCGATCCCCCCATTGGCGAATCGGTGCGGGAAAGCTTCCCGAGTACTACCTCGGTGCTCGTGGTAAGCGGGTGGGCGCTGAATGTCGCGACTAATGACGAAGTTGAACCAGAGTATCGGACGGCACAAGACGCCGTCCATGTCGATGGTTAGTTCCGGAAGTGACAACCAGTATCTCTCCTCACTAATTCGGACAAATCGCTTTTGAGCCGGTCGCGAGCTGTTCCTCGATCAAGCACGGATATAAGAGCACCATTCCCTCGGTGAATTCTATCAGATAAAATGAGTGCTCTAATGTCGGCGATACGCGGTACGATGGGACTCGGACGTGGGTACGGAAGATTCACTGTTTGGCACGTGATGTGCCCGAAGAGGATTCGGATAGGCGAGCGGTCGCAACGGCGTAAACTTGGAGAGTCCGCTCTGGGGGGGCCGTCTCGAATATCTCGGTCAGGTGATCGGTCCTTCGAGCATGGCCCACGTCGTTTCTGAACCTATGACGAGGTAGTCAAATGACAAAGAGTGATTTGATTCAATCAGTTGCCCGGGAAACCGGAATGTCCCAAGCCCAAGCTGGAAAAGTCGTCAACCAAATGTTCACAACTCTTGCGGACTCGCTTCAGCGGGGAGAAGAGGTCCGGATAACCGGGTTCGGCACGTTCCGCACCGTTGAGACACGCGAGCGTCCGGGTCGGAACCCGCGGACTGGCGAGCAGATAACAATTCCCGCCGGACGTCGCGTTCAGTTCACCGCCGGAGCCGGGTTACTTGGAGCTGGCAAGGGGACCGAGTCCAAAACGAGAGCCGCCTAGTTTGCTGGGCCGCACGGGATGTCAGTCGCGCATCTAGTCGAGCGCGGGTTGACCGAGCTCTCGGAGGAGGTCGTTCAGATTCCTGACAATTGCCCCTTCAAGTGGTAGGCCCGTGGCGCGCCGTTCCCGCTCGGTCGCGTCTTCGATTTCGCCTGGAACAAAGATTCGGTTAGAGCCCGGTGCGAGGGCCGACCGGTGGATTTGGTCGATAACCTCGTCCATTCGCGCTTTGAACTCCTGCACGCCCATGAATCCATCGACACGTAGCGCGATAAAAAACTGTCCACTGCCTGGCGGGCCAAGCCCTCCACCGAATCGCGCCCCGGTCAAGACCCCGGCCAGAACGTCGAGCATAAGGGCTAACCCATATCCTTTTGGTCCTCCGACCGGCAAGAGCAGTCCCTTTCGAGCCGTGGCTGGATCGTCGGTCGGAGCTCCGTCGAGGTCGGTTGCCCATCCATATGGGATTTTCTGACCTCGAATCGCCGCGACATCGAGCTTTCCGCCGGCCACGACACTTGTCGCCATGTCGAGCACCATTGACCAGGCTCGATTAGTGGGGACCGCGATGGCGATCGGATTGTTCCCAACAATCCGATCTCGCCCACCGGTGGGAGCCATGTTTAGTCCGGCATTGGTCGTGGCGATCCCGATACAATCGACTCTTGACGCCTGGAGCGCCCAGTGGGCCATTGCTCCACAGTGCATGCTGCGCCGGATTCCGACGGCCCCGATACCGTGCTCGAGAGCTCGCTCGACTGCCAATTGCATCGCTCGGTTAGCGCCAACTTGACCCATCCCATTGTCCCCGTCGACCACAGCTCGGGGGCCCTCGTCGACGACGACGGCAAGGGAAGGCCGGGGATTGATCGACCCATGACGTAGGCCCCCGACGTAGGTCGGCACTCGGACCACCCCGTGGGATGAGACGCCGCGTAAGTCGGCCTGAACGAGTGATTCCGCGACGACTTCCGCGCTGACCTCGTCGAGGCCGCAGCCGACAAAAATAGTGGCAACGCCTCGCTGAAGTTCGTTCGGACTAACCATTACGACGTCGGTCATCTCCATGTCGTCCGGTGCTCGACGACGCGGACGTTGACCTGACGGTCTCGTTGATAATGGCTAGATTGCATTGGTTCCTCCCTTAACACCAGGGCCTGGTTCAGCGGCCATTATACGAAATGGAATCCGTGATCGTGCTAGTGTCAGGGGATGTTGACGACGGTCAAATTGTCGGCCAACGATCGACGAACACGACTCGCAAGTCACCGTCGATCCGAACGACGTCGGTAAGAGTATGGTCCCCCTGTCGCTCGTAGCGTAAATCAACCGCGCTTTCGCCGACTCGTAAGTTCTCGATCGTGATCGACCGGAGCCAATCTGGTAGTTGCGGTCGAACCACCCAAAGCTCATTCTTCGGCGCATTCGGCACGAGCCCAAGCAGGGCCCGTAGTAATAGTAGGGGAGACCCGGCTGCCCAGGCCTGAGGACTACAGGCGACCGGATAACGGACGGGTACCCGATATTGGGCGCGATCGTATCCGCAAAAAAGCTCGGGAATACGAAGGTCGGGAAAATGTCGAGCCGATTCGAAGAATCCGGTAAAGAGCGTTCCTAGTTTCTCTTCTTCGCCGTAGCGCTTCAGGCCCAATGCAAAAAGGGCATTATCGTGTGGCCATACACTTCCCACGTGATACCCCATCGGGTTGTACCGCACCTCGCCGGAGGCAAGGGTACGAATACCCCACCCGGTGAAGACGTCCGGCTGCATCAACCGTCGGGCCATCCGTTGAGCTCGGTCGGTCGGCACGATTCCACACCAGAGAGCGTGGCCAGGATTGGACGCAATGACCTCGGCCGGCCGTTTGTCCCCGTCCAGAGCCAAACAATATGTTCCCTCGGACTCAATCCAGAACCTATTGTTAAATTCGGTCTTTAACCACTCCGCGATAAATTCGTGGCGATTTGCCTCGGAATCATCGCCCAGGGCGCGGTAAATCAATGCCGCACCGTGGCGCGCGGCGTAGACGTAGGCTTGAACCTCGACCAACGCGACCGGAGGCTGGACCAGGTCACCATTCCGATGCATTATCGCGTCCCATGAGTCCTTCCAGCCCTGATTGTTGAGACCGGACCCGGACTCCCGTTGGTATTCGACGAAGCCGTCGCCGTCGAGGTCGCCGTACGTCTCCAGCCAATCCATCGCCGCCCGAAGATTCGGCTCGAGCTCACGGAGCAACACAATGTCCCCCGTTGAAAGGTAGAAATCTGCGAGGAGAATGACAAAGAGAGGTGTCGCATCGACGGTTCCGTAGTAAGGGTTGAACGGTACGACGTTACAGCGGGCCAGCTCACCCCGTCGTAACTCGTGAGGCACTTTGCCCGGCTGCTCATCCCGCCACGGATTCACCATCGTCCCCTGAAGCCGCGCCAACAAACGAAGGATCGAGGCCACAAGTCCGCGATTCCAGCTGTTCTGGAAACCGGCGATTAAACTGTCCCGACCGAAAAGCGAGGCGAACCAGGGAATTCCGGCCGCGGGATAGGTCTGAGTGTCTGATCCACTCTCGAGCAGGCGCAGGTCGCGGAGGGCTCCGGTGATGAGGTCGTTCCAAACGAGGTTGTTCGAGACGATCCGAGGTGATTGCGTCATCCAGCGATCGTAACTCGCCAGATTCGATTCGACGAGTGCTGATAGGCCAGATTTTGGTCCCGGCGGGTTTGTAACAATCCCCGCTGCTAACACCGAAATTCGAACGCTAAGGGTGAAGGACGCCCTGGGTGTGAGCTCTAGATCGAATACTGCTCGCCCGCTCGCGGCAACGTGGGGGGCCGGGTTGAATTCGACCCGAGTTTGGCGGCACACGCCGTCCAGCCCATCGTACCGAAAGATGAGACTATTACCTTCCCACACCGGCGGATGGAGAACACCTCGGCGTTCCACCAGAACGAAGCCCCGAATCTGAAACATGTCGAGAAAATCGGCGTCAAAGAAAATGGCTACTTCGAGCGGGACCGGCGTCACGTTGTAATTCGTCACCGTGAGAACTTCGTCGACGGCAGTTGGCGAGATGATTCGCTCGCGGTGAAACGTGATCGTTTCTTTCGGAACTAGCGCTCCGCTAGGTAGAAGAAGGTCGGGATTGGTGAGCTCTTGGACCTCGGCGAATCGCATCTCACCTGTCGATAGGAGAAACGTCGGCGGGAACCCCTCCAGAACTAGCTCGTAGGTGCTCAGAAATCGAGTGTCCTGAAAATAGAGGCCCAGACCATTCGTGTCGCCTCGAGGAACGTTACCGGTCAAGTCCGTCAAGAGAAAGAGATCCTGGTTCTTAATGACAATCGTATCGCGAATGTCCTGCGCGCCGCTTGCCACCGCGTATTGGGCGTTATGCGGGCCAACGAGGTGATCCTGGCCCAGCTCGGGATTAACGCTCATGCCGTCCAGCCTCTCGTTCAACTACCTGCCCGGGACGTCCCGGTATCGGACTTCTCTTCGTACTCGGCGTGTCGTGGAAGCGCAAAAGAAATTATTGTTCCTCCCGGGGAGCTTCGCGCCCGCATCCACCCCCCGCTCTCCTCGATGATCCGGCGAGCCAGGTACAGCAAGAGCACGGGGCGAGCCGCGACGCCAGTTGGCGCCGTTCCCGTGGTGATGGAAAATGGCACAAACAGTGAGGCGATCTCTTCCTCTTGAATCACGGGTCCGCGATCGGTGACCGCGACGTTGGCGATCCCATCCCACGCGCTAACCGAGACGTCGATCGGTTGGCCGGGGGGTGTAACGGTTGCGGCCTGGCGAAGTAGGTCGGTCAAAGCTTCTCGAATCAGCGCCGGATCGCCGTGGACAAACGTCGGTCGGGTGGCCAATTTGTACTCGTGCCCTTTTCCCTGATCCGATTTTGCAAACTCCTCGACCGTCGCACGCGTCAAGGACGCAATTTCGATCGCCTCTGTTCGCAGGATGAGCGCCGGTAGGCGCAGGGATGCCGCTTGCATGAGCTCGGCGGCCAGTCGCTCGACTCGGGCGGCGGCGTCGAGGATTCTTTCGAGCTCCCGCTCGACTCCGGTCCCCCTCACCACGGGGTCGCGCATGGCTACTTCGGCGTATCCCCGAATGACGGTCAAGGGGTTGCGGAACTCATGGGCCGCCGACATCACGAACTCGGACCGTAACCGTTCCTCTTCCGCGAGCGGGGAAATGTCGACAAATACCGCGACCGCACCCACCACGTCGCCTGCAGAGTTCTTGATCGGCGCGGAGTTCACGAGGAGGCGAGCTTCCCACCCGTTTGGTCGGCGAACCAGGACGTCAGCCGAGGCGACGTTCGCACCTTCGACGAGGGATCGAACGATCGGGAGGTCTTCTCGTCGGTACGGTAAACCGTCGGGCCGAAAGAATCGCTGGCTAACCAGGTCGACCCAATCTTGGGGATGTCCTGGAAACGCGATGCCAAGAAGAGCCTGAGCCGCCCGATTGACAATCAATGGCTGTTGACGGCTGTCGACGACGACAATACCCGCGGGAGACGTATCGAGAAGCGCGCCCAGGCGATCGCGTTCGTCACTCAGCCGTCGGTCGGCTTCTCGCAGCTGCCTTAATGTTTCGTCAAGCGAGGCCGCCATTGAATTGAAGGTCTCGCCCAGTGTTTCAAGCTCATCACCGGTCTTGATGGTGACCCGCGCACGAAAATCGCCGCGGCTCCACGCGCGAGCCGCATCGCGCAATGATTCGAGTGGCACCAGGATCTGACGAGCCACGTAAACGCTTCCGGCAATGGCTAGAACCAGGACGCCAACCATCGCGACGACGTCGATAATGATCGCGTTTGTTAGCGGAGCGGTCGCGGCTCCGGCCGGCTCGATCACCGACACAACCCAGTGATGGCGCGGCGAAACCGTCGCCACTCCGAACCAGCTTCCGGTTAGTCCATCGAACGGTCCCGATTCTTGATAGGCCTGACCTTTCGTCATCGCGTCGCGCACCAATGGGACACCGCTGACGTCTTGTTGTAAATTCGGCGTCGTCGACTGAATTGTCGTCAGAGCTACGTGGCCGGTCGGATCCGCGACGACGATCAATCGGCTGCCGGGAAGCGAGACCGAGACGATTCGCGCTCGAACGTTTTGGAGGTTCATCGACACCACGACGACGCCGCTTGGCTTTCCCAATCGGTTACGAATTGGCACGACGACGTCTGTATCTAGCTGCCCGGTGCGCCGATCCACGATCACCGGCGAGACGACCGTCGTATTTCCCGCGAGGGCCCGCTTCACGTACGGACTGTCACCCAGGTTGACTCGAGGTTGTCCTGCCGGGTACGGGACCATTTCGCCAACGCTGTTTCCCGACGCGTCGTATACTCCGATGTTGCCAAATTGGCGATACACCGGAGCTAAAGATTCAAGCCAGGGGTCGAGCGCACCGGGGGCCAGTGGCATGTTCGCGGCGCCCGCGGCGATCGCCCAGCCGACGGAGGTGGCCTCGTCGATCGCGCTGTCGACGAGCAAGCCAATGGAGGCGGCCTGCGACTGCTCGGCGGTGCGGACGTCGGAGCGCAGCTGGGAGAGGGCCGTGACGTCTCCGACAAGGCTCAGGATGACACCGGGCAGCGCGACAAGGGCAGCCGCGATCAATAGCTTCGTTCGAAGGCTCAGTGGTAATGAAGGAAACCTTAGCCGCTGGTGTACCGCCGATCGAACGAAATACAGCCAATTCGTCGGCCGGGTTCGCATTGGCCGGTCACGCGGCACGTGGGCGGAACTGTCGCGCCTCCTGAACCGCCTCGACCAGCGTGGACAGATCGAAGGGCTTGTTCACCACCGCTCTAACTTGCGGAACTCGACGGAGCTGGTCGGTATAGGCGGAGACGATGATAACCGGAATTTGGTTCGTATCGGAACTGGCGCTTAGTTGCCGTAGAACCTCATTTCCAGGCACGTCCGGGAGTGACAGGTCGAGCAAGATGATCTCTGGTCGGCAGCGTTTCACGGTGGGAATAACGTCCGCACCTCGGGCTACCGCTACGACACTAAAGCCTTCGTCCTTCAGAATATCGCCAACCAATTGACTGATGTCCGGATAGTCTTCCGCGATGAGCACGAGGCTAGGCTTTGCTGTGCTGTCACTCACTTCACTTCCCTCGGGCGCGGATCGCTCGGCCACGCCGCGGGCTGCATAAAGTGGGCCACCCGGGGACTGGCCGGCGTGGACCAGAAGCCTCGTCTTAGCGATCGCTTCTCGCTCGGTCAACCGCGGCGAGCCACCCGGCATAGAGCGACTCCCGACGATCCACGGACATCGTTGGCTCGAAACGACGATCGAGCTGCCATACCCTCGCTAGCTCAGATTCGGACGTCCAGAAACGGGCGACCAGGCCGGCGAGCAGAGCGGCTCCCAAAGCCGTCGTCTCGGTGACGCGAGGACGGACGACTGGAGCTCCAAGAATATCCGCTTGAAATTGGGCGAGAAAGGCGTTGGCGGCCGCTCCGCCGTCGATGCGAAGCTCGCTGGTCGACCGACCAGCATCGGCGGCCATCGCGTCGATGACATCCCGGGTTTGGTAGGCAATCGCCTCAAGTGCCGCCCGGGCCAGGTGTGCCCGACCGGTTCCCCTGGTCAAGCCGGCGATCAGCCCGCGAGCACGGTCGTCCCAATACGGTGCTCCCAGGCCGACAAAGGCCGGAACCAGGTAGACCCCACCGGTATCACCAACCTCGAGGGCCATCGTTTCGGTCTCGGCGGCGTCGCGAATGAGTCCAAGTTCGTCGCGTAGCCACTGAACGGCTGCGCCCGCGACGAACACGCTTCCTTCAAGCGCGTAGGACGCCGTGAGCGCCGTTCCACACGTTAACGTTGTCAGGAGACCGCGCGTTGAATGAATCGGCTTCGCGCCGTTGTTGAGGAGAAGAAACGCGCCGGTGCCGTAGGTACATTTGGCCATGCCCGGCTCGAAGCACGCCTGCCCGTACAGCGCGGCCTGCTGGTCGCCGGCCATTGCCGCGATCGGAATGCCCCCGGGAAGGATTGACCCATCCGGAAGCGGGATCGGCACGGTAAGGCCGTGCATTGAACCCGAGCGATGAACCTCCGGTAATGTCTCGGTTGGAATCTGGAAAAGATCGAGTAGAAACGGATCCCAGCTCTGGGTGTAGATGTTGTAAAGCATCGTTCGCGACGCGTTGGACATGTCGGTGCGATGCACCTGTCCGCCGGTCAGGTTCCAGAGGAGCCACGAATCGACGGTGCCGAATCGTAGATTTCCCTCGATTGCGCGAGGACGCCGAGTCGGCTCGGCGTCCAGCAGCCACTCCAATTTAGTTGCCGAGAAGTACGGGTCGATGACCAGACCCGTTCGTTTCGATATTTCGTCGCCTAGTCCCAGCGCGCGCAGCACGTCACACCGCGACGTCGTGCGCCGGCATTGCCACACGATCGCCGGCGCCACCGGAGCACCGCTCTCGACATCCCACAGCAATGTCGTTTCGCGCTGGTTCGCGATTCCGATCGCGGCGATTTGGCGACCCGGGGCGCTGGCGAGAGCCGTCGTCACCGCCTCGAGAGTGCGCGTCCAGAGATCGGACGGGTCGGTCTCGACCCAGCCCGGCTGGGGATATGCGCAGCGGACTTCCCGATAACCGCGACCGACCACCTTCCCGGCCCGATCGATTAGCAGAGCCGTCGTGCCAGTTGTTCCCTGATCGATTGCCAGGATAATACTGGCATCGGACGATGCGCGACCCATTTCCGGTACTCCCGTCGAAGTCAGTCGAATGTAAGGATGGCGCTCAATTATAGTCGTCGACGCCACGTAGCAAAATCAAGCCGGCCGAGGACGGTCATGATTTACGAATCGTGAACGTCGGTGTACGCTGAATGTCGGCTGGAGAAACGGAAAGCGGCCGTCAAGCTCAATTTTGTGGGGAACTGCTAGTCGAATTGGCACGGAGGGTGCCGTCGGGCCGGCTGGTGGAAGCGACGACGCTTTCGAGGTTAGTATCGGTCGATCGGAGGGGTCGCAGTGATTGGTCGCGCAACAGCACTCACACGCCGAATGACAGCGCCTTGGACCAGGCGACAGGTCCTCTTTTCAATTGGCGCCGGGTTGACGGCTACGTTGGCTGCCGGATGCGGAGGGGGCGCTCCATCGGCCACGCCAACAGCCCGAACGGCTCCGACTGTCATGGGCGTTACGTCGACGCCCGCTGCCGGTGTCGGCCCTTCTCCCACCCTCGAGCCCGCGACCACCACGGTCGAGCCGACGATGACCGTCGTCGCCTCTGCGTCCGCGACGCCGTCACCCGAGCCTCGAACAGTTAGCTGGTGGACCGGATTGGCCGCCACGACCTGGTTGACCGGTGCGAACGATGCTGCCGCACTTTTTACCAAGGCTAATCCTAACATCACCGTACGGGTGTCCGGAGGCCACAGCGACTTTGGCCGAGTCGTCGGGGGCATAGCGTCCGGACAGGTCCCCGATACCCTCGACGTGGGCGGGATCGTGCCATTCGCATCTCGAGGCCTGATCGCCTCGCTCGAGACCCGGCTCCAAGGTGATCCGCTGACGTCGGCGCTCTTTTACCCGGCCATGTTGGCAAACGGGACCTGGCGTGGCCAGACCTTCGGCATCCCTGCGCTCGATCACGGCCCGGAGTTGGGCCTCATTTGGAACAAAGCCCTGACGTCCGGTCTGACGCTGGGCTCGGATCCCAATCAGACCCTTGCCGACCTCTTCAGAGTAGGTCGATCATTAACGACCCACGACAAGACCGGCGCAATTGAAACGCTAGGGTTCGATCCGCTCGACGGAGTTGGCAGTCTACTTGACACCGCGCGCGATTTGACCGGGCAGAATTGGATCGACGAAACGAATCGACAAATCACAATCTCGAATAAGACGTACGAATCTTATTTGTCAGATGTCGTTGGCTACTATCGCGACCTTGGTATGGATCAAATGGCTAAGTTCCGTCAAGACGTTCCTTCCCAGACGGACTCCCGCGAAAGTGGGGAAAACCGAGGGAAGCAGGTCGCTCTAATCAGTGGATACTGGTCGGTGTCCGACGTATCGTCGCTTGAACAAGATCCGACGTGGAAATTTGATGCCACGTGGGCGCCAAACACCCAGGCCACTGGCTCAACCCAGCGCTTTGGCGGTCGCCTACTGGTTATTCCAACGGGAGCACGCCAGCCTGGAGACGGCTGGAGCCTGATTCAGTTTCTGGTAAGCGACGATGCCAACGCGGCGATGTTCGATCGAACCGGACGGTTCGCGTCGACCCGATCCTTCGTCGGGTCGAATCGATGGAAGAGCCAACCGACGCTGAAGTTCTTCCTCGAATCAATCGGTACAGCAGTCCACCTCACGTCGCGAGCGACCAATCCAGTCGCCAGCTTTGCCGAGGTGAAATGGGAACAGGCAGTCGCCGATATCCTGACCGGGAGCCGGCCAGTCGCGGATGCCCTGGGAATTGCTCAAAAGGCGGTGGACGCCGAGTATCGCCTCGTGGGCGGATAGCTCACATCTAGTCCTCAGGCTGGCGTCGCGAATCGACCTCATCGTGATCCGCCGCGGTCCGACGATCCACGCGCGCTCGGGCCTCCTCGGCGCGCTCGGCCTCACCCAGGCGCTCGAATAGGTCCGCGGATTCCCCCGCGAGCACGGCACCCCGATAATGGTCGCCACGCACGACCGCGACCTGGGACAACCCCCAGCGACATTCGGCGACGAGCCCACGAGCGCCGGCGTCATCGGCGATTCGCTCCCCTTCGTCGAAAAGCGATTCGGCCAGGTCGAGAGCGCCCTGTTTCAGTCGTACGTCGCCGAGGTTGTGAAGAACGTTCGCCCTCGTGCCCGGATCGCTTAGACCGGAGCTCAAAACTTCGAGGTAGAGAGCCGCGGCGTCGTCGAGCCGGCCCTGGCGGCGAAGCAGATCGGCGCGGCTTGCCCGAACGATTGAAACGTCATCGCCTCGACCTCGCTGAGATAACAGATCCTCGGCTTCCTCAAGGAGACTCCACGCGCGATCGAAATCTCCCCGCTCGCGGGCGGTTCGTCCGAGCAGGCGCATGGCGTGACCAACCCCTCTCAGGTCTCCGGCTTGTCGAAGAATTTCAACCGCCTGTCCGGCCTGAACTCTCGCATCGCGGTATCCGCCGGTTCCAAGCTCAAAATGGAGGTACGCGAGACTATAAGTGTTCCAGCCGATGGCGTGGGAATCGCCAAGGCGGCGTGCCGCGTCGATCGCGCGATGAAAGAATTCGAGACCTTCTCGCCAATAGTGGCGTAGCCAGAAGAAGTTCCGCAGCTCGTGCGCCAGTGCGACCAAACACTTGTCGAACGAGCTCCCCGGAGGAGCGCCTTCGCCGTCGGTCGCCAGTCGGGACGCGTCGTCGCTCAGCGCGAGAATATTCTCGATCTCGGGTTCGATTCGATCGAAGCTGGCCCACTGACGCACGCTGCCGGCGTACGCCTCGGCGAGGCGGCAATAGTGAGTAGCGGCGCCAAAGATCGCCCGGCGTTCTTCCCCTGGATCGAGGGGCAGCCGCCGGCGGACAAAAGCCCGAGCAACGGGGTGTAGCGCGTAACGTCGCTCGTCATCGGTCAATCCTTCAGTGGCCTCGAGGAGAGAGGCTTCGAGAAGCTCGTCGATCCCGACTTCCGAATCTTCAGCCCCCCCCGCGGCCGCGACAACGGCGGGACGGTGCGCCGGGCTCGCAAAGATTGGAAGAATGCGCAACACTCGGCGCCCGTTCTCAGAGAGGCCCTGAACCGAGCCAGCGAACATTTCCTCGAACGGCGCGCCTTCGGCGCGCCGAAGGCGCGCTTGAACTCGTTCGACCGTTTGACCCTGACGAAGTTGTCCGGCCGCCCAAACGGTGAGGAGCGGAAAGCGTCGCGTGGAATCGGCAAGTGGACGTAATGCCACGTCTGGTGCGACGACGAGTCGCGGCACCGACTGGCGGGCTCCTTCGGCGCGAAGCAGCTCGAGCGCTTCATCGATATCCAGGGGCCCGGGAGCGATCGACGAGACCCGGGGAGGGAGTTTGCGCCTCGTCGTGACGAGGGACCGCGATGGCGACGGTAGGTCATAGAGGAAGCCGAGGACCGCCGGATCCGCCCGATCGGCATCGTCCACGAGGATCAAGACGGCCTGTCGGGCTAGGAGATCGCGCAGGGCCGAGCGTCGATCAGCCAATTCACGTCCGAGAAGACCGGGATAGTCGAGCGTTCTCGCCAGGACGTCCAGGAAGTCGGAAAGCCCGAGCCCGGAATGACGATTCGCAACCCAAACGACCGCGTCGAATAACGGAACCGAGACGTCGCCGTCCACGGTGACCGGGCGCCATTGACGTACCGCGGATAGACAGACGGTGGCGACTGACTGGGCCAGGGCCGTCTTCCCGCACCCTCCTGGCCCCTCGATCCCAACAACGCTCACGACGCCCGCGGCCAGCCGCCGAATGACCTCATTCCGTTCGGCAACCCGGCCGACGAAACGCTCGTAATCCGGCCGAGGGCGATTCGTTGGAATCACCCGACCGGTGATCTCACGCCACGCCCGCTCGCCAAACTCGCCAAATGCCGCCCGCCGGTAGCGGTAGAAGGTCGACTCATTCGTCGAAAGCACCGTCCACGGTCGTCGCTGCGCGACGTGGAGGACAATCACGGCTGCCAGCCGCTCGTCGTCACTGGTGCGATCGTCGTTCAGAATCGGCGAATGTCGGTCGACATCCGCGAAGCTCCGAAGCGGTCCAAACCATCGTTCGGTCAAATGAACGATCGACGACCGGGCCGACATCGCCGAGCCGCCCAGCAGGTGGGCAAGTCCGCCACCTGTCTCAACGGACGGTTCTCGCCCCCCCGCCAGTGCCTCCAGCGCGGCCCGCACGGCCTGGGTAAACTCCGAATCGATCGTCAGAAGCGCCGGAGTCGCTTTTAACATGGCATATTATGCTAACATAGTACTGAATTGGCAGTCATTTGGCAGTAGCGCATGACCTGCACGGGTGTTTACATCGATTATGATTGTTTTCAATCGAACCGGGAAGAGGAGACAATCGGATGCCCCAAGTTGCGAAAGGCTTGGAAGGAGTCGTTGTCGCCGAGACCGCCCTAAGCGAAGTCGACGGCGAGAACGGTCGCCTGGTCTATTCGGGTTATGAAATCGCGGATCTCGCGAATAATGCGTCCTACGAAGAAGTCGTTTTTCTACTCTGGCACGGCCACCTACCGAATCGTTCGGAGTTGAAGGAGTTTGCCCGAGAGTTTGCCGGTCACCGGGCGCTTTCGCCCGCCGTCGTTGCAACGATTCGCGCGCTGCCGACGACCTCTGAACCGATGGACGTGCTACGAACCGCCGCTTCGGCGATTGGAGCCGCCCTCAAGTTCAGTGGCCCGGTCTCCATCACGCACGCCTCGATTCTGACGGCACAGTTCCCGTCAGTCGTGGCGGCGTACGACCGGATTCGCCGAGGGTTGGAGCCGATCGCGCCACGGGCTGACCTCAGTCACGCGGCAAACTATCTCTATATGTTGAGCGGGGACGTTCCGAGCGCCCAGCGCACTCACGCGCTCGACACCTACCTGATCCTCACAGCGGATCATGGCCTCAACGCGTCGACATTCGCCGCTCGGGTTATCGCCTCGACTCAGTCAGACATGTGTTCGGCGATAGTCGGGGCGGTCGGGGCTTTGAAAGGACCACTCCACGGTGGCGCACCAGCGTTGGTCCTTAAAATGCTTCAGGCCATTGGAAGACCGGAGAACGCGGAAGCCTGGCTGACCAGTGCCCTGGACCGTGGAGAACGACTCATGGGTTTCGGTCACCGGGTCTACAAAACCGAAGACCCACGGTCGAAGGTTCTTCGAAAGCTGGCGGAGAGTACGAGCGAAATCGACTTTTTCAAGCTGGCCGTCCGAGTCGAAGATCTTGCGCTCAAGATGCTGCATGAGCGCAAGCCGGAACGGCGTCTGTACACGAACGTCGAGTTCTATTCAGCCGCGGTCATGCACGGAGTCGGTTTGCCAGACGACCTGTTTACCCCAACTTTTGGCGTCAGCCGGGTTGCTGGGTGGACCGCTCACGTTTTGGAGCAAATGAAGGACAATCGCCTCATTCGCCCGGCGTCGTCGTACGTCGGTCCGTGGGATCTGAAGCTGAAGCCCATCGACCAGCGAGCGTAACCCGACTGGGTTGCCAGAGGCTCGGCCGGCGATGTAAACTTGAAGGAGTGAGCGGCAGACGTCGAAGATGTCTGCCGCGCCGATTCTGTTTGAATCGCGAGTCCTCCGTTGGTCCAACACATCTGGTTCCTCCTCCATCATTACGACATCGCCGCCCTTTTTGGGCTCCTCTCTCTTGAAGAGTCGGGGATTCCTATTCCCGTTCCGGGCGACATGGTAATGATGTACGCCGGCTACCGAGTCCACCTGGGGCTTTTGCTTTGGTACCAGGCGCTCTTGTGCGGAATCACCGCCACCATCCTCGGCTCGTGCATCCTCTACAACATCGGCCGCAAAGGGGGTCGACCGCTACTGAAGAAGTACGGTCGGTTCCTTCACTTGACGGACCGTCGACAGTCGAGAATCGAAAGCTGGCTGAATCGCTATGGTGGATTAGCAGTGTTCCTCGGTCGACTCATTCCCGGAATGCGCTGTGGTTCGTCGTTTGTCGCCGGAACCTTCGGAGTATCGTTCCCCATCTTCGTCGTGGCGTCCGCGGCGTCCGCGACCGTTTGGTGGTCGATTTTCCTGTACATCGGAAGCCAGGTCGGACGTCGGGTAGCGCCGATTGTCGAACGTAACCCTTATAGCGCGTTCATCCTCGTCGGATTCCTTTTGCTGACTTCGCTCGTGCCGATCTACGTACGAATTCGCATGAACCGCGAGCACAGTCAGGTCGCGGCCTCAGGTGACGCGGCGTAGGCGCCCGAACGAACACCATCTGGTAACGACATATCCCGAACGGCGTCGCGCCATGCATCCAGCGGATGCGACACGGGCCAAGTCGCTTCAATCCCCTCTCCCGTGGACGCGTGATGCACATTAAAGTAGGGAGGAAGGCAGCGAGGCGATGTATGGTTGCACTGATAAAACGGAAGAGGTGCACCCATGGAGATCGACCTCGACACCTTCCTGACGGCATTGTACTGCGTGGTCGATGACGTGTACCGCGCCGCGTTTGCGCCCTTCAAGACGGTGCGTCCGGGCCATCAACCCGCCATGAGTGACAGTGAGGTCTTGACGTTGACGCTGCTGTTCCAGTGGCAGTTCCCGGGGGGCGAGCGCCCGTTTCTGGGCGACGCCAGGGACCACTGGCGGGGGTACTTCCCGCGTCTGCTCAGCCAGAGTGCCTTCAATCGGCGGGTCCACGACCTGGCGATTGTCCTGAGCCAGTTGGGGCCGTGCGCCACCCGCTTGCTCTTCGCCGAGTTGCTGCGCACCGACTACGAGGTGGTGGACGGCCTGCCGGTCCCGCTGATGCGCCGCTGTCGGGGCGACCAGCACCGCCTGTTCGCCGACGACGCCGGGATCGGGCGGGGGGGCAGCGACGGGGACTGGTACTACGGGGTGAAATTGGTCGCCGTTGTCAGCCCCTCGGGCATCATCACCGGCTTTGTCCTCAGCCCGGCGAGGACGGAGGAGCGCTGGAGCGTCGACGCGCTGTTGCGCTGGCGCGACGACCCAACCGCTCCTGCGCCCACCGCCGCGGATCTGGCGCCAGTCTTGGGGCCCGCCCATCGCGCGCACGGGCAGCGCCAGGGGCCCACCGGGCCGATCCAGGGGCGCTACAGCGCCGGGCAGACCATCTGCGGGTGCTACCTGGCCGATGAGGGGGAGCGGGGGGCCGCCTGGCAGGCGCATTGGGTCGAGGACGATGGCGCCTCCCTCGTGACCCGCAGCGCTCTGACCGCTGATCTGAGCGCCAAGGCAAGGCGCGCTTTCACCCGGCGCTTCCGGCGTGCCCGTCAGGTGATCGAGACGGTGAACAACTCGCTGGACGGGGTCTTTGGGATCAAGTTCCCGCGTGCCCGCACGTCCTGGGGGTTGTTTGCCCGTGTTGCGGCGAAGGTCGCCGCGCACGATCTGTTGGTCTGTCTCAATTCCCTGTTTCATCGGCCGACCTTTGCCCACTATAACCCATTCATTCAATAGGATGACGTCACGCTTGCTATCTAATCTGCATCACGCGTCAGAGGGAGAGGGGATCAGACAGCCTCGTCACACCGGGCCAACCCTCAGCCGATACCCAACTCCCGACTCGGTTTGAATCAGATTTGGTCCAAGCTTTTT
>CAZBQK010000008.1:0-52951 GCA_964493975.1 uncultured Dehalococcoidales bacterium | reverse complement strand
GCTTCCTCGGCGTGCTTTCGCTCGGTCACGTCGTTAGAAACGCCCAGTACACCGGTCGGCGCTCCCCGAACGTCTCGGAGACAGGCTAACTTCAGGTCGATCCAGACGTGGGTTCCATCCTTCCGGCGAGCTTTCCACTCGCCGGAGAAGCCGTCCAACATCTCGAGCGACTCATAGTCGGTCTTGACCTGCTCGCGGTTGACGTCCGGGTAAATCAGACCAATCGACTGACCGATTGCCTCGGCAGCGGTATAACCGAAAATTGCGGTGGCGCCCTGGTTCCAGTACGTAATAGTTCCGTTCGCGTCGACGGTGACGATGCTGTCCCGGACGTTCCGAAGCATAGTTGCCTGAAACCTGATGTGCTCGTCCGATTCGGCCCGTTGTTCGATGTCGCGGGCACGCTGAACGGCAAGCGATGCCTGTTCCGAAAAGCGCTGCAGAAGGCGCTGGTGGCTTGGTGTGAAATAGCCTGCATCGTGGCTCCATGCGCTGAGCACTCCAATCACGCTCTCTCGGGCCTGGAGTGGGACAAACAGGCCCGATCGCATCGCCCCGGGGTCCACACCTGGCACGTCTACCCATCGCGGCTCCAATCGAAGGTCTGGAACCGCAAACGATTTTCCTGAGATCGCAACATTCCAGGTCACACCGCTGTCTGACGATTTATGCCCTTGAATCGTCTCAGCGTACGCGCCACGCGCGGCCGCGACGGTGAGGAAGGTTCCGGTTGGATCCAAGAGGGAGACCGCCGCTCCAGAGCTCCCGGATAGGGTGACAACCGTGTCGAGGATGTTGCCGAGGGTCGTTTTGAGATCGAGTGACGCGGACATTTGCTTCGTTGCTTCGTACAGGGCTTCGATCTCCCGTCGCGCCTCCCGTTCGGCCATGAACAACCGAATGTTGTCGACCGCCAGGGCTGCCCGACCGACGAAATCCTCGGCCAGATCGAGATCAAATTCTCCAAAGTGGCGTCCTGAGTCGGAGGCGACGAAGGACACTGCGCCGAATGTATGTCCCCGTGCCGTGATCGGCACGATCATCACCGACGTTAGACCCATGGAGCGGAGGGTGTTGAGATCGTCCGCATCCAGAGCGTTTTCGACGAGGAGCGTATCGGTTACTTCGCCAACCAGGACGGATTGACCGGTGCGGATGACCTGAGCGACGACTCTCTCGCCCTGAGGATCGATCGGGTGGCGACGCGAGCGATCCCAGCCCCGGCCGACTTGTTCGTTGTCGACATGCTCAACGGTTAACTGGTCGATTGCCCCATCTATTGTGACCATTGTCACCGTGCACCAGTCGGCGAGCAACGGTACCGCGAGACGAGCTAGATCCTTAAGAACCAGACGATCGTCCCATCCGTTGCCAAATTGACGACTCGCCTCGGCGAGGAGTGCGGAGCGTTCTTCGAGCCTCTCCACCGAGATTCCCTGGGTGAGTCGGTCACGTGACTTATGACGCACATCTTCGTCAATCGAGCAACCCGCCGGCAATCTGACAGTGCTCAAAACAGACCGATCGCCGTCAACGCGTTGGACTTCCGACCATGATTTGCTGTCCATCCCATCGCCAAAGTGTCCCTTTAGTCAAATTCCCTCCGACCTCGCTGGGAAGACGTCGGAGGAGGCCTTATCGTCAGCCGGGGCGAGTCGATCAGGCGAATTGCACACGCGGACTCGGGCCAGGACCTTGCGACTGGGCCGGCCGTCCCACTTTCGCATGAATTGCATGGCACGGCATCGGCCCTGGGACGTAGGACGAAAGTCCAAAAGCGCCGGCACTATTTCTAGGCGCAGCCTCCGTTCAGAACCAAGGGAAGATAGATCGTGTGAAGCGAGGCGTCGGCCTTTCGCTGGAGGGGCGGCTGCGATCCCATGTTTTGCGATTGAAGGGCCAAACACGCGTAACTCTGTCGTCCGAACGAAAGAATCTGCGGTTGGACCGACGTGCATGGTGCCCAATTGTCCGAACAGGTGCCTTGTTGGGTAAAGGATGCCGCCACCCAGGTCAGACCGTTACCCCCGTATGGTCGAACGGTGAGGTAATCTCCCCAGCGATTTTGCGGCGGGCCGTTCGTACTCTGGCGAGCGTACAAGGGCTGCCAGGAGGTCGGATTGAGATTGTCGCGCACCATCACGACCGAGCCAGGATAGTTCCCCCCGCCGCTGGACGCGATGCTTACGCCAAGGCCGCCATTTCCATTGGGTGTTACCGATCCAAAAGCCCAGCCAACGCTGATACTCCAGATAACCGGCTGGTCGATCAGCGCCAAACTTCCCTGGTTTAGTTCGACGACGTGAACGTAGGGGTAGGGAAATGTCCCAAGTCCACCCGAACCCTGGGCCGCATCCCACATGAACCCCAACACGCCATTTGCGACCCACCCTCCGTGGATCGGATTGAACGACTTTTCAAAGCCGCACATGTTGGTTCCATCGGGGCTCGGACAAGAGTTATTGGTATTCGGGTACGCGGAGTGCTCCACGGTTTTTGACGTGACGCCGGGCCAGTCAACGTTTTCCGGCCACGAGAAGACCTGGAGGGTTGAGGTGTTGACGTGGTCGGCCCAGTACATCGTCGTGGTCGCTCCGTCGACGGGAGTGAATGTGTCGGCGTTACTAAGGTAGAAGCTGGTGCAGACAATATTCGGGTTCCCTGCCACGAGATCGCTCAACGGGCATCGAAAGATCACGGCCGCGAAGGTCGAACCGTCCGGATTCAACGCATCGGCCGTCAGATAGAGATCATTCGAGCTATAGGCAATCTGAGGATAATCGAGAAAGAGGCCATCTGGCAGGGAGGCATCCGTCGATTTGAAATCCCAATACGTCCAGGCGTTCGACGCCAGTCCGTCCGCACCCCGGGCGACGGCCAGCCTTGCGATGTTGTTGTTGTTTGCATCCGGGGTATACATCATCGACCAGGCGGTCATATCCCAACCTGGCACGTATGTCGCCCGCTGGTTGCAGCAAAATCCGCTATAGACGGTCGGAAAGGCCGTGAACGGGTCAATGTAACCGAAGGTATGCCCCCCATCGGTTGACAGTGCTGCGTAGAAGTTGCCGGTGTAGAAAATATTGTTGCCGAAGCTCGCGACACTTGGTTCGTCGTCGACAGACGTTTGCCCGGCCGTTGCCGTCGAGTCCAAGACAGTGTTCTGAAACAGGGCGAGGTCGTTGCGCGCCGGAGGACGGGATGGCGGAGTCCAAAGCGGCGGAAGATCTGTCGGCGTTATACCGGGCGACTGTGGAGCTTTAGGGGCCGTTTGACTTTGCGGCACAACATGGGTGTGAACAATCGGTCGGACCGGTTGTTTGCCCCCCTTTGGGGCCAGGTGGATCGGATTCTGTGTCGGCTTCGGAAGGTGAACAGTCAGTCCTGGCCCAATCGTCGCCTGTCGTCCGCCGGACAATCCGGGTGACAAGTTCCCCGCGCTGGACGTCGCCTGGGCTGACTGCGCGTTCGACGTCGGCCCGGGGACCAGGCTCGTCAGCGTGAACGTAGCCAACACAATTGCGAGACCGCCTCCAATGCGCAGAGCGGGCGCCACTAACCGGCGTAGACGAACAGGAACCACGATCAACCTCCAATGCATCACGAGATAGATGCGAACCGCCATTATAACCCTAAATGTTCAATGGAGGCGAAGTAAATCGCGCCGTAGAGAATGGGTGTCGTGTCGGCCATCAGCCTCGTCGCTCGTGGTCCGGGGTCTTCTCGTTTGCCGGAACTAGCGGAAACTCCCTCCGGTTGTACGCCAGGACAGGTCGAAAGTCATATTGACGCAAGTCCCTAAGCGTGCGATGGTTCGCTCACAATCGACGGGAATCGTTGGGCTCTCAGACCTCGCCACCGTTCGACAGCGTCCAGGTGGTCGGTCGGCGACCGACACGCTCTTCGAAACCCAGTCTCGGCCGTCTACCACTGCTCTTTGTCGAGGAGGTCTAGGCGAACTATGAACTCAAGAAAATCCGTTCGGCGACCAACGATTATGTCCCTTGTCATCGCGGTCGTCCTGAGCGGTTCCAGTCTAGTTCTCGTTCCTGGGGTCCAAACGGTCAGTTCGACGACAATGAGCGGTACCCCCGCGACGCGTCAGGTCAACGTGTGGCCTAACAACGGACCGGTAACGCCCTCCTCCTGGAGCACAGCGTCCTTGTTCTGGTTTGGCCGGGCCACCGGAGCCACGGTGACCCCTCCGACTTCAACACCGGCGACCGCGACTGACTACGTCGACGTGCGAGTCGCTTACGACACCCAGGCCCTCTATATTTATGCGTCCATCATCGATTATTTCCTGTGGGACGATCTGACCGGAAGTTCGGATCCTCGTAACTATGACGCCTTCACTCTTTATCTCGACACGACCGGCGACCGCGGTGCCAGGCCCGACGCCGGCGACTATTACTTCGTCAGTGGCTTTCGGTATCCTGCTACGGGCAATGATGTGCGTTGGCATCGTCAGGGACAGGGCACTGGATTGGGATGGAACACTGGGTGGCAACCTTCACCGAGCTGGACCGACGCTATCGGCTATCGATTCAATTTGCCGGGTCCGAATGACAACTCAACGCTCGACGACGGCTGGGCGACGAACTTGACGATCCCGTGGGCCACGATCGGCCTCTCTGGCCCCCCCGTAGACGGCTCGTCGATGGGCGTTGGCGCTACTCTCACCAATCGGAATCTGCCGGTTCCGGCTCCGACCCAGCCAAACGAAGTATGGCCGTCGAAACTGGCAAAAAACAATCCTGCGACCTGGGCGACCCTCAATTTTAATCCGAAGCCCTATCAGCCTCCGCCGACAAAGAATCCAGGCTCATCGATAATCGGCGGCGGCCTGGGTGGCGCCGTCCAGGACACCTATGTTGGCGGCGGCGGAGGCTGCGCCGGCGGAATCTACGGCGGTGGCGACATTCCTCACGGCTCGATCACCCAACCCCCTCCGCCTGCTACGCCTTACGCCTTCAGTGACCCAGGGCTCTACATTCAAAATGAGTCCGATATCTCGGACTTCCCATGCTTCAGTAAGGCCTATCTCCAGTTCGCTCTGAGCTCGATTCCGCCGGGGAAAGTCATCACGTCGGGTACGCTGACGCTGCATCAGTTTGGCGGCTCAGGTTACAACGGAGCGGGAGCGCCCCAACCCTCGTACCTCCAGGTCTTCGGTCTGTCGGATTCGTGGAATCAGAATACGCTCACCTGGAATAACGAGCCGCTAGCAGCGGCCAATTATCCTGGAACGTGGGTCGATCCTTACCAATTTGGAGGGTCGTGGAACAACATTCCGGCTCGTTCCTGGGACGTCACGGCCCTTGTCGCGTCCGCCTATGGCGCGAATCAACCCGCGAGCATCGCTCTTTACGACGCGGACATTGCGTACAACAGTGGTAAGTACTTCGTCTCCTCCGCGACAGGCGACTGGAACGCGGGCAATCGCCCGACGCTGACCGTCACGTGGGGAGATCCCTAGATGGTTGCGGTGAAACCGGTATCTGCACGGGGCGCCAGACTGTGGCACGCTTCTTGCCGTTGACGGACTGGGGCCAAGCTTGCGTGTGAATGGGTGCGATGGAGCCCAGCCGAACCTGCACGCCTTTTCTGAGTACGACGACCTCAGCACCAGAGTCTCTCAGACCGATCCGGGATCTCTCCATATGCGCCGTACGGTCCTAGGCGACATGGTCGTGCTTAGCACGACGCTTTCCCTGACCCAGTGTAAAATCCTACGTAGCAGCGGACGCTCCGCTCGGGAATAGCTCGGTTGTCCGCTGGGTGCGGCTCCTCACGAACAGATTAACCTACGTGGGGCTTTCCAAGACAGCCGGCGATGCCGCTTCGCTATTCAACTACTTCCGAGGATTGGAATCATCATGGAGGCCGCGCGCATCTTGATCGTCGACGACGACGAAAGCATCCGCGTCGTACTCGCCGAATTCTTTCGGGAAGAAGGATATCTGGTCGAGACGGCTGCGAACGGTCGGCAAGCCCTCGACGCCGTGGACCGATCGGCATTCGACGTGCTTCTGGTCGACCTGTCAATGCCAGTTATGAATGGTGCCGAGCTCCGGCGCTCGCTGAAAGATCGGCAGTCCTCGATCCCCTTTATCGCGATGACGGCCGCTTTGCGAAGCACCGACGCGCTTGCCAGTGAGCTCGATGCGACCGCCTATTTACTGAAGCCTTTCGACGTCGAAGCCGTGTTAAAGACCGTCGACGGCGTTCTCCGGGCAGCCCAAAAGGAACGCTGAGATCTGGTGCGCTGACTGTACGACATCCGCGGTCACCCATTTGCGGCGGTCGACGTCATCCATTTGGATCTCGTTTCCCATCGTTACCGAATCATTCATCTGCACCAGTCCCATATTCACGACGTGTTCAGGCGCGGGCTGGCATTATTCCACTCGTTCGAAAGACCCTGATCAAGCGACGGTCGACCAGGACCGGTTCGAACCCAACAACGAATAATGTCTCCCCGTCGGTCGCCGAGAGTCCAGCCCTCTTGGCGGCTGATTCTCTCCCCCCTCCTCCCACCACCTGCCGCCGGGGTTCCAGCCGCCCCGGCGGCAACCCTTTCCGGGCGGTCATGCCGCCAGCTCAAGCGAGTCCAGTGCCCGGCCAGCGGTCGGCAGGCTAACCGTGAACGTTGTGCCAACGCCGACCTCGGAGACGTAGGTCAGACTACCCCGGTGCTTGTCGACGACGATCGACCGAGCGATCGCTAGTCCTTGTCCGCTTCCTCGTCCAACCTCCTTCGTCGTAAAGAAAGGATCGAAAACACGGCTTCGAATGGCATCCGGAATCCCGCAACCATTGTCGGTAATAGTCACGGACACCTGATCGGCGTCCCCATATGTTTGAACTCGAATGACACCTTGACCCGAGCGTCCGGCGTCTGCGATCGCGTGAGCGGCATTGACAAGCAAGTTCAAGAACACCTGGTTTAGGTCTCCAAGGTAACAATTCACGAGTGGAATCGATCCGAGGTCCGTCTCAACCTGCGCAATATATTTCAGCTCATTGCGCGCGACGGTAAGAGTCGTGTGGAGGGCTTGATTCAGATCGGCCGGCGCTTGATCCTTTGAGTCCGGATGCGCGAACTCTTTGAGTGCGCGAACAATCGACGTCACTCGAGCAATCCCATCCAGGGTCTGGTCAAACGCCTTCGGAAACTCCTCCGCTAGGTACTCGAGATCCGCCTGGGCCTCGGCAAGGCGCACGTCGTCGAGAAGTCCCACCGCTGCCGGACTTGCGTTCTCAAACGCGTCTCGAAACGCCGCGTAGCGCTCCAGCACCTTCATCGCCTGATCCATTCCGTCCCGAAGAAAACGGGTATTGTCGCCGACGAACTGAATCGGAGTGTTTAACTCGTGCGCGATTCCCGCTGCCAGCCGACCTACCGCCTCAAGTTTCTGCGACTGCCGTAACTCGACTTCCAGATTGACTCGCTGGGTAATGTCGCGAAACGTCACGACGGCCCCGACAATCGCACCGTCCTCCCGGATTGGCGTGCTCTCGAACTCGACCGGAAAGCTAGAGCCATCGGCCCTCTGAATGACCTCGCCGGATGCCTGATGCAGTACACCATCGCGTAACGACAGCAGAATCGGGCTAGTCTGCTCGTCGTACCGAATGCCCGTTGCCGAGGTGTGGCGCACGAGCGTAAGGACGTGCTGACCCAGCGACTCGTCCGACCGACTAGCTAACATGCTCAATGCCATCGAATTGACGAAGACGACGCGGCCGGATTGGTCGATGCCAAACATTCCTTCCCCGGCCGACTCGAGAATAAGCTCGAGCCTCCGACCAAGAGCGGCAAGCCGGGCCTCCGCGTCAAGGCGCACGGAGATCTCCGCCCGGGCCTCCTGGACCAGCCGAGCATTGTCCCGGACGACCAAGATTTGTCGCGCGACCATAATGGCGGTCAGCACGACAACTCCGACGCCGATTTCAAAGCGCGGGTTTCCCCATTCAGTACGGGTCGAGTCCAGGAACAAGCCAAAACCGGCCGCGATGAAAAAGTACGGGAACCAGGTGGTCGACGCCCGGTCGCGATTACTTGACCCAATCGAGAGCGAGTTTGAGCGATTCCAGGCAACGGCCGCTCGTGCGCTTCCGGCGACCAGGGCTCCGCCTCCCACCCACATAACATCGACGAGAGTTCCTGGGTGAAAAGTGGCGGCTAACGATTGGATAGCGTTAAGGAGATCGCCGACAAGGTAAACGAGGACGCCGAGCAAGAGCAAGCGAATGGTGAGTCGAACGTTTGGATCTGATTGCTTGACCGCAACAATGGTGAGTCCGAGCAGTAAAGCGAGGTCGCCGCAAGGAGATAACGTCGCAACCACAATGCTTATCGGGTCGACCCGAGTCAGAATTGCCCCGGATTCGAAAATGAAAAACCACATCAGCATCGAGCTGGCGACGAGCACCGTCGCCGCGTCGAGCCAGATAGTGTACCGCTCCTGATGCTTCTGGAGGTACACTCGTGAACCGGCAAACACCACGTACGTTCCACAGGGATAGAACGCGAGGCGAATGAGGTCGCCCCAAGCTGGAAAAATCGCCCCAAAAGGTCCACCTGGGATAACGATGTAAACGACATCCGCGATCCAGAGTGTCACGATCGCCGCTCCGATTCCCAGCCACGCCCGACGCAAACGAGGAAGTTTGGCGAGCTTTCTAGCAGCTCGAAATGCTAAAAATGCGGGTAAAAGACGCGCCGGCACAATCGCAAAACTGACAAAAACGCTCGAAGCCGGTTGCCCACCCCACCCGCGAAAGGCCACGCCAAAGTACACGAGGCCATACAGTCCATAAGCAATCAAGACCAGGGAACCAATATCGAGCTTGATGGGGCGTCTTTCGTCCGGTCTTCGACTGATCGTCTGGTCTGGGTCGAGGATCACGTTTCCGCTCACTGGAGTTTCCTATCAGCCGAGATGAAAGCGACTTGATGTCGATAGATCGAGCAAACGGTCAGTCAGGCCGGGAGCCGACCGGCTCGCGGCGCGCGACGATCCGAAGCGGCTCGACAACGGTTAGGTCTCGGGGAAGGTTTCGGATGCGTTCCACGAGGCTGTCGCTCGCTTCCTGGCCTCGGGCGATCAGAAGCCTTCCCGTACGTGTTCTGACGTCTTCAACGAATACCATTCCTGGTCTGACAGCGCGAAGCGGAATATCGAGCACTTTCACGTCGTTTTCCAGCATTCCCTGGATGTCGATGAACGCCTCGAAAATCTCCGGGTCATACCATCCCCGACGACCACGCATTGCTTCGAGAGCGACCGCCCGGCTGAATCCTTGCGATTCCAGAATGTCAAAGTCGAGCACGATCTTCAGCGCCCGCGCCCCCCAGGGAATGGTCCTTCCACGGAGGTTGTCCACGGGCAAGCCTCCGCCGTCGAACCGTTTTCCTTGGTAGGTCACGATGTCGATGATCGGCTGCAGTCGAGGAATGTCGCTAAAGAGTTGGGCGCTCACGGCTGGCAAGCCGTCGACCGCGGCAACCTCCTCGTCCAACAGCGGCTCGCCGTTGTACACCCGCTCGAGAGTCTCCGCCCCAAGAGTGATGGCACCGGCCTGTGACAGCATCGCTGCTACCTCGATTCGCCACCGGTCGGCAATCCCCAGCCGATCCATCAGGGCAGTCGTAAGTTTTTTAGCCCGCAGGGCGCGACCAAAAGCAAGCGGACTAGCAAGTGCTAGTATGTCAATTAGCGCTTTCACGCTACCGTGAAGCGTCTTCTCTAGAAGCTCGCGCTCGGCCAACACGAGTCGGTGCTGGTCCACCGAGGCTTGAAGCGCCGACGCCAGCGCAACCTGCGAACAAGGCTTCGTGAGGAACCGGAAGATGCTCCCTTCATTAACCCCGAGTGACGCCGCGTCAAGATCGGCCTGGCCGGTCAGGAGCACCCGTGTACTGTCCGGAGCGTATTGTCGGGCGCGCCGCAGGAATGTAGCACCATCGATCCCGGGCATCCGGAGATCGGATACGATGACCGCGAACGGTCCCTGGCTTTTAAGGCATTCTAGACCGGCCCCACCGCCGGTCGCCGTCGTCACCTCGTAGTCTCGCCGCAAGGTTCGGACGAGCGCCTCCAGAACCAACGGTTCGTCGTCGACGCACAAAATCCGGGGTAATGAGTGCGCCTCCAAATTAGACCTTCACGATGGCCGAAAATTCGGCCGCGATCGATCGCCACAAATCCAGCTGGTCCAGCGTTCCGAGTGCCTCGAGGTAGGCCGGGTCAATTTGTGGTCCGAGCTCGGCCGTTGTTGGCGACGCACCGACGTCATGGACAAGGATGTCGGCAAGGTGAATCGCGCTGACCACGTCAACGCTCCGTCTGCTGACGATGGGTGGAAAGTGGTGAAACGCGACGGCTTCGACCACGGGTGATGGTAGTCCCCAAAGCCCAAGTAAATATGCCCCGATTTCAGCGTGACAAAATCCCAGAATGTCCACCTCGACGCTATAAACCGGGCACTGATTCCGCTTAGCCCTATCGGTGATCTCGACGTAGGTTTCGGCCAGGCCCGTCGCGAGGACGAGCTTGCCAATATCGTGAAGCATTCCAGCCATGAAAGCATTTTGCGCCTGCGTCCGGTCGGCGACGAGCCGGCTTGCGACACCGGCGACGCGAAGCGAATGAAGCGGAAGGGTGTCGTAGCACATTCCACGAAGCCGCCGATCGACTTCGAATAGACGAAATACCTCGGCCGAGATGACGAGGCTTCGGAGCACGTCAAGTCCCAGGTAGGCAAGGGCTCGCTTAATACTATTGATGGGCTGGGCGAGACCGAAAAACGCGGAGTTGACCAGCTGGAGGCATTTCGCCGCCATTGCCAGATCTCGTTCGACAATTCGAGCGATGTCGTCGAGGGCGACGAGTGGTTGATCGAGCAATAGCAGGAGGCTCTCGTACGATTGCGGTCGCGACGGTAGCGACCCTAGTCGGCCAATGACTTGGCGCAGCTTATCGTCGTTCAACAGAGCTTGCAGATTGCACGCCCGCTCGATCGCTTCCTTCAGGACAACCGCATCCGAAGGCTTTGTCAAGAACTGGTGGGCAACCGGAACGATTCGGAGCACCGACTCAAGCTCGGAATGGCCGGAAAGCACAATTCGGACGGTACTTGGCGACGAATGCTGAACGTGGCGGAGCAGCGTTGCGCCGTCGACCACTGGCATGCGCAAATCTGTAACAATCACATCAAAGAAGCCGGTTTCCAGTTGGAGCATCCCGGCGGGACCGCCACAGGCAAAAACCATATCCCACATCGGGCGCTGTGGTCGTAACTGACGCTGCAGACCGTCGAGCAGCTGAGGCTCGTCGTCCACGAAAAGAATCCTCTGTGACCTGGAGCGCGCCATCCGTGCCACCTCACTACTGCGATTGGCTTGCCCTTTCGTGGTCGTGCCCGAGCCGATTTGCTTTGCCTCGTTGAGTCGCCTGAAATTTATGAATTGTCCAGGAACCTGACTGCAGTGTCGATCATTCTGCCCGTTGGGACTACCGAAAAAAGACGCGTCGACTATTCCGACCAAAGGCGGAGATCGTTACGGACGACCGCGGCGGGCAAAATTGATCGTGGTCTGACGCGGCACCGCGTCCCACCTGGTCGTTGACCAGGGCCGACTTGGAGGCTAGGCTTAAACGGAGCAGGGAAGGCGACGTGGGAGTTCCGGTCGTCTCGATCCAAGTTCGAGAGTCGAGGGGACAGATGGGCTATCGAATCCAATGCCCGAAATGCGGATCCAGCGAGGTCACGACGCAGGCCCGACCGATCAACCGCGAGGGAGCCAGGGTTAACAACTCGCTCGGCGCCTTGGTGGTGGGGGGAACTCTCTACGTAATCACATCGGTCGGGGCCGGCGCGTTTGTAACTTTTGTCGTGGCGGTCCTGCTCCTGACCAGGATCAACGGCCTCGGTACGATCGACGGAGACGCCGCGACGGGTCTCGCCGCCGTGACCTTCGCCGGTGGGATTCTGTTCTCCGCGCTACTTTTTTGGAAGGGCGACCAGAGATGGCGCGCCGTGGCAACTGTTTACAACCATTCCTGCGCGGGCTGTCATCACCGGTGGGAGGTTGTCAAAGGTAGATCCGCGGCCGGGATCGATGCCAACGAAGCAAACGCTAACCGGCATTGATTTCGACGACGCTCTTGATGACCTCATTTTTATTCTTGTCGACGAAACCGAAACCGGCCACTGCACCGTCAAACGAAAACCGGTGGGTGATCGGCGACAGAAGATCGACTCGATGCTGCGCGACCAGCGAGATCGCGGTCGGATGCTGGTGGGCATAGCGAAAGCTCGACCGCACCTGGATGCCCCGGCGGACGATGTGATTGACGTTGAGGGGCACCGACGGCTCGGACGAGATACCCACGAGGGTGACGACCCCGCCCCGACGGACCAGGTCGAGCGTCTGACCGATGGTTGCGGCCGCGCCGACAGCTTCGATCACCACGTCCGCTCCATCACCGCCGCTCACATCGCGCACAATCGACACTGGGTCAGAGTGGCGCGGGTTGACAACGTCGGTTGCTCCGAGGCGCTTTGCCATTTCTAGAGCTGTGTCAGTCAGGTCGATCGATACGACGGCAGCCGCGCCCCGGACGAGCGCCGCCTGAAGGACCATTAAGCCGATTGGTCCGGCTCCAAGCACCGCGACGGTTTGGCCGGGCACGATCCCAGCCTCCTCGACCGCCTGAAGTCCCACGGCCAGCGGCTCGATCATCGCGCCTTCCGCATCCGATAATGAATCGGGCAACCGGTGGATCCAGGCGCGAGGAACTCGAACGCGTCCCGCCATCATACCGTCCGTCGGAGGGATGCCAAGAAAGCGCACGTTGGCGCAGAGATTGTAGCGGCCCAGTCGACACAGCTTGCATCGTCCACATGCCAGCCCCGGTTCGACGATGACCCGGTCGCCCCGCTTTAGGTCAAGAACGTCCGAGCCGAGCTCGACCACGACGCCAGCCGCCTCGTGGCCGAGCACGAGGGGCGCTTGGACGACGCTATCCCCGATTCTCCCTTCGCGATATAGGTGAAGATCGGAACCGCAGATTCCAACAACCCTTGGCGCGACGATCACGTCGTCTGGGCCCGGTTCGAGTATCGTCCGCTTTTCAACTGCCACGCGACCGGGCTCGTGTAAGACGAGGGCATCGACACTATTCGTCATGGCGGCTCTCTCCTTTGGCGTGGGCTCGGTATCGATCACGCTCGGCGGCCAATGCTATACGCTCGGCCACGTCCCGGTCCGGGTCGACCACGTAGGCCCAGAGAAAATTATCGGCTAGAACAAACGACCAGACGATCGTGACGTAGTAGAAAATCACAGTGTCCGGAATAAAATGGACGTTAAGGAACCACGCGATCAGATTGACCGCGACGAACAGGGCAAAGTGACGCCAAAACTTCGTGCGAGCGGGACGCGCGATCGGCTCGGCTCGTCGGCGCGCGTCTTCACCGGCCAGGGCGGTTTCCGCGAAGCTCCGGGGCTCGGAGCGGGGGTTTTCGTCGTTACTAATGCGGAAGTCCTGTAAACGGGATTCAGCCAGTCGCGACGCGATGGAGAACCTTGCGAGGACGCGGCACGCCCGGGCCCGGTATCTCCGCGAGAACCGGAAGTCCGAAAAGGTCCGATGCATCTTCTGGTCGAACCGAGTCGTCCAGGTATTCTACCAGGAACGCAAGGGCTATCCCCATTGCCAGTCCGACCAGAGAGCGAGCGGCAAGGTTCAGGAGAGCGTTCCGTCCCGCCGGTTGTGATACGACCCGAGGAGCATCAACCAGGCTGACGGATTCGATCCGATTCGTAAAGAGCGAAAAGTACGATGATTGCGCCGATGGATCGGTAAGCAAATCCGCGATCCCCTGGGCCAGCCGCAATGCGCCATCGGCAGACGACGAAGAGGTGGTGATCGTGACGACCCGGTGCGCCTTTTTCGCGTCGATGCTTCCGACGACCGCAACGCCGGACTTGCTCTGGAGGTGGGCCTGGACCGCCTTTAGAAAATTTTCGCTCTGGAGGATTGCGATCAAGTCATCGTTCGCGTATTCGGACGCAACGTAGGAGTAATAATCCTGCGAATAATTCAGGACCGGCGTCTCCGGGAGTGGTTGCGGCCGAACGGCAAGGCTCACCGCCGCGCCGTAGGCTGAGGTCGACTGGGGTAGCAGGAAGACCGAGATTGCCGCCACGACGAGCGCGACGGCAAAGGTTAGGACGATAATATTGAACCGGTTCACGACCACGCGCCAGTATTGACGTAGCTCCAAGCTTAGTACGCTCCGTAGCCGAACACGACGGTAGGAATCGTTCGCAAAAGGATTTTAAAATCGAGACCGAGCGACCAGTTTTCAATGTACCAGATGTCGAGTAGCGCCATCTCGTCGAAGGGCAGCTCGCTCCGCCCGGAGACCTGCCACAGTCCGGTAATACCAGGCGCGATCTCCAGTCGGCGGCGATGCCAATCCTCGTACTTTTCAACTTCGTGAGGGAATGGCGGACGCGGACCGATGAGACTCATGTCGCCACGCAATACATTGAGCATTTGCGGTAGCTCGTCCAGACTGAACCGGCGAATCCATCGCCCCACCCTGGTTCGACGTGGATCGTTCTTCATTTTGAAGATCGGTCCATCCACCTCGTTTTTGTCGAGAAGCGAATTGAGCTCGGTGTGCGCCCGGTCCCGCATCGACCGAAACTTGAAGAACTTGAAGTTCCGACCAGATCGACCCACCCGAATCTGTTCAACGAAAATCGGACCAGGCGAGTCCAGCTTGATTGCGATTGCGATCGCGGCCAAAAGGGGCGAGCCAAGCGCTAGACACACGGCCGCGGTGACCACGTCGAGCGCGCGTTTCGCGAACCTTCCGCTACCGCGTAGCGTCGAATCCCGCACGCCGATGAGCGGAATTCCGTTGATTTCCATCACGTCAACCTGATTGAGGCTGAGCTCATAGAAATCCGGGACGATTCGGAAGCTTACTTTCTGACGGGCGCAGGCGATGAGAATTTCGGAGATGACTCGATGCGATTCGGACGGCAGAGCGATGACGACTTCGTCAATGTCGTGAGCCCCAACCAAACGCGAAACGTCCCCACAGCGGCCCAGATACTGGAATCGTCCTAATGACTGGCGGGGTTCGTCGTCGACAAAGCCAATAATCTGAAACCCAAGCTCGGGTTGGGCGACAATGTTCTGCATAATCATCCGTCCGAGCTGGCCCTCGCCAACAACCAGAACTCGCCGGAGCCCAATACCTTTTCGACGGAGGTAGGCTTGCCAGAGGCGGTCGGCGGCCCGGGCCCACGCGAGCAGGACCGTGATGGTCACAAGCGCGAAAACGAACACGAGGCGGGAATATCCAAAGGGCCGGAGGTAGAACACAGTCACAATCATCACGGCGATGCCAAGAAGGGCTCCGGAGACGATGCCGGACACCTCGTCGACCCAGCCCTGCCGCCGGCGACGGCCGTACATGCCGTTGAGGTAATAGATAAAAAGAAGGCTGGCGGTCAAGATTGCTTGGATCCCGCTGTAGTCACTCAGCGGAAGATAGTCGACTGCCGCGACTTCACGTCCAAGCTGGAGTTGATAGCGAACATACCAGGCTATGCCAAAGGCGACGTTGATCAGCACGATATCGCAAAAAGCGATGACGGCAACCGGTAGATAAACCGAACGCCGCCTTACGATTGAGATATCACTCGCTGGCTTCTGGTCAGCTGGACCTCGGACGAGAGACACTCAGGTTAGTCCTAGGGTCTTTCGGTACGTTTCCATGGTCGCGGTGGCCGCGGCGTCCCAGGTGAAGGACTTCGCCCGGATTCGACCGCGTTCACTTAAGTCAGTTCGGAGATCGTCGTCGTGGAGGAGCATGTAAATCGCTTGGCCGAGAGCATCGTCGTCATCAGGATCGCATAACATTCCCGTGTCGCCAAGGACTTCTGGCAACGACGATCGGTTTGACGCCACAACCGGCGTCCCGCACGCCATTGCCTCTAGGACCGGAAGTCCGAAGCCTTCATAGAGAGACGGGTAGGCGAAGAGCGTAGCCGCATTATACCATAGGGGTTGATCTTCCATCGACGCGAAACCTTCCCGGCGCACCATAGACGCGATCCCCAGTTCGTCAATCAATTGCTCCAGACCCAGGTCGCCCCAGCCGCGACCGCCAGCCAGAACCAGAGGCTCCGTCACCCCCATTTTCCGGGCCCGGGCGTACGCTCGAATTAATCCTGGGACGTTCTTCCGTGGCTCCAACGTTCCAAGATATAAGACGAAACGAGCCGGTAGTCCGTGCGATTGACGAAATCGTTCGACTGCCTCGTGCTCTTCCTTCCGGAATCGGTCGTCGACCCCGTTGTACACAACATCGACCCGATCCGCCGAAACGCCAAGAAACCGACCAAGGTCCCGGCGGGTCGACTCCGACACGGCGTTCAATCGGTCCGCTCGACGGGCGGAGAGTAGGCTGAAGTACTTGAGATACGATCGATTCGAGCGATTGAATGCGCCCGGAAGAATGAAGTAGCTCAGATCGTGAAAGGTGACGACACTCCGCGCACCGACCGCGAGCGGCGCCACGTACGCCGGTGAATGAAGCAGCTTGACCCGCGACTGCCGAATTGCCAGGGGAAGCAAAAGCTGTTCCCAGGCGATCCGGACCAACGGTCGGTGCGTTGGTAGACGGGTGCGGAGTGTTTGGAGCCAGGCCAACGACTTCGCGTCGGACGCGACGTCGGGTCCGACAAATGCGACAAACCGGTCGCCGCGCGCGTGCGGTTCGAGAGCGCCGAGAGTCCGGTCGATGTAGCGGCTGATACCGGCGCTGCGGTACCAGTGCTTGTAGCTGAGCAACTGGGCGTTGAATCCGATCTCCATCGCCCGATTATAGTCTGTCGAAGCCGACCGGGATATTTTCGAACGTTGACCCCCGAGCGTTAAAGGAGTGCCTCGACGCTCATGACTCGACAATATCTAAGAGGTCACGGAGTGTTCGGAGAGTCGCCCCCCAAATAATCTCGCCGCGCCAGATAAACGCCGGCGTCTGCTCGGTTGGTCGACGGGGATGCTGAATTGATTTGAGCGCTCCCGGTGCCCGGAGGTCGCGCAGCGGTACCCGAAGGATCGCCGCGACTTCGTCGGGAGCCGGCTTCAATCGGGGAACGCCACTAACCTCGACCCAGTATGGTTGGATAACAATCTCGCTGGTGAGCGTGGCAACCTGGGGGAGCTCGATGGCGTTAAGTGGTTCCGCGAGCGCCAGGCCAACTTCCTCGCGTGCTTCGCGTATGGCGGCCGACAGGGCGGAAGAATCGAACGGCTCGATCATTCCTCCCGGAAGGGCAATCTGCCCGGGATGTCGACGCATGGTGGCGGGCCGGCGCGTCAAAATGACGGTGCGCCCGCGCGACGTCCGGTAGGTCACCGCGAGGGTCGCGGCAGTAGGTGTTCGATGGACTAGGGGAGGCGACAACATTTATTCGCGCGTTGACCGGCTGGGTCCTCCCTCCGCGTAGATCTTCCGGTCTTCCGGAATCGCCGTCTTCATCTCGCCAATGCGCCGGAGAGTAATCCGTTGTTCGGCCAGTGGATCGGGCAGACCAGTCTCGCTGATTCGACGGGTCAGCCAGCCGTCCAGCGTGGCCGAAAGTTCGGCAACGACGTCGGGTCGCTCGGTCGCCAGATTAACTTGTTCCGTTGGATCGGTCGGCAGATGGAATAGTTGAATCGAGGGAAGTTCGTGGAAGTCGGGTTCGAGGGCACGAATAAGCTTCCAGTCACTCGTTCGAACCCCACGTTTTCGCATCCAGGTACATTCGGTCAAGAAGAGCGCGTCACGACCCGTGGACGCATTCAGCAAACCCAGCGCGCTTCGCCCACCCATTCCAACCACCTCGGCGACGTCGCCTGCCCCCACTAGGTCAAGGACGGTCGGCGCGACATCGTAGAGGCGGACGAAAGAATCGACAACCCGACCTGCCGGAAGCCGCCGTGGTTGCCGGATGAGGAGCGGGACGCGGATGTTAGAGTCGTAGAGGCCGTGGTGATCGAAGTACCCTTCGTGCTCGTCCAGTACCTCGCCGTGATCGGCAACGACAATCACGGCAGTCTCGTGCTTCAGGCCCAGCTCGTCAACTCGGTTGAATAAATGCGCCAACACCGAATCAAGATAGGCGATCTCGGCATCGTACTGGGCGATTGGAAATTTGATGTCGGTGACGCCGCCCATCCACTGTCGAAAGTATGCCTGGAATGGCTCGAAGCCAAACACCGGGTCCATCGAGTGGTTGGCAGGATCAAACGGATCCCCGCCGTAAAACATCCGATCAAATGGTGCTGGCGGCAGGTACGGCGTATGCGGATCCCAGTAGTGGACAAATAGAAACCAGGGCAGGGGTTGATTCGCCACGGTGTCAAGTGCGGTCATCGCCTGGGCATTGACTGCTTCAGCTTTCCGCCACGCCTGATGGGCATCAGTGTTCCATCGATACGGCATGACCAGGTTGAAGCCGCGGGTAAACCACTTGCCTAGATTGTCGACGCTTGCCGTGTAATAGCCGCGGTCGCGTAGTAGCTCGGCCAGCGTCGGAATCGAATCGCTCAGCTCGACGGCGCCACCGTGCGCCACGATTTGATGCTTCATTACGTCAACGCCCGTGTGGAGCGTGGTAAATCCCGGGTGAGTCGGGATATGGGGACTGAAACAGGAGCTAAATCGAACCCCCTCAGACGCGAGGCGGTCCAGGTGAGGACTCGTGGGCCGCGAATATCCGTAACACCCAAGGTGATCCGCCCGCAGAGTGTCAAGGGCAATCATCAGGACGTTCACGACGGCACCTCGACAATAGTGCCGCTCTCGAAGGACAAAATCGCCGCCTCGATGACCTCCTGCGCGGCCAATCCGTCCTCCCCCGATCCGGCGACCTGATCGAATGGCGCCCGTCGATCCACGTCTTCAAGAAACCGGTGAATCCGGTTCTTGAAAGTATCCCGGAATCCACTCATTCCCGACATGATCGAGTTGCTAATTCGCACAACGTCGTCCGTCTCGTGCGGGTAATAGGTAAGGCTTTCGTACACGTTGTCGATAACGAACCGGCCCTGTGTTCCGGCGACCTCACACCGTTCGAAAGGGTGGCGAGTGGTCATGTCGTACGATCCGATGAGGTGGCCCACGGCACCATTTCGGAACTGCATGTTAATGGATGCGGTCGACCAGGTTTGTCGAGTTGAAGGTTTCGTGCAAAAAGCTTGGACCCGGCCGACGTCTCCGCAAAAGTAGCGCATGACGTCGATTGAATGAGGATGCAAGGCCCGTAGGTGGAACCAGGGCGACGTTTCGTTTGGATTCTTAATCCAAAGCTGCATATTAATTAAAAGCAAGTCGCCGAGGGCGCCCTGATTCACCAGTTCGCGCGCCCGTTCGGCAACCGGAACGAATCGGTGGTTCAGGTCAACCCCGAGGTACACCCTTTGTTCGCGGGCAAACCGCACCATCTCTCGGGCTTTTGCAATGTCGTTGGAGAGAGGCTTTTCGCAAAGCACGGCGACCCCGGCGGCAATGGCTTCCATCACCGGCTCGTAGTGATGTGAGCCATTCTCGACGCCGGCGGTGGCGACACTGACGAGGTCGAGCCGTTGCCGAGTCAGCATCTCCTTGACGGACGTGAACGGGGCTGCACCAAACTCCTGTGCCGCGCGTTCGGCGCGGTCCGGAAGCAGATCGCAGACGGCAACCAGGTCGGCAAGCGGGTCGTCGCGATAAACTCCGGCGTGAATCCGTCCGATGTTATTGACGCCAATCACACCCACTCGGAGCATGCGCTCTCCTGCCCGATCAGCGCTTCCCTGATCGGTTTCGTTCCTCGTCTCTTGTCAGAATCGCAATGTTTTCAGAAAGCGATCCTCGCTTCGATACGGGCCAATGACCGCGAGGCAGAGTTTCTCCGGGATAAACAGGCGGCGGGCAAGCGCCTGAATGTCGGTTGCCTCGACCGAGTCGACCCGATCGATAACCTCGTCAACGGTGTAGATCCGTTCCAAGAGGACCTCCTGGGCCCCTAGCCAGGACGCGATGCTTCGGGTGTCTTCCAGACGAAGAAGCATCCGACCTTTCCAAAACTCTTTCGCCCGTCCGAGCTCGTCTTCTGGAATCAGCTCCATCAGGCGGCTGACCTCGCTCAAGCATCCCCGTACCGCCTGATCGATCCGGGCCGGTTCAACACCAGCGTAGATAACCATTGAGCCGGCATCTTCGTACTCGTTCGTATAGGAATGGACGTCGTACGCGAGTCCTTGCTTTTCTCGAATCTCGATAAACAGGCGCGAGCTCATTCCTTCACCAAGAATAATGTTCAGGAGCTCGAGGGCATATCGGTCCGAATCGAAATACGACAAGCTGGGAAAGGCGAGGCAAAAGTGCGCCTGTTCGGTCGACTTTGTCTTCAGGCGGATTTTCGCCGACGGTCCAGAATCAGCCGGTTCCCATTTCGGAGGGGCGATCCCTCGCCAGTCGCCAAGCCGTTGGTGGATCTCATTGCAAACCATGTCGTGCGGAAGCGGTCCAGCAATACACACGACGACATTTGATGGCACGTAGAACCGTCGGAACCAGTCAACCAAGTCTTGACGGGATAGCGCCAGAACGCTTTCTTTCGTTCCTGCGACATCCCTGCCAAGCGGCTTGGTTCCCCACATCGCCTCGTCGGCGAGTAAGTGGACCCAGTCACCTGGACTATCGACGAGCATTCCGAGCTCCTCGACAATGACGCGACGTTCCTTCTCTACTTCCACTTCTTCAAATTTGGAAAAACGCAAAAGATCGGTCAGGACGTCGAGCGTCGTCTTCCAGTGACGGTCCGCGACTTTGTCCCAGTAAATGGTGAGCTCTTTACCGGCCTCGGCGTTGAAATAACCGCCAACCCCTTCGATCGCCTCGGCGATGTCCTTAGGAGTGGGTCGGGTCTCAGTGCCTTTGAAGAGCATGTGTTCGAGAAAGTGGGAAGCGCCCTGGAGGATTTCCGATTCATGACGCGATCCGACTTTGACGAAAAACGTCGCGCTCACCGAGCGCGCGTGAGGCATATAGCTACTTATGACCCGCAGACCGTTATCCAGCCTGCTAAATTGATACAACAATAGTCTCCTGAACCGATGCGCGTTGTTGGGTTTGCTTGAAGATAACTACCGGGGCGGGGCCACCGCCGAAGGATAATAGCACGGGCTTTCCGGCGCTGTCCAGGAAGCCTGGATGGTGGAGAGTATCCCCGCTGGCGCCAGATTCTCGGCAAGCGCTCGTCCAATAAGCCCGGACCCACCGGCCACGATGACCTTCATCTCGCTATGCTCCTGCTCGTCGGTCAGGATAGATGATACGCTCCTTCCAGATTGACTGCAGATCGCTCACCTCGCGCGCGGTAAAATTGGAAATGACGTACCTTCCTCGGAGGTTTCTCCCTGACCGAACGACTTTACTATCAAGATTCCCGGCTGCGTGAATTCAGCGCGACAGTCGTTGCCACGTCTAGCGTCGACGGGAGGACCATCGTCGAGCTCGATCGGACCGCTTTCTATCCAACTTCGGGCGGCCAACCGAACGATCTTGGCGAGATCGACGGGGCGAAGGTCGTCGACGTTGTGGACACAACGGCGAGTGTTCAGCACATTCTCGACGGTCACGCTCCCGCGCTCGGCACTAAGGTGAACGGAAAGGTCGACGCGAGGCGACGAGAAGACCACACTCAACAGCACTCCGGCCAACACGTCCTGTCCCAGGCCTTCGAGCGGGTTGCATCGATTCACACCGTCGCCTTTCACCTTGGCGCCGACTCGACGACGATTGACGTCGCCCGGGTCGGCGTTGACTCCGACGTCATTGGGGCGGTCGAAGAGCTTGCAAATCAGATCGTGCTCGAAGATCGACCAATCGTGATCCATTTCGTCGAGCCCGAAGACGTCGATCGATTTGCCCTGCGCAAGCAACCGAATCGGACCGGCCGGCTCCGTATTATCGAGATCGAGGATTTCGATCAATCTGCTTGCGGCGGGACGCACGTCGAGCGGACCGGACAGATCGGGCCAATCAAGGTTCGGCGGACCGAACGGCGCGCCGGCGTCACGCGAATCGAGTTCCTCTGCGGGTGGCGCGCCCTGCGCGACTACTCAATGCGCCTTCGGTCGACTCGCGACGTTGCCGAGCGCCTGAGCGTGGCCGACCACGAGGTCCGCGACGCGATGATCCGTTCGCTCGACGAGCTCGACCGAGTCAGAACCGAATTGGCTCGTAGTCGCGATCTTCTTTTCGAGGCGGAAGCCGATCGACTGGTCGCGGCGTCGCAGGCTGTCCCAGGCCGTGACGACGTCCGAGTGATACGCCAGGTGTTCGTGGACCGTTCGGCCGACGACCTCAAGCGTCTTGCACTTCGAATAGTTTCGCGTGTGGGCATCATTGTGCTGCTTGGGTCGAATGGCGAGAGAAGTCAGCTGCTCTTTGCCCAGAGCCCGGGCCTTCGCTACGATATGGCCACCATGCTTCGGACAGTCGCGCCGATGATCGGCGCGCGGGGCGGAGGGACGGCGAGCCTGGCGCAGGCAGGTGGACCCCACTCGGGCTCGGTAGATCTGGCCCTCGACACGGCCGTTGGAATGCTTTAGAAAGGGGAGGCGTTGCGCCGTTTCGCCCCTGGTGTCATAATCAAGACACGGAATGCCCACCGTGGCTGAACGAGGACGGTCCATGATGATAGACGCAAGCGGTAAACTCGATGCGCTTCGGGCAATATTGAATGAGATGGGCAGCGTGCTGGTGGCCTACTCCGGCGGCGTCGATAGCACGTTCCTTCTCGCGGTTGCGACCGAAACGCTCGGCCCGGAACGGGTGCTTGGAGTGACCGGTGTCTCGGAAAGCCTTGCCCCATATGAGAGGAATGACGCCGCGTCGCTCGCCACGGACCTGGGAGCGCGTCACCTCGAGCTGCACACAAATGAACTATCCGACGAGAATTACGCAAGCAATCCGACCAATCGGTGCTATTTCTGCAAATCGGAGCTATATTCGAGCCTAGCAACCGTCGCCGAGCGGGAAGGACTGGCCTGGGTTGCCGATGGGTCGAATGTTGATGATCTGGGCGACTACCGCCCGGGAATGAAGGCAGGCCGCGAACGCGGCGTTAGAAGTCCTCTACAAGAGGCGGGTCTCACGAAGGCCGATATTCGGTACTTCGCGAAAGAGCGCGGCTTGCCGATCTGGGATAAGCCGGCGGCACCCTGTCTGTCTTCGCGCATCCCTTACGGCCAACGGGTGACGGCCGGCAAGCTTCGTCAAATCGGAGAAGCCGAGCTCTATCTCCGACGACTTGGTTTGCGGAACGTGCGAGTTCGCCACCACGATACGATTGCCCGAATTGAAGTCCCGCGTGACGACATCGGCCGACTTCTTGCCGACGGCGTCACCGACGATCTAGTCGTTCACTTCAGGAGCCTAGGCTTCAAGCATGTGACCGTCGATCTTCAAGGATTTCGTTCTGGCAGCCTCAACGAAGCAATCGCCGATCGAGCAGCAATTCCGCTCGCGGTGGTGTCGCGCTGAAGCAGGGGCACTCGCCTTGACACCTGGATTCTCTGGGTTAGAATCCGGTCCAATACTGCCACGTGGCGACGAGTCAACACTGCCGCGGTATCAACCGCGTCGCCGACCCCGATGGTATATCACCGTTAGCGATGACTCGCGACGAGCAGGGGTGCTTTGGTGACCGATAATCAGGTCTCACGTGCCCGGGATCTCCCCATCTTCGAAATCGGACGGTTTACTTTCGCCCTCTTAGTGGGTCTGATCGTCGTTGGCGCCTGCTTTAGAGTTATGTATCGAGTCCTTCCGGATCGAACGGCCAAGTGGTTACGTGACGTCATTGGCGAGCCGTTGCGTCGGCGGGTATTGCGCCCAACCACGATTGCCCGGAGGATTGGGATCCGCTCGGGGATGAGGGTATTACTCGTCGATTCCGGCAATGGAACGACCGCCGAGGCGATCGCGCGGGAAGTTGGCCAAACTGGTCACGTCGACAGCCTATCCTCGGACGCTAGCGATGCCCGGAGGGCCATGGAGCTTCTGGCGGATGCCGGTATTCAGAACGTCAGCGTCATCACGGCGTTTCCTCAACGAGTTCCGTTTGACGACGACTGCTTCGACGCTGTCTGTCTGCTTTCCGCCTTCAAACGTACGGCGACGCCGAGGGAGATCCTTGCCGAGGTGTGGCGCGTTCTTCGCCCGGCTGGGCGCCTGTCGGCAAGCGACGTTATCAGCGATCCGGATTACAAGCGGCGTCGGACCGTTGAATCTTGGGGTGAGGGCGCCGGCTTCGAAAGTCTGGAGCACTTCGGGAACACCCTGGCCTACACCATTAATTTTCGCAAGCCACTTCAGCTGCGAACCGTGGGGTGATTGACATTCGCCCTACGACCCGGAGGCGCTCAAGGCAGTCGGTCGTTTGGAGTCACGTTGTCCGTCGAAACTCCTAGTCTACAATTCCCGTCGAATTTTCTCTGGGGTACGGCCACGGCCTCTCATCAGGTAGAGGGAGGCAACGCCAACAACGACTGGTGGGACTGGGAGCAGCAGCGAGGTCGAATTCGTGATGGTACGACATCCGGATTGGCCTGCGATCATTTCCATTTGTATCGTGAGGATTTTCAGCTACTCGCCAGTCTTGGCCAAAATTCTCACCGAATGTCAATTGAGTGGTCTCGAATCGAGCCTAGTCCCGGCGAGTTTGACGAAGACGCGATTCGACATTATCGCGAGGTCATCGAGTGCCTTCGATCGCTCAAGATCGAGCCAGTCGTCACCCTCCATCACTTCACGAATCCGCGCTGGCTTGCCGCCCGGGGCGGTTGGGAAGCTCCCGAGGTCGTCGATCGATTCGGTTCTTACGTGAGCCGCGTCGTCGAGGCGCTTGGCGATCTGGTTCGATACTGGGTCACGATCAACGAACCAGTGGTGTTAGGGACGATGGGCTATCTCGCCGGTTCGTGGCCTCCGGGAAAGCGGAGTCTGCCGTCATTCATCACCGCGCTGCACAACTTACTTGACGCCCAGGCGCGCGCCTCGCGCATAATCCGCGAGAAAAGCCCGATTGGTGACGTCCGCGTTGGGGTCGCGCATCACTTGCGCGTGTTCGACCCCTATCGAAAGCTTCTTCCGGGCGATCGGTTCGTCGCGCGCCTCGGGGAGTCCTATTTCAACCAGGCGGTCCTGGGCTCGATTATGGACGGTCAGTATCATTTCCCATTTGGCCGAGGCCCAATTCCCGATGGGAAAGACAGCGTCGATTTCATCGGACTCAATTACTATTCGCGAGAAATGGCGACATTCGACTTTCGGCGGCCAAAGAGCCTGTTCGGAAGCTTCTTCCCTCACCCGGCCCATCCTAAAACCTCCGCCGGTTGGGAGATCTATCCCGAAGGCGTCTACCGGCTCTTGAAGTTCCTTGGCCGCTTTGAAAAACCGATTCTCATCACCGAAAACGGCGTCGCCGATGAAAACGACGAGCTCCGACCCAGTTTCCTGATCTCGCACCTCGCCGAGGTGCACCGGGCGATTCGCGAAGGAGTACCGGTTGAGGGGTACTTGCATTGGTCGTCACTCGACAATTTCGAGTGGGCCGAGGGACGTCGGCTTCGATTTGGTCTTATCCACGTCGACTTTGAGACGTTTCGGCGGACGGTGAAGCCGAGCGGTGAGCTTTACGCGGCGATCTGCGCGGCGGGGGGACTATCCAAGTCTCTCCTGAAAATGATCGACCTTTAACTCAATCTTCAGTTGGGCTTTGCGTTCGAAAGGCCACGCCGTAGCGCGGGGGCCTGTCCCCCGTCGTGATTCGTTCCAATCGGAAACAGGCGCCCAAAGCAATGGGATACGAGCGGGGGACAAGCCCCCGCGCTACTGACCCCTTATGTGGACGATAGCTAAAGACCTACCGTTTCCGCATTATGCTCTTGCCGCTCGATATGCCCGGTCGAGCAGATCGACTGGGTGAACGACCTCCATGGTCAGACCGCGTTTCCGGACTCCCGCCATCAGCTGAATAATGCACCCAGGATTTGCCGCGACAACGATGTCCGCCCGGGTCGCCGCGAGATTTTCGATTTTCCGTTCGAGCAAGTCCATCGACCAATCAAACTGGGTCACGTTGTAGACGCCGGCGCTGCCACAGCAGGTGTCCGACTCCGCCATTTCCACGAAGTCAATGCCGGGAATCTTCCTGATTAACTCACGGGGCTGCAGGGTAATTTTCTGGCCGTGGGCCAAGTGACACGCATCCTGGTAGGTGACCCGACGACGGATGGGACCAAAGTTCTCATCCAGGGTGAGCGTGGCGAGAAATTGTGAGACGTCGCGGACCTTGTCGCTGAAGCGATGGGCCCGGTCAACCCAGGTCGGGTCGTTGGCGAGCAGGTGGTGATATTCCTTGAGGGTTGAACCACATCCGGCCGCGTTGACGATGTAGTAATCGGCGCCGGTCGCCTCAAACAGTGCAATGTTACGACGAGCGAGTGCCCGCGCGGTTTCTCGCTCCCCCCCGTGGGAGTGGAGCGCTCCGCAGCAAGACTGCCCCCGGGGAACGATCACTTCACAACCGTTCCGGGCGAGAACGCGAACGGTCGCCGCGTTCGTTAAGCTAAAGAATTGGTCTTGGACGCAGCCGGTTATCAGGGCCACCTTCGCGACCCGCGCGGATCTGGGCTTGGTAACCTCGGGAAGAGCCGCCTTGACCACACCGCCTTGCATTGGCGGCAGAAGGCGTTCGAGCTTTCCAAGGTTTAACGGAAGTCGATCCAGGAGGCCCGATGCCCGCGCCACGAACTGAAGTCCACTCTTTTGATACAGTCGCATTCCGATGCCCGCCGCGTCAAGAACGATCGGCGACGTAAACACCCGGTTAAGGATGACTTCACGGATGACGGATTCCGTTTGATTCCGAGGTGGAATCACGGCTCGCGCCGCTTCCAGCAACTGCCCGTATTGAACGCCGGACGGACAGGCGGTTTCGCAGGCACGGCAGTTCAAACACCGATCGATGTGCAACCGGTAATCGGGGTTGTCGAGGGTAATCCGGCCCTCCTGCAGCGCCCGCATCTGGTAGACCCGTCCTCGGGGAGAATCCAGCTCCGAACCAGAAAGCTTGTACGTCGGACAGGCCGAAAGGCAAAGACCACAGTGGACGCACTGTTTGATTAGCGCTCGGTCGACGAAGTTGAGCCGTGGACCTCCCTCGGCATTGACGTCGATCGCCATGGTCCCCCTCTCCTAGATTCCGCCCGCGAAACGGCCCGGATTCATAATCCCGCCTGGATCGAGCGCGTATTTCAAGTTCCGCATGATTGGTAGCGACGACCCAACGTCGCCCCAAACGTCGAGCCTTTCTTTGACCTGGAGCGGACACTGCTCCACGACGAGGCTCCCCTCGAGGTCGCGACAATTCTGTCGAAGCTCGAGAATTCCTCTCACAATGAGAGCGAGGTCGTCATCCGCCAGCGATTCGCCGAGGAGGACGGTGAGGTACACAATGCCACTACCGGCGCGCGCGCCAATCGCGATACTGTTTCCGAGCTCCCCACGCCGTAGCTCGGCCGACCGCACCGCCTCGGTCAACCGACCAGGGGGAACCGCGAGCTTTAGCCTTAACCGGTGGGGGTCGGCATCGCGGTAGGGCCACTCCGCGACGTGCGCCCAGAACTCGTCGCAAAAGTCGGACACAACGTCGGCAATCTGGGTCGCTCCGGCGTCCTGGAACATTTGCGCGAAGGAGCTTGTCTGCCGATCAACCGCGGCACCCGGCGCGGCGCCGAGCACGGCAAGAAGGTACCCTTGCCCGGCGTCGGGCAAGCCAGGAATCCCAAGCTCGACGACCGCGGCCGCGTTGACCAGATCGGTCGCAATCGGAGCCAGCGGCGAACGGCGAAGCGACCGAGTGATTGCAGCGATCTGATCCAGCCTTTCAAACTGACCGATCACCGTCGTTTGCGCGGCCGGCCGGGGCGCCACCTTGAATCCGATCTCGACAAACAATGCGAGAGTGCCCAGCGAGCCGATGTAGAGCTTGTTCAAGTCGTATCCGGCCACATTCTTGACGACACGTCCGCCAGCTCGGGTGACCATGCCACTCGTCGTCGCGACACGGCTGCCAATGACCAGGTCACGGGCAATACCGAAACCCAGTCGCCTAGGACCGGATGAATTCGTCGCCAAGATTCCGCCGAGCGTGGCGACGCTCGCAAAGGGGGGATCCATCGGCAAAAATTGGCGACTCGAGCTAAGGTGCGCTTGAAGGTCGGCCAGGCGAACTCCGGCTTGTGCCGTCACGGTCAGGTTGGCCGGGGCGTATTCGACGATTTGATTCAGCCGTTCGGTCGACACAACCAAATCACACGATCGGGGAGGATTACCCAGTCCAAGCTTTGAGCCACTCCCCCGAGGCGAAACCGCCAATCCGAGGCGGTTGGCGACGGCGAGAGCGCTGGCGGCCTCGCCGTAGCTTTCCGGCCAACAAACGGCAGTCGGCGTCTGGCCATCGACCGCGCAAAGTGGTCGCTCTTCGTCCGTTAGCTCGCGCCAGGCCACGTGCTCCGATTCGAGGCCTGCTGCGAGTCCCACGAGATCAACGGCGACAGCCATAAGCCCTTACCATCCGACCGCGCCGGTGCGCCCCGGACGTGGAGTCCAGCACTTCCCAGGCGTGGGAAAGATCTTCCCGGGATTGCACAAGCCGCTTTGGTCCATCGTCGACTTCACAACCTGCATCCAGCCGAGATCGTCGTCGCTAAAGATCAGTCCCATGAGCTCGCGCTTCTCGAAACCAATTCCGTGCTCGCCGGTCAACGATCCGCCCGCTTCGGCGCAGACCTCAAGTATTTCAATGCCCATTTCCCGGACTTTATCCTCTTCGCCAGGATGGTCCGAGTCAAAGAGCACGAGTGGGTGGAGATTACCATCGCCGGCGTGAAAGACATTCGCGATGCGCAAGCCGTATCGATCGCTAATCGCGTCAATTTTCTTGAGGACGTCGGTTATGCGGTCTCGTGGGACGCACCCGTCCATGGTGTAAAAGTCGGGGCTGATCCGTCCCATGGCGCTGAAAGCGCCTTTCCGCCCGGCCCACAAAAGGTTTCGTTCTTTGGCCGTCTTTGCAACCCGAATCTCTCGGGCGTGATTGAGGTCGCACACTTGACGAATCCGAGTCATCTGATCGTCGAGGCTCTCTTGCAAGCCATCGATCTCGATCAGGAGAACCGCTTCGCAGTCCGTGGGATAACCAGCGTGGACCGACGCTTCGACGGCCCGAAGAGACAATCGATCCATCATCTCGATCGCCGCCGGAACGACACCAGCGGAGATAACTCCGGACACGGCGGCGCCGGCGTCTTCCATCCGTTCGAAAATCGCGAGCATCGTCTTGACCGATTCGGCCACCGGAGTGAGCCGCACGGTCACTGCCGTGACGATACCAAACGTGCCTTCCGCCCCGACGATGAGGCCAGTCAGATCATAGCCTAGGCTATCCGGCGCTGGACCGCCGACTTCGACGACGTCGCCCTCCGGAGTCACCATTTCGAGGCCAAGAACGTGGTTCGTCGTGACCCCGTACAGTAACGTGTGAGGTCCGCCCGAGTTTTCGCCAACGTTCCCGCCAATCGTACAGGCCTTTTGACTAGAGGGGTCCGGCACGAAATGGAGGCCATTCGACGCCACGGCATTGCTCAGATGGAGGTTTACGACACCAGGTTCGACGATTGCTTGTAGATTATCCAGATCGATCTTCCGGATCTTGTTCATCTTAGAAAATGCGATCAGAATGCCGCCGTCGATTGGGATCGCCCCACCACTCAACCCAGTGCCCGCGCCGCGCGCCGTAAATGGTGTTTTTTCCCGAACGCATAGCTTGACGATCTCGGCGACTTCGGACGCGGTGGAGGGGAAAACGACCGCCGTCGGACGCGCCTTGTCAATAGACGCGTCGTATTCGTAGAGCATTAGATCGTAGTCTTTCCACAGGACGTTAGCCGAACCGACGATGGCGGCGAGTTCCTGCGCAAATGCTGCTCGATCCACCGATTACTCCACTAGAGACGGTTGGGGCACGCGCCGAAGCACCCTTGCTCGTTCATGTTACGGTCGTCCGGAAAGCATGTCAAACCTACTTTCGACGGACAACGTTGACGTACTCGACGGTCCGGCAGTATGCTCCGGCTGGTCGACCATGCTAGAAGAAGGACTTTGTCAGGGCCACCGGGTCGACGGAAAAGTTCAGCAAATCGTACTTGACGGAGTGAGGCGTCTAGACGTGGAATTAACCTCGACATCGTCAAACGACATCGAGTTCGTTCTTGATACACCCCGACTTCGCGAATTCGTCGACGCTATCGCGATGACACGGTCGCGCTTTGCGGATCCGGTCGACGTCATCAACGCTATCCGCCCGACCTTCGCGGAGCTTCTGCGGGATACGACCTGGCTGCCTGACCGTTACCAGGACCTATCCGAGGTCGGCGGCATGGGTGGCGGAATCGGAACGTGGCTGCTTTTTCGCGCGCGCGACGGAGGCCTGGCATTCTCCTCACTCGTCGTACCTCCGGGCGTCCAGACACCGATCCACGATCACCTTGCCTGGGGCCTGGTTGGCCTTTACCGCGGCCTGCAGGACGAGGACGTTTATGCCCGTCAAGATGATGGGAGTGTCGAGGGAAAGGCGACATTGGCTCTCGCCGAACGCCGCTCACTTCGCCCCGGCGATTTCTACCCGTTATTGCCGGCAAGCGACATCCATCAAGTTCGCACGACATCAAACGTCAATTCGGTATCGCTCCACCTTCTCGGCATCGACAACGGGTGCATCTGGCGGCACCGGTTCTTTCCAGAGGACAATCGGGTTGAGCCTTTTCGATCCGGTTACGTCAACTTGAAATGCGATGAGAGCGAGCGGACCACGGCGGGCTCGCGGTAAAACTATGGGCACTAACGAAAATCGCTTTTCAAAGCGTACGGATTGAACGAGTCCGCCGCCATGATTGAAGATGTTCAGCGCGTCGCCGTACTTCCCGACGCTACCGCGCCGGATGGCTCTGAAATTCGCTTGCTTCTGGGGAATCAGCAGGGCGCAACCCGGGCAAGCCTATGTGAAGTGACGCTGCCGGCCGGGCAGGTCTCGCGACCGGTTTACCACCGGCAGGTTGAGGAGATGTGGTACGTTCTGTCCGGTCGTGGCGAGGTCTGGCGTTCGCCGCCGGGCAGTGAAACGGTAGATATCCCCCCAGTCGCAGTGACTGCCGGCGATTCGCTCGTGATTCCGACCGGCTACCGATTCCAATTCCGCTCCAGCCCAGACACCCCGTTGCGCTTTCTCTGCTTTACCTCGCCGCCGTGGCCGGGCGACGACGAGGCATGTCCATCTGACGTCGGCGGACTTGGGGTGCCGACGGTTTAGGGACATGGGCAGATTCCGACTTTGCGTATAAAGCAAAGCCGATCAACCGAGATCGACGCGCGGCCAATAGCCGTGAGCGGAGGCTTGGCCCGAATTCGAGTGGCCGGGGAACGACCGGCTAAAGCCTCGACTCCAGGAGGGATAGGGTCGACGCATCGATTACCTCGTCGCGGAGTCGAGGCTTTAGCCGGTTGTTCCCGTTTGAGGCGAACCGATCGGCCGCGATTGCGAACCAATGCGCCACGAGCGTCCAAAAACATTGACGACCATTTCGTCCTTAGTTTGAAACGCATAACATGTGGGCGAAATGAGCGCTACGCCGCCTGTATGGTCGCGCCGACCGACTTTTTCCGTAGACGGGGGAGAACGTCGCGTCCATATCCGCGAATGAACTCGCGCTGATCCGGCCCTGCCGAATGGAAGAACAGCTGGTCGAAACCCGCGTCGATGAATGACTGGGCGTATTCAACGTGGTCGTCGGCATTAGCTGAAATGCAAGAGGCTCGGGAAATCGCGTCGCCACCGACGATCGTCCCGTTCTCCTCCGACATCTTCGGCGAATAGATCTTCTGATTGTAAAGCGCCGGGACGAACGACCCGGCCCAGTACTTCAGGAAGCACTCCTTCGCCCCAAGCTCATCGTCGGTGTACGCGACGTTTAGCTCGATCATCCGCGGCAGCTTCGCCGGATCCTTTCCGGCGTCACGCGCTCCCCGTTCAAAATTCTTGAGCAGCGCGCGGTAGACTTCCATGGATTTTCCGCCAACCGTGATCAGACCGTCTCCCACTCGCCCAGCGAATTCCGCGCTTTCGGGTACGAGACTGGAAACGTAAAGGGGTATGTTTTCACTGGGCCGACTGTATAGCCTCGCTTTTCGGGTTTCGTAGTAGCACCCGTCAAAGGTCGTCTCTTCGCCGGTCCACAGTCGACGGATGAGGTCGATCGCCTCTTCGAGGCGGTCGCGCCGTTCGTTGTACTCCGGCCACAACCCAGTCGAGGAGTACTCGTTCAAGGCTTCACCGGTGCCGACGCAGAGGAAGGTGCGGTCCGGTGCGAGGCAGCCCAATGTCGCCGCCGCCTGGGCGACGACGGCCGGCTCGTAACGAAGGATTGGGCACGTGACCCCGGTTCCTAAGTGGATCCGATTTGTCCGCATGGCTACCGCGCCAAGCCAGGTCCAGACGAATGAGGCTTGTCCGGCCTCACTCCACGGATGAAAATGGTCGCTCGCGTCGATCGCGTCGAAGCCGGCGCGGTCGGCCTCGACAGCATAATCAAGCAATTCCAGCGGCGGGTATTGCTCAACCCCGGCTTTCCACCCCAGTTGAAGCATTTTACCTCCGGAAGCGGTCAAGGTGGAAAGCAACGGCGCAAGATTTGAACCAATCGTCGTCGAGCACGCGTCACGGAAAGATACCTCGGGTGGCGGTTGCGTCGGCCACGCGCGACACGGCCAGGACATGTGCTGCAGTCCGCATATCAACGTGACGCTCTTCGGCGACCCGAGAGACGCTACGGAATGCCTGGACCATAATCTTGTTCAGTCGAGTGTTGATGTCGGCTTCGTCCCAAAAGAACGATTGAAGGTCCTGAACCCACTCGAAGTACGAGACCGTTACCCCTCCGGCATTGCACAGAATATCGGGGATCACGACAACTTTTCGCGCGGTCAAAATCTCATCGGCCTCGGGAGTCGTCGGTCCGTTCGCCGCCTCGGCGACAATACGGGCCTTGATCCGATCCGCGTTCGCCGCGGTGATCTGTCCCTCCAGCGCCGCGGGAACGAGCAGCTCACATGGCAGCTCCAGGAGGCGCATTGGATCCACCGGTTCGCTGGTCGGGAAGCCGACCACGGCACCCGTCTCACTCTTGAATCGTCGTAGGCGGGCAATGTCGAGCCCATGGGGGTTATGGATCGCACCGGACGAATCGCTAACGCCAACAATTCGGGCTCCCAGCTGGGAAAGGAAACCGGCAAGAGGGGAGCCGGCGTTTCCAAAGCCCTGGATGATTACCCGGGCATCCTCGAGCGGAAATCCGCGGGACCGGGACAACTCGACGATGACGTCGAGGGCTCCCCGAGCGGTGGCGTCGAGTCGCCCTTCCGAACCGCCAATACTTAATGGCTTTCCAGTCACGACAGCAGGCACCGAGTGACCGACGCCCACCGAGTAGGTGTCCATGATCCACGACATGATCTGAGGAGACGTGTTAACGTCGGGAGCGGGAATATCGCGATCGGGACCGATCAATAGACTGATTTCCGTCGCATAACGACGGGTAAGGTTTTCAAGCTCGACGATTGACATACGCTTTGGATCGCAGATCACGCCGCCTTTGGCCCCACCGTAAGGGATGCCGACGACGGCGCATTTCCAGGTCATCCACATCGCGAGCGCTTTAACTTCCTCCAGTGAGACGTCCGGGTGAAAGCGGATTCCGCCTTTCGCCGGGCCGCGCGCGATATTGTGCTGGACCCGATAACCTTCAAAGACCTGGAACGAACCATCGTCCATTCTGACCGGAAAGTGGACGGTAAGCTCCCGCTTACAGCTCCGAAGAACCTGCCGAAGGCTTGGATCGAGGTGGAGAATATCGGATGCTCGGTCAAACTGCCGTTGAGCAATATGGAAAGCGTTTAGGCTCGCCGCGCTGGCAGTGGTCGCCAACGGTTGTGACAATCCCACACGCAACTCCTCGTCATTGAGAATACGTGACCGGCGCGGCAAAGCGCCGGCACTATTGGAATGGGTTTATTTATAATGTATTATATCACCAACCGGACAAACGGCGCCCGCCGATCACTCAGGCGCATACTGTCTCTGCTTCCTGAGTCGCACTCTTTGGGCCAAGGGAGGGTAAGGATCGGCGCCTCCGAATGAGGTCCTGAGGAACTCCGACCGTTCGCTCGATCAATTCGTCCGGCCACCGCTCGACCTCGTCCCACACCTCGTCCGGTAGAAGATAATAGGCCGCGAAGCTCAACTGCCCATCGGAGTCCAGCTGCGGCGCCTCGAAGACCGCGACGGCCATGGCCCGAACGACGAGTCGGTCCGCGCCGTCGGTCCACCCAACCGAATAAACCTCGTCGTTGGCTGCAATTGCCGCCAGCCGGCCGCGATACCAGATCGGATGTCCCGCGTGGAGAATTGGGAGTGATTCCTGTAGCTTGACCACGGTCTTCCTCATACTCACTATAACTCGACTGGCTCCGGTCGAACTGGTGTTCGACACGAACGTCCGTTCGGTGTCCGTAGAATATGCGTTCGACCTAGCTGGGTCAAGTGAGAGACGCGTTAGAAATCCTTCGAACGGGCTGCTTGACGAGCGGCGGCGGTGGCGACCGCGTCGCAGCGCTCGTTTTCGGGGTGCCCCGCGTGGCCGCGAATCCATTGCCATTGGATCGTCGCCGCTTTCGCGAGCGTGGCTAGCTGCTCCCACAGATCCTGGTTCTTCACCGGCTGGCCGGTCGAAGTCTTCCACCCCTTCGCCAGCCAACCAGACAGCCACCGGGTCATCCCTTTTGTCAGGTATTCGCTGTCAGACACGACCGATACCGTCTTTGCACCGGCGTCAATGGCCGCGCGTAGCCCGACAATCGCGGCCATTAGCTCCATTTTGTTATTCGTGGTGTAGTTTGTTCCCCCGGAAAGCTCCCGGTCCGGCCGGCCTGGGATTCGAATAATCGCGCAGTAGCCACCTGGGCCAGGATTGCCTTCTGCCGACCCATCGGTATAGACCGTTGCGACGTCTGCCAGCTCGTCGTCGGAGTCGGAGATTATTCCCGTCGAGCCATCTGGCTGATTTGTGCGTCCGAGTGACCCAGGTGTCGCAAGTAGCTCGATGAGTCGAGCTTCCACCAGGGACAATTCGTTTGCAACTGACTCCGCAAGAGTCAATCGATGGGCGCGGGCCAGGCCAGTCGCCTCGCATAGGCTTCGGTAGCGTCGAAGCAATGCCGCTGAATTGCCGTCGTCCATGTCGCTTAAAGGCACCGGCATTCCCCCTTGGTTCTAAAGGATTGGCACTTGCGGATCTCGGACTCTAGCGAGGTGGCCAGGGACCGCGTTATCATAGCGGCATTGTATCGCCTTGTGCGCGACGACGAACGACGGAGGATATATGGCCCGGGTTGGCTTTTGCTTCAAGGTCAAAAAAGATCTCATTCCAGAGTACCGAGCCCGTCACGAGGAGGTCTGGCCGGACATGCTCCAGGCGCTTCGAGAGACAGGCTGGCACAACTATAGTCTCTTCCTCCGCGATGACGGTCTGTTGTTCGGTTATCTCGAGACCGAGGACTTCGCCAAAGCGCTCGCTGGAATGGAGACCCGCGACGTCAATTTGCGGTGGCAGCGAGATATGGCACCCTTTTTCGAGAATCTCGAAGGACGACGACCCGACCAGGGGATGCTCGTCCTCGAAGAAGTATTCCACCTCGATTAAGTCATTTTTCAATGTGTCCGACCCGGACAAACCCTTGGAATGAATACTGGATACAGGTACTTGCGTCGATCCTCGAAGGTGTTATAATGGCGCCCATTCAGCTCGGCAAATTATTTCCGGGCTGGCCTGGAACGTACGAGGAGGTGGAGACCGGGAAACGTCGATTGTCACCGCCAACGTGGCAGCCAATTCGGGAGAAACGGTGTAGGCTTCGTGCCCGCCTACGTGTTTAGCGCGTGGGCTCACCGAAAAGTTCGGTTTTCTCGGATTGCTGTTCCAGGCACGGCGCGGCAGCACCGCCGATCGTCGAGGCGCTGGGATGAAGCATCCGAATCTCGCGTTAATTCGGAGGAGGTTATCACTTGTCCAGCGTAACCCTCGAGCACGTCTCGAAACGATTCGGCGAAGTTACTGCCGTCAACGACATGACGATCGAAGTGAAGGATAAGGAGTTCCTGGTCCTCGTCGGTCCGTCTGGTTGCGGTAAGTCGACCTGCTTGCGACTCATTGCCGGGCTGGAGGAAGTCAGCCAGGGCAACATCTACATTGGCGACCGGCTCGTCAACGATGTGGCTCCGAAAGATCGCGACATCGCCATGGTCTTCCAGAGCTACGCCCTTTACCCCCACATGAGCGTGTACGACAACCTGGCCTTCGGCCTTCGCCTACGCCATACGCCGAAAAAGGAAATTGACCGCCGCGTTCACGAGGCGGCCGAGATCCTCGGCATCACCGCGCTGTTGGCACGCAAGCCGAAGCAGCTTTCAGGTGGCCAGCGCCAGCGCGTCGCCCTGGGGCGTGCCATTGTCCGCGAGCCGAAAGTGTTCTTGATGGACGAGCCACTTTCAAACCTTGACGCGAAGCTGCGCGTGGCGACCCGAGCTGAGCTAATCAAGCTCCATCAGCGACTCCAGACCACCGTCATTTACGTTACCCACGACCAGACCGAAGCGATGACGATGGGTAACCGGATCGCCGTCCTCCGCGACGGCATTCTTCAGCAGCTTGACACGCCGCAGACCCTCTACGATAAGCCGTCCAACATGTTCGTCGCCGGCTTCATCGGTAGCCCCGCGATGAACTTTTTCGACGCCAAGCTTGTCGGCACGGCCGACGCGCTCTACATTGACGGGAATACTTTCAAAGTACGCGTGCCACCAGAGAAGGCGGAGCGACTGATCTCAAGCATCGGAAAAGACGTCGTGTTCGGGATCCGGCCCGAAGACATCATCGACCGCGCGACGGTCCAGCAGGTTCCGGCCGAAAGCACGATGAAAGTTCAGGTGAACGTCGTCGAGCCGCTTGGCTCCGAGCAGTTTGTCTACCTATTGACCGGAGACACCGAGTTCGTCGCCCGCATGGATGCGCGTCAGCCGGTGCGCGCTGGCCAGGCGATGGAAGTCGTTCTGGACCTTGCGCACATGCATGCGTTCGACCGCGCCACCCAGGTCGCGTTGCTCTAAATTCCGCTCGACTCGACACACGAAAGGGCCCGGACTTCTCGAGAAGTCCGGGCCCTTTCGTGTGTCGAGCTAATCGGAGACTGATGACAGTTAGGCCAGCGCGTTAACCTCGCGAAGCTGACCGGGGCTTCCCACGAGGACGAGCCGATCCCCGGCTTGCAACCGATAGTCGGCGGTTGGCGACGAGATTAGTCGCCCCGCCGACCGCATTGCCACGACCGACGGTCCATCCGGGAAACGCGCCCGAAGGTCCCCAAGGCGCAGTCGGCTGAGCTCCGAGCCTGGCTTCACCTCCACTTCCTCCAGCTCAAGCGCTTCGTGGCCCGTTTGAAGGAGCGTTTCGGCAAGCTCAACTGACACCGGTCGAACCGCAAGCATTGCCATGCGTTGACCGGCAATCGCGTACGGCGAGATGACGTGATTCGCCCCCGCGCGTTCCAATTTCTTGACCGCGTCGTCGCTCGTGGCACGCGCGATAATGAGCAAGTCCGGCCGGAGGCCTCTAGCCGAAAGGACGACGTACACGTTATCCGCGTCTGACGCGACCGCGGCGATTAGACCGCGTGCGCGGTCGATTCCCGCGCGACGCAGAATGTCGTCGCTGGCCGCATCCCCCGAAACGACGAGGTACCCATCCGACCGCGCCTGGTCAAGCGATTCCAGATTGTTGTCCACGACGACGAATGGAACGTGTTCGCCGGCTAGTACTTCTCCGACGCTGCGTCCGACTCGACCGTAGCCGCATAGAACAAAGTGGTCGCGAAGCTTCGCGAGATCCTGCTCCAATTGGCGTGTCCTCCGCTGCTCGCTCCAGTTGGTGAGAAGAATCCACTCGAAGAGGGCGGTCAAGGTGTAGAGGACAACTCCAACGCCAACCAAAATGAGGACGATGGTGAAAATCTGCCCGGCCGGGCTAAGCGGGTGGACCTCGTTATAGCCAACAGTCGTGATCGTGATGACCGTCATGAACAAGGCGTCGAGAAACGACCAACCCTCGATGAGGACGTAACCAAGCACCCCGAGGGCGATAGTCAAAAGAAGGACGAATAGTGGACCTCGGAATTGGCGAAGACCACTCACCGGTTGGCGCCATAATCGTCAATTACGAAGGTAAGTCGTGTGAGTCCAGAGGAGATGGTAGCTCACGCGGTCGATCGCGTTCGGCTAGCGCCGATACGGCTTGCTTGACCCCGGACACGTCGACCACCGGCGGCACCCAGCGATGGTCGTCGACGAACCGGACCGCCGCCTCGACAATCTCATCATTCTGCCTTCTCAACCGCCAGGCTCGTCGGTAGCCGGGGCCAAGATCTAGTCGGTCCGCGAAACTTTGAAAGCGAAGGTCCTCGAGCACGCCAAGCACGAGCGCCCGCTCGGCCGGCGACACCACCGCGTTGGGACCGTAGATTCCCAACGCGCGCGAGACGAGAACTTCCTCGTCGAGCCAGCCGCGATGGTCCGAGCGTAGATCACTGTTGAGCTCATCCGCCTCGTACTGTGCAACCAGGTCCCGAAGCACGAGGACCTGAAGTCGCCCGACGGCATCCCGAAGGCGTGCTTCCTGGATGTCTTGCGGACCGCGCAATGCCATCCGTTCCCGCCTTGACGCGATCGTCGACGTGTCCGACTTATCCAGCGTCACTACGCTGCCTCCTCGAATTCGCTCTTTCCCGTCAAGTCGCGGCTCGTCGGCCCGCGATGCACTGGCCAACCATTACCGAAAGTCTAACTGGTAGATGGCCGGGCTTCAAGCTTTGGCGCCTTTGGGTCGCGGCACATCACCTTAAACTCGGCCGAGAATGGTCTTGCGTCCCGAAAAGACGTCTGTGTATACTCCACGCCGAGGGTCAATCGGTCAGGCTGACGGCGGCAGGTACGCGCGCTGTCCCGTTCGTGCACAATCGCGCCAAGGGAAAGCGGCCCGCGATCGCTCCACGTACGCTGCCCGGCCCCAACTACACCTACCCGGGAGATTGAATTGGTCAGCTTCAGCGACAAGACGATTACCTGTCGAGACTGCGGGCAGCCGTTCATCTGGACCGCTAGCGAGCAGGAATTCTACCAGAGCCGCGGCTTTGAGAACCAACCCGTTCGCTGTCGCGACTGCCGAGTTCGCCGAAAGAACGAACGCGGCGAGTCGTCCTCGTCCGGTGGTTACTCGTCCGGCTTCAGCAGCCGGTCCAATGGTGGAACGGCCCGCGAGATGTTCCCGGCCGTTTGCGACGAATGTGGAAAGCAGACTCAGGTACCGTTCCAACCCACGAGCGGGAAACCGGTGTACTGCTCCGAATGCTTCGACCGCCGACGAAGCTTCCGCTAGTCATCGAATTGGAAGGAGACAGAACGGGGACAAGACAAAGTCTCGTCCCCGTTCTGTCTCCTCGGTATGGCCGAATGCTAGGTCTTCGCCGTCGCGAGAATCGCTTCCTGGTAACCCGGGAGAGTCTTCCAATCGTTCAGGAAGCGCTCGATGCCCTTGTCGGTTAGCGGATGCTTGATCAGCGTCTGAATAACCGCGTACGGCATGGTAGCGATATCCGATCCGGCTTTGGCCGCCTCGATAACGTGAATCGGATGCCGAATACTTGCCGTCAGGATCTCGGCGGTCGTCCCGTAGTTGTCGAAAATCTCCCGTAGATCACGGATCAGGACCATGCCGTCCTGACCGATGTCGTCGAGGCGACCGACAAACGGACTGACAATTGACGCTCCGGCTTTCGCCGCTAGTAATCCTTGCGTCGCGGAGAAGATAAGGGTCACGTTCGTCTTGATTCCCTCATCGGAAAGGGTTCGCACGGCCCTTAATCCGTCGGGGGTGATTGGGACTTTCACGTAGACGTTCGGCGCCCATCGGGCTAGCTCGCGTCCTTCGCGGACCATCCCCTCCCAATCGAGACTAACCGTTTCGGCGCTAACCGGGCCGTGCACGATTCCACATATTGCGACAATCGTTTCCCGAAAATTGCGCCCTTCTTTTGCGACAAGCGACGGATTCGTCGTCACGCCGTCCAGAATACCTAAATCGTTGACTTTGCGGATCTCTTCGACATTCGCGGTGTCGAGAAAAAACTTCACATTGCCCCCCTTTTGGCCAGTAGAAAGCTCAATTTACTGTAGCTGATGTTCATGTCCCGACGAATATTCTACATCGCCACCGCCCCGATGCTCAAACGCGATCGCTTTCGATCGCTTTAATGGGCATGCTATACTGCCTCGCGTTCGTGACAGGTGTTCCGAGGAGGAGAAAACGTGCGTATCGTTCAATTCCGATTGGCCAGCGGAGAGACTCGGGTTGGGCGGTTAAATGGCGACGACATCGTCGACTTGACGAATCCCTCCCAAGGTGTACGCTCCACCCTCGATCTGTGCGAATGGGCCGATCGCGAGCGGTCGGATCTTCCGGCGGCAGTTGACGCGATCGGGCGGCACGACGGCGCACGTTTTCCGTTAACGGTAGGCAGTGATGGCTTGGCTACTCGGACCATGACCCTCACGATTCCGATTCATCCCCCCGAAGTTTGGGGATGCGGAGTCACCTATCAGAAGAGTGCCGCGTTTCGCGATGAGGAAACGGGACGGCCGAAAGGCATCTACGATTACGTGTACTCTGCTGACCGACCCGAGATATTTTTTAAGGCAACCGCATCGCGGTGCGTCGGACCGAATGAGTCAATTGTCGTTCGATCGGATTCTCGATTCACCGCACCCGAGCCCGAGCTCGCCGTCGTCGTTAGCTCCACCGGAATGATCCTGGGCTATACCGTGGCCGACGACGTTTCGGCTTGGGACATCGAACGGGAAAATCCCCTCTATCTTCCCCAATCAAAAGTCTTTGCTGGGTGTTGCGCGCTTGGTCCCTCGATTGTGACCGCCGACGAGGTACCGGATCCATACGATCTGGTCGTCACGTGTCGGATCTTTCGCCACGATTCGGCTATTTTTGAGGACAGCGCCGAAACGCGACGAATCCGACGCCGAATCGAAGAGCTGGTCGATTATCTTCGAAGGGACAACCCGATCCCACCCGGGACAGTTGTCCTGACCGGGACTGGAGTCATCGCGTCGGCCGAGCACGCCCTCCAAGAAGGGGACGTCGTCGAGATCGACATTCCTGGAGTTGGAACGCTTCGAAATCCAGTCGTGGCTGGTCGGGGCTAGCGAACGCCATCCGATCTGGCACGTTAGGTGCATCTCGATCCGAGGAAGTTGGTCGGTCGACTAAGTACCTGGTAGGGTTACCGACTGGGAAAAGCGCCACCCGCTTCCTTCTCCTCGACGTTCACTCGATCAACCGAGGCCAAACAACTCCCGAATCACGTCGGCTTGACCGTCGAGCCCGCCATCGCGCCCTGCCTTTAGAGCGACCGTGGGGCGATGAAGCAGCTTATTGACGATCGCCCGACTAAGTGAGTCGACAATTTGACACTCCTCGGCGGTAAGCTGGCGCAACCGGGCGAGCGCCTCGTCGAGCTCCTCCCGGCGGACACGCTCGGCGTGCGCCCGGAGGTCGACAATTGTTGGCACCACGGCCCGAGACTTCCACCAGCGGGCCATGCGTTCTGTCTCTTCGTCGATAATGGCGTGAACCCGCTCGACTTCGTCCCGGCGACGCTCTCGGTTATGCTCGCAACGAGCTTTCAGGTCATCCAAATCGTACAGCGTCACCCCAGCTACCTGACGAACCCGCGGATCGACGTCGCGCGGAAGGGCAATATCAATCACAAAGAGCGGGCGATCGAGCCGTTCGGTCATCGCCGCCCGCACGTCCGCGAGGGTCACGACGTAATCCGGGGCATCGGTCGACGCGATGACAATGTCAGCCCGGTGAAGTAAGGTCGGAATGCTCGTGAGCGGCACGGCCTCTCCGCCGTGCTGATCGGCAAGGATCTGAGCCCGTTCGACCGTCCGATTTGCCACGCTCAGGACGCCGACCCCGTTCGCGACCAATGCCTTCGCGGTCAGCTCCCCCGTTTCCCCGGCGCCTACGACGAGTACTTGTCGGCCGCGCAGGTCGCCAAGCACGCTCTTCGCCAACTCAACGGCAGCATAACTTACTGACAAGCTGTGGCGAGCGATAAAAGTCTCCTGGCGAGCCCGCCGTCCGACGCGAAGCGCTTCGCGAAAAACGTGCGTGAGCACCGGACCGGCCGTACCGGCTAATACTGCCGCGTCCAACGCGGATCGGACCTGTCCGAGGATCTGAGTCTCGCCAAGCACCATCGAATCTAAACCGGCGGCAACGGAGTACAGGTGGCGTACGGCATTGTCACCGTGCAGGTCGTAGACGGGCGGGATATCGTCCGGCAAATCTCCGGGTAGTCGGTCCGAAAAGAACGCTTTGGCATGAGCGAGAGCGACCGAGTCGGTAGAGGCCAGGTAGACTTCCGTCCGGTTGCAGGTGGAGAGAACGACGCCGGCGCGAATCTGCTCGAGCACCGCGGGAAGGTCCGCCTCATTCACCGCGATTCTTTCGCGATGGGCGACCGTGGAGGTCCGATGGTTCAGGCCAAGCACTCGTATCATTTGTATCCGCCGCCGCAAGAAGCCAACCACGGTCGTCGATCGGCCGACTGATGCGTAGAGATCACCTGGCGAAATATTGGGACTTTCTGCTTTGAGCCTTCGGGGGGAATCCAAAACGAAGTTTGAAGGGGCGAGTACATCATAGTCGCCGTGACACTCGTTTCGACGGATCGAAACCGCACCATCCACCCGTCTATTTCGCACAATACACCCGTCATCGCGACGGGTCAAGCCAAATAGCTCTGCTGCGCCAAAACAGCCGAACGGGCACAATCTGTCGTGCCTAACCGAGAAAGCCTTATCGCTACGAGGATTGTTGACAAACACGGACGTTTTGATACACTGGCGCGAAGTGTACACAGGCCGCCACCGGGGGCCTAGTCTGGATGCCAGCCGGGCGGTGTCGCTTGACGCGGGATCGAACATTTTCGAGACAGGAGGCTTCGTGGCCGCACCATCTATCGCTCGCCCGCTACCGCAAACAAAGGGGCGGTTAGCGCGCAGCGAAGCGCGGTGGTTTTATGCGTTTATCTCTCCGTGGTTGTTGGGGTTCATCGTTTTCACCGCCGGCCCGATTCTCGCGTCGTCGTATCTCAGCTTCACTCACAACGACCCAGTCAACTGGCCTCCCAAATGGGTCGGATTAGCCAACTACGACCTGATGATTCACGACAAGTTGTTCTGGAAGTCGCTGACCGTCACCGGCTACTACACAATTCTGTCGGTTCCCCTGAGCATACTCCTCGCGATCATCATCGGTTTGATGCTGAACCAGAAAGTACCGATTCTGTCGGCCTGGCGATCGATCTTTTATCTGCCAGCAATTACGCCAGCCGTCGCGGTATCTCTGATGTGGGGCTGGGTTTTTCAGCCTTCGTTTGGCCTTTTGAACGGGACTTTGTACACGGTTTTTCACGTCATTGGGCCGAAGTGGCTGGTGCAACCGGAGCTGGTTATACCCACCTTCGTGATCATGGGGTTGTGGCAATTTGGCGGCGCGATGTTGATCTACCTCGCGGCGATTCAAAACGTTCCAACTCAGCTGTACGAAGCAGCGAAAATTGACGGGGCCAACATTTGGGACCAGACCATCCACGTGACCATTCCGGCAATCACGCCCGTCATTTTCTTTAACCTGATCCTCGGCGTGATCGGTGCATCCCAAATCTTTACCCCCGCTTTCATCATCACCCAGGGTGGACCCCAATACGCTTCATACTTCTACGTCTACGCCATCTACCAGAACGCTTTCACCTACATCAGCAGTATGGGCTATGCCGACGCGCTGTCGTGGGTCCTGTTCATCATAATGCTCATCCTGACCTTCCTTGCCTTCAAGTCGTCTCACTTTTGGGTGCACTACGAAGCACCAAACGAGGGGAAGTAGTCGATGGAAGTCTCACTTCCTCGCTCGGCGAAACAGGCAGGAATTAGTAATGTCCTTGCCCGTCAGAGCGCTCGATCGCTAATCTGGGTGTCGTTCATCACCTTTCTCCTCACCGTTGGGTCGTTGATCATGCTCTTTCCGATCTTCTTCATGATCACGACTGCCTTAAAGACGAGTGGAGACGTTTTTTTGTTGCCAATCCGCTGGATTCCGTACGTCAACTTCAAACCGGTCAATCCGCTCCTGGTGAACTTCACCGGGGCCCTTGATTTCATGAAGTGGCAAACGGTCTACGGAAACACGGTGACAATTGCTGTCGGTAACATGATTGGCGACACGCTATCAGCATTATTGGTCGCCTACGGTTTTTCGCGCTTTCGCGCGCCCGGCCGCCAAGTCCTCTTCACCCTCGTGCTCGCGACACTGATGATCCCTTACCAGGTTCGCCTGGTTCCCGAGTACCTGGTATTCGCCAAATTAGACATGGTCGACACGTTTTGGCCACTTATGCTTCCACCATGGTTCGGAAGCGCCTTCAACATATTCCTTCTGCGTCAGTTCTTTATGAGCATCCCGTTGGAAATGGATGAAGCGGCCAAAATCGACGGAGCCGGGCCGATTCGTATTCTGACGAGTATTCTGCTTCCCCAAATCCGACCCGCCCTCGCGGCGGTTGCAATCGGATCCTTTACGTTCTACTGGAGTGATTTCCTCCGACCACTCATTTATTTGAATCAACCTTCCCACCGTACAGCGGCCGTCGCTCTCGCGAATTTCCAGTCGATGTATGGTGGAACTCCTTACAACCTCTTGATGGCGGCAGCACTCATTATGGTCCTGCCGGTGCTGATCCTCTTCTTCGCGGCACAACGGTACTTCATCCAGGGCATCGTCGTCAGTGGTGTGAAGGGCTAGGTCGCGAAGTCGACAAGAGGTTGGAGCAATGACGAGAGTCGAAAGAAGGAGGCAAGGCGGGAGCAGAGAACTGTTGGGGCAGTCGACATTAACGATTTGGGAACCATGTCTCGCGACGGAATGCACCGCGAAGCGGCGGATCTACTTACGCGAGGCCGCGTTCTAGGACACAGTGGCGGCTCCGGGCCGACCACGGAAAACGAGAAGGGTGGAAGTCTCACAGATGTCTCGATCGTATTTAACTCGACGCAACTTTATCGCAGGATTGGGGCTCGGTATTGCCGGCGTCGCTCTCGCGGCGTGCGGCGGCGCGGCGCCAACGCCGACCACGGCGCCAGCGGCCCCGGCCGCGGCAGCGGCCACAAATACGCCGGCGGCAGCGGCGGCGCCGGCCGCGGCAGCGCCGACCAATACCCCCGCGGCAGCCGCGGCGGCAGCCCCCGCGGCCACTAACACGCCAGCCCCGGCCGCGGCGGCAGCCGCTCCGGCAAACGGCAAGGCTAGCGGTGCGGTCAACTGGCTCGTGCGAACCGACGTGAACGAGAACAAGGGCCAAGAAACTATCTTCGAGCCGATGATCAAGGCCCAGCTACCAAACCTTAACGTCACCCGCATCGTCGTTCCGTCGACCCAGTACATCCCGAAGATTAACTCGATGGCCGCGGCCAACGAGAGCCTCGAGCTCTGGGGCTTCGGCGGCAACTACTACGACTACTGGGCCCGCAATCTTCCCGCCAACCTCGACAGCTACATCTCGGGCGACAAGTGGGATCTGAAGAGCTACTTCCTGCCAGGGCTCGCCGACATCTACAACGTCAAGGGACACCAGTACGGTCTTCCCCAGCTGACCTGCTACGGCTCGATGATGGTCTACAACAAGGACCTCTACGCGGCCGCCGGCCTCAAGAACCCGCCCCTTGACTGGGAAGACAAGTCCTGGAACCAGGACGTGCTGCTGGCCAATGCCCAGAAGCTGACCAAGAACTACGGCGCCCCGGATGCCACCTATGGCGTCCTGATGGCGCTGTGGGACAAGATGACCAGCCTTTCCTACCTCTGGGGTGGCGATTCCTGGCTTCCCGAGCACTACACCAACTTCATCGCCCAGAAAACCAACTTCAGTGGCGCGGAGAACATGGCCGGGCACCAGTTCAACCAGGACCTCATCTACAAATACAAGGTTCACCCGGATCCGTCCACGAACCAGGGCCTGAGCCAGTTCGCTAACCCGTTCAAGACCGGCAAGATTGGTATGGTCATGGACGGTGGTTGGCAGTACTGGACCACGTCGGACATCACCGAGTTCAAAGTCGGCGTTGCCCCGATTCCGTGGTTCAAGACCAACAAGACGATCATCTTCGACGACTTCTGGATCATGGGCCGCTGGGCGAAGAACAAGGACGGCGCCTGGCCGCTTATGCGCCTGCTAACCAGCGTCGAGGCGACGACGAAGTACTCCGGCCTCAGCGGCACGCCGCCGACACCGCGTGAGTCGACCGCTTCGTGGGCGAAGGGTCGCGCCGACTTCTTCGGAGTCACCGAAGCCGAAATGACGAAGATGCTGGCGCAGTCGATCGACAAGCGGGTTCAGGAGTCGCCGGACCACCTGTTCCTCCAGCACCCGAAGATCGACGACACCTACAACAACGAGATCGCGGCGCTGTTTAACCACTCCGACGCGACCGCGGCCGCGACCTTCCCGGCTATCACGAAGGCGATGGACCAGGTCGTCCTCGACATCTACAACCAGTTCAAGGATTCGATGCCGAAGGAGTAACCCTCCAATGGAATCGGGCGCCCGGGTCGTTGTAAGGCGACCCGGGCGTCTACGTCCACCGGTTGCTAGATCGTTGCGGTTAATCGAACGAAAGGCCACCCGCGGCGGCGCGGATGGCCTTTCGTTTTGGGCACTTGAAACTGTTACCATACTACTTGTCTGTTGCACGACGAAACACTAGATAGTCGCAATCGGTTCCGCCTCGCCGGAGGTCCTCGTGTTTCCCGATCGAGTCGCTTTGCCGATGATCAGCCTCGAACAGGTGTCGACCAATCTCGACAAGCAGTCCGTCGACATGCTTCGAGAGTCTCGCGCCGACGGACGATCTGAGACTCGGCCGGCCTGCGGCCGGGGTTGTGCCGCCTGCTGCCACCAGCTCGTGCCGCTCACCATGATCGAAGCGCAACGCATCGCCGAGTTTTTGCAACGCCTTCCCCGACCGGAACGACGGGACATGATAAAAGCGGTCGACCGCCAGTCACAAAAGTTCGCCGCGTGGGTCGCCACTCGACCGCCGGGTGACGTCCAGGACCGAATCGTCAACGCCGATTACCTCCGCCAGCGCATACCCTGCCCGTTTTTGGGCAAGGAAATGGAGTGCCGGATCTACCCGGTCCGGCCGCTCATCTGCCGAGGACATCACGCGCTGGGCACTAATGCGAATTGCCAGAATGGGGACAAGCCAATCCGGTCGATAGCCGCGCTAGATCGCGCGACCGAGGCGGCCATGGCAAGCGCGCGGCGGCTGACCGCGGAGCTCGGGGTCGCAACCCAGGGCGGGTTGATGAGCACCTTTGCCCCACTCTTCCGCGCCGCCCTGACCGGGAGCACCAGATCCGAGAAAGCAACGGAAAGAGCTCGCTAGTACGTGGCGGATTGGGCGAAGCGGTGCGGCTAAAGGGTCCGACCACGAATCCAGTCGAAAGCGTTATATCGACCGAGGGCCATTTGGAGTCGAAGCTTTAGCTGGTCAGGCCCACCAATCAAACTGAAGCTTCGACTCCAAGTATCGTATCGCGAGCGACAGGTCCTTGTCCTGTCATCCTGAGGCCCGCCGGCCGAAGGATCGGTGCCTGCAGGAATCGTCGATCGTGATCGGTACCGATCCTTCGGCCGGCGGGCCTCAGGATGACAAGTAACGTGTGGCCTTAAGCCAAACCGTGGTGGGCGTCGATGGTGCGTTGAGCGTCCCGCACTCGGCCAGTGAGGACGTCCTCTACCGCTACTGCCCGGCCCGCGTGCGATGATTCGAGAATCGCAAACGCCGTCGCAACGTCCCGCAGACCCTCTTCTCCGCTCGCCTCGGGCTGGCCACGCCGCTCGATGGACGTCAGGAAGTCGTAGAAGCCCGCGGCAAAAGTGTCGGTTAGCCCGAGAGGAATCCACTTCTCCTGTTCGCTCGGCGCAGCTTCCGCGTGAAACAGATCGAGCGCCGCAATGGGCGGCTTGCCGTCACGATGAAGAGTATTACCCCTCAAATTACCTTTCGACCCGTAGACGACCATCCCGTCTGGTAGTCCAGTCGGCTCGCCGTGTCCAGCCCAGGTGAACGACATTTGACCGATGCCACCGCTGACCAGCTCGAACGACGCCATGAACGCGTCGTCGGCGTCGCATGGGAAGGACTCCAGGATGTTTCCATTAGCGTCGCGACGATAACGGGTCTTCTCGAACGTACGCGCGAACGCGGCCACCTGATTGACCTCACCGCAGAGATACCGGATTCGATGAAACAGATGAACCCCGATGTCCAGCGTTGCGCCACCTCCAGCGAGGACCTGAACGTGTCGCCAAGGCGTGTCGGCGACCGGCCGATCAGGCGACCATTCCGCCGTGCTGATGCCAATTGACGCCACGAGCTGAGGTACGCCAAGATCTCCCCGCTCAATCGCCCAACGCGCTGCGCGAGTGGGGGCGGCATAGCGAACGTTCTCGGTGACGCCAAGCGTCACGCCATTCCGGCGGCCGGTTTCCACCATTAGCCGCGCCGCCGCGACGCTGACCGCGAACGGCTTTTGAACGAGACAGTGAATACCGGCGTTCATCGCGCGGACGGCGAAGTCATGGTGGGTGAAGACCGAAGCGGGAATATCAAGGGCATCGACGGTACCGCTTTTTATTAGTGTGTCAAAATCATCAAACACTTGAGCATCGACGTCCGGCTGGAAGTCGCTCACCCACATATGTGGTGCGCTGAGAGGGTCACCGGGGGCCTTGCTGACTGGTGGACGAGGTGGTGGACCCTCGCCGCGCTTCCGAAACATTTCGGCGTCTGAGCGCTGCCGAGAAAGCAGTGCGGTGATGCGAAAATTGTCGTATCCCGCGGCGCGGAGTGCCGCGTATCCTCGAAGGTGGGCGGGCACGATTCGTCCCATCCCAATGATTCCGATCCGTATGGGCTTCGCCAAGGCAGACCTCCCGGCTTTGTTGAATATGATGCCAGTTGATATCAGGGTCGAGGCATCGGCGGTGGGCCGACGCGGGCCCGGCCAGGTACCGCAGCAAGTTTACATGGTATTTCGCGTCGTGGTATAGTGGGGCGACCCATCGAACAGATTAATCGCGTGGATACGAGCGTCGTCGGCATCCGGAATGTCCCATCATTCTGGGCATCGGGTCCGCGACAATTGGATTCCAATGAGATCGAGGGGATCAACGACCGTGGTGGCTGGGGGTAGCGGAATGAGGAAGGGATTTTTTGAGCTTGACCCAGATTCGGGAGACCAACCAGTATTTCGGCTTCGATGGCATCCGGATGAGCCGCTTTCGGACGATCAGCGTGAGCACGCCGAGTTTATACGGTACCTGATCGCGATAGGGCACCTAACCGAAAGCATTGACGGACAATCAGTAGAATAGGTATTTGGTTTCGGATTGGTACCTTATTGGTTTACTTTGCCTTCGAGTGGCGACTCACCCACTTTGTCGGGGTGCTAGCACTCAACGGGACATCTTTTTCGACTTGGCATTTGATGCAGCGGTGGTGATAGTGGCAGACACCTTCGATGCGAATTGCGGTGACTTCCCAGTGATGGGGGGGACAGAGGAACAAATCAGCGGGTGGCATCGCATACTCCTTCCAGCCTGCAAATGCCGCCAGGGCATCCGCGAACGAACAATGTTTCGGCGAAGAGCAGAGTACACACTGATCACCCCTCGCTCGGCACAAGTCTGGCGCGACCACCAACAGTGTATTTCTAACACATATTTCATGCTTCGTCAACACACCTTTGTGCAACCTGATGATTTTTCTTCCGGTTTGTCGCTATCTTGAGGCAGCATGCACACTTCCAGCTTCGATTTCCACCTTCCATCCCATTTGATTGCCCAGACGCCGTTGCCTGCGCGCGACTCTTGTCGCCTCTTATGCTTGAACCGGAAGACCGGCGTCCGCGTGCACCGTCGGTTTAGCGATCTCCCCCTGCTCTTACGCAAAGGCGATTTGCTCGTGCTGAACGATACGCGCGTCATCCCGGCTCGATTGCTCGGGCGCAAGGCGACCGGCGGACACGTTGAGACCCTTTTGATCCGCCAATTGGACTCCGATCGGTGGCTAGTGTTAACCCGTCCTGGACTGGTCATTGGGCAGACGGCCAGATTCGACCGCGGGCTAATCGCGACTGTCGAAGGACTGGCTGAGGACGGCCAGCGAGTCGTACGTTTCAACCGCTCCGGGGCGGAGCTCGACGACATCATTCACCAAATCGGGACGATGCCGGTGCCCCCTTACGTCAAGTCGCAGCCGGCGAATCCCGAGGACTATCAAACGGTATTCGCCCGCGAGGAAGGATCAGTCGCCGCGCCGACGGCGGGACTTCACTTTACGACCGAGCTACTCGAGGAGTTGAGTAGGCACGGAATTGACCTCGCCTACGTCACCCTACACGTTGGTATTGGCACGTTCCGGCCGGTGAAGGTCGACGACGTTTCGCAGCACCACATGCACGCCGAGACGTTTCAAGTCAGCCCTGCCGCGGCCGACGCAATCAACGCCACCCGGGCCTTCGGCCGGCGGGTGGTCGCGGTTGGAACGACGGTGGTCCGCGTTCTCGAGTCCATCGCGGATTCGAGCGGCCAGGTGGCTCCGGCCTCCGGCGAGACGTCACTCTTCATTCTTCCCGGACACGTGTTTCGCGTCGTCGACGCGGTGATAACGAACTTTCACTTACCGCGCTCGACTCTTCTAATGCTCGTCTCGGCGTTCGCCGAAAGGAATCAGATTCTCGACGCCTATCACGAGGCGATCGAGCGGGGATACCGATTCTTCAGCTTCGGCGACGCAATGTTCATTGAGTAGCTGCTTCGCGGGATCGCCGGCTGGCCTGCCTAGACTTGAGGAGCCGGCGGTTTCGTCGGCGACGCCGGCGGGGTCGGCGGCGAACGACGGGTTGGGGTTGGAGACGGCGATCCGACAATCCGGGTGGGCGAACCCGTCGGAGGAGGCGGGACCGGCGTTTGGCTGGCCAAAACGGGAGTAGATGAAGGCATCGGTGTCGCGGATTGGGGAAATCCGCCGGGGGGCGTCATTTGTCGGTTCGGCGTTTCCGATCCGGAAATCCCAATGGTCGGAGTTAGGACCGGAGACACGGCCCGCGTGGCCGTCCCGGTTGCCTTACGTAGGTCGGACGGAGTGGGCGTGTCCGCCGCGAGGTCCGTGTTGCCCGAGTCCGGGGCCCAGATCCCGAATTTCTGGATTCCCACCGCGCTTATCGGCGCACCTGCTTCGGCCGATACTGTGATCTTGGTTGCTTCGAGATCATTTGACCCAAGCTCCAGAGTGAGACCCGCTGTCGCACTATCGGTAACTTCGTCGACGGACAGTTGAGCGATCCCTAGATCCGCTTGAAGCAATGGCCCGAGAGTCTTTCCCGCGTGCAATCCCGTTCCGTCCAGCAGGCGCGAATCGGATCGAAGGGTGCCCGTGGTTGGAGCAAGCACGACATACCCTAGATTTTGCAACGAGCTGGAGACCCGTGCGGCCGCCCCGGCAACTCCCGTATCGTTCTCAACAACGATGTGAGCTTGCGCCATCGCCACTCCCGCGGTTGGATCTTTCCAAAGCCGTTTGACAAATGCCTGGATTTGCGACCAATCGTGATTTGGCGAGTCTGGAACGAGGGTATAGGTTCCTTCCGGACCAGTGGCTTCTTCGAGATAATTCTGCGTGGAAATGGCAGTCTGATATATCGTGACGCTTTTCCAATCGAGGGCGAGCCGACTCAAAGACGCCACGTCCGGCACGGAATAGTTTGTGTCGACGTGGCCTGCCCCGATTCCTAGTAGCTGTGGAAGGTGGATGAGCCCTCCTGGCTGAAAGAGGCGGCTCTTGAAGGCCTCGATGATGATCCGCTGACGCCGCGAGCGGGCGAAGTCAGTCCCTTCGTCCAGATTGTCGAGCGTCTCGCGGGCTCGAGCGAACTCGATCGCACGCTCGCCGCCCATGTGCTGAACCCCTTTGACAAATCGAACCACCTTCCAGCTCGCGTCAATTGTAGGATCGTCGTTTGCCGGATAGCGGGCCGAGAAGGACGCCGGTACGTCGACGTCGACACCGCCGACCGAATCGATCATCTGGCGGAACCCACTGAAATCAAGCCCCAAGTAGTAGCGAATGGGCACGCCAATGAGGCGCGACACTGTGTCAGTCGCAAAGACGCCACCGCCGTGATCGCCGGTGTAACGGCTGAGGCGATCGGTAAAAAGGCTGGAATCGCGCGCAAAGGCGTAGGCCGTGTTGACCTTGTTGTAAACGACCGAGCCACCTCCGAAGATCAGGGGCACCCACGTGTCGCGCGGTATGGACACGAGACTCAGGTTTTTCCGGTCGGTATCCACGATTACCACCATGATCGAGTCGGAGAGGTAGGCCCCATCGTGCCCGGCCCCGCCGTAGCCGACCAAAACAAAGGCGTAGCGCGGATCGGTCGTC
>CAZBQK010000007.1:34394-53952 GCA_964493975.1 uncultured Dehalococcoidales bacterium | reverse complement strand
TTCGGGTGTGGGGCGTCCCAGCTCCGCTGCCTGCAATACCACACCGAGAAACCGCATGACTGCCGATCGCCAATCAAATCGTGGCCGTGTCGACCGGCTGAGCCGCTCTTCTACTGCCTCCGGTACTTTTGAAACTTGTCCTGCCCAGTGACTTCACTGACGTAGATGTCGCCCCGGGAATCGACCCAGATGCTGTGCGGGGAATCGGTGAACTGATCCGCGCCCGGTCCTTGTGAGCCCCAGCGGGTCAGCGTTTCTCCGTCAAGCGTTAGGATGCTGATTTGCTGGCGGGCCTCGGCCAGGTAGATGATCTCGTCGCGAATATAAACCTGCATCGGTGCTTTGAGGTCGTTCCACTCGGTCAGGTACACGCCGTCACGATCGAAGAACTGAATCCTCTGGTTCTCTCGATCGCAGACGATGACCCGACCACGTTCGTCGACCCACACGTCGTGCGGCAGGGCAAATTGCCCGGGGCCGTCTCCGGCTTCGCCCCACGAGACTTCTAGCTTTCCGTCCGGGCCGAATCGATGAACTCGCCGCTGCCCGTATCCGTCCGACACGAACATCGCTCCGTCCGAGGCGACGAACGCGTGAGTTGGCTGGTTGAACGGCTGGCCCGGCGCGCCGGGGGTACCCGGGGTTCCCCACGATTGAAGGAGCTTACCATCGGTCGTCCAGCGCGTGACAAGATGAGTATCTCGGTCGGTTAGGTAGAGCACGTCGTGCGAGTCGATCCAGATGCCGTGCGGATGTCCGAACTGGCCCTCCCCCCACTCGTTCAGGACGCCGCCTTCAGGATCGAGGACGATTACTCGGGGATTTGGTAGACGATTGAACAGGTAAACTCGATCGCGGGAATCGCAGGCGACACCGGAGATCAGCCCAAAGGCGGCCTGCTGGCCGGCGTGCCGACCCCAACGCTTATCGACTTCGTAGGTAAACTCTCCGTGTCCAACGACGGTCTTGGCGTCCATAGTAATTCTCCCTTTCAATCCGTCGAATAGGGTAGCTCGGTCACGCGCAATCGGGCGCAGCCGTAGGGAACCAGGGTCACGTCTTCGATTGGGGTGTCCACTCGGACTGGACTGGGTGGGGTTGGACCAGCCGAAAGGCCTTTCAAGGTCCAATCTGGGACCTTTCTCGCGCTGGCTCGGATCAGTATTGGAGGTGATTCCGCGGCATACGGCACCTCGCCGACTGGCGAACGCTCGACCTCAAGGCTTTGCCCCGGCGCCGAGGGATCGAGTACCAGCGCATAGTTCCACGGGGTCGTCGGGTAGACTTCCCAATCGGCGAAGGGCTCGGTCGTTGGCTGACGTGCCGAAAGCTTCTCCCACCGTTCGCCCACTCGGAGGGCGTAGGTCAACGGTCCGCGCTGGATCGAGACCGCCCCGCGTTGTCCCTCGCGGATGTGAATACCGACCGCGAACTGCACCTCGACGACATCGCCGTCCCGCCATTCGCGTTGGATGCTCTCAAACCCGGGCTGGTCGAACCCGGGCCAGGAGGTACCGTTCACCCATACGTCCGCGCTCGAGCACCAGCCGGGCACGCGCAGGACGAGTGGAAATGTTACGGACGAGGTCGTCTTTACCTGAAAACGAACGATATCTTCAAAGGGATAGTCGGTCGATTCGTCGATCGTGACGTTGGCGCCGCCGATTAGTGTCGACACGCGGCATGGGGCATAGACCGCGGCGGCGAGTCCCCCGTCGCTCGTGGCGAGCCAGAGCGACGCCGCTAGTTTCGGCCATCCCTGGTGAAGATTCGCCGTGCAGCATCCGAAGTTTGGCGATAGACCAAAAATGTTCGATTCGTCGCCGTTCGCGGTCCATTCCCGATGTCCTACGCTGCACAAAACCTGGTTCCACTGTTGGTCGTACTGTCGACCGCGCATGTCCGCGGTAATCGTCGCGGGCAGGTTGTTGTAGGCAACCCGCTCGAGGCGGTCCGCCAGTGCCGGGTCGCCAAGAATTGGAACAAGCTGCTCCAGCGAGAACATGAACTCGACGACCGCGCATAGCTCGACTCCCTGAGTCGGCTCGCGGCCGGCTAACCACTCGTCGCCGGAGAACATATCGGTCACCTGGCCGTGGAATCGATCCAGATTCGCCAAGGCGGCGTACACCGCGTCGCGAGAGCGTGGATCCCCGGTCAGCGCAAAGCGTACGCCCGGTTCCTTGACTCCCATGGCGACGTTGACAACGTGGGTCAGGTGGGTAAAACCGGCCGTGTACTTTTGGCGAACTGGAAAGTCGGTGAAAAACTGCCCCCAATCAAGGGTTTGCGCGGCCACGGTCGCGGCAAGATCGAGGAGAGATCGGTCGCCGGTTCGCCGATGCAGCCAAAGGTTCGACAAAACGTTCTCGGCTCCGCGGGCCTCGGCCCACTTGGTTAGCGGTCGGCTCGAGAGCTGCGCCTTCTGATAAGCAAAGTAGCGCTCCAAGAACGGCACAACGCGAGCGTCGCCGGTCGCCTCCTGATATTGAGTCAGCGTCTTGAGCATGACCATCCGAGGCCACGGGTCGTCGTTTGTCTTGGGACCAAAGGATCCGTCGGCCTCCTGGCTGTTCAAACTCCAGCTGACCCATTGCTCGGCCATATCGATCAGCGTGGCGTCGTTCAGCAGATAGCCCAACGGAATCAGTCCGTCACAGTAATACGGCCCGCGTTCCCAATCCTCGCCGGTTCCTCCGAGCCAGGCGCTGTTCGGGCCGACGTCCGGCCACACCTCTCCGAGATGTCCGGTAAAACCATCCGCCTGTAGCTGCAGCTGGTCGCGCAGCCAACCAGCCGGCTTGATGGCGCCAAGCGGCAATGAGACAAATGGCGCTGGAGCGAGAGGTTCGCGGTTGGGATAAACCGGTCCCATCGGTTCAGGACCTCCTGTCCGGGGCTATTGTACCGGAACGGTTCATTCCTCGGCCGGCCCCTCCGAAGCTTCCTCGGTCGCCGCCGTCTCGGATGGCGCCTCGGTTGTCGGCGGTGTCGCCGGTGCGCCTTGCCCGCGTCGGCGCTCCCGCTCGTCCTGATCCCGGAGCCAGCGGTGGATTTCGTCGAGCGCGGGGGGAGCAACGTAGAACACCTGGATATCTTTTGGAAATTGGAGACTGTGCTCTTCCGGCATTAGCAGAAGTCCGGATTCACCGGGCTTGAGCGTTTCGTCGATTTGCTTCGCCATGTTTTCAAAACGGCGCTTGGTTGCCTCCCGGTAGCCGGTGACGGCCAGGTCGGTGACCTTTCGGCTTGCGAGGCCGCCCATGAGCGCTCGCTGCCAATCCATCGCCTCGTAGAGGTCCTCCGCATTTTCGAAGGCTTCGACGACCGCTCCGTCCTCCTTCACGAACTCGCTTGCAAGGGCGAAGGATCGAGGGCTCATTCGTTCGATGAGGTTGAGACCGGCCTCACCCTCCTGAGTCACGCCATCGTGGTAGACGTGGCGAACCGGACCGGTGCGGTCGGCGAGGCGTCGGACTTGATTTCGGGCCCCGGCCCAGTAGCGCTCGAGTGGCGCCACGTAGTCGGGGGGCGGGCTGGGAGGTGAATAGACGAGGGGAACGAGAAATAGCTTGCGCGTTCCTTCAAACGACTCAGCGGTCGGCCGCTCGAGGCGGCCCAGCTCCTGGCCCATGTGGTGCCTCCGTCGACAGTGAATCGCCGTATTTGTTATCACCGGATGCGACCCAACGAACGTCGTCACGTCGCATCATCGTATGGCCCAATGATACCGGAACCGGATTCACCGCGGTTGACGATATAAAGCTGCCAGCCACCGAATCAGCCGTAGGAGCATCCCCTTGTGGGTGCCCTGGTGCTCGTTTGACAGGGGGGACGGGGCACCCACAAGGGGATGCCCCTACGGCCGTTGAATCGACGTTTAATCGCTAGATGGTCGCCGGCAATAATGGCTCATTGCCACTCAAGCTGACGGTGGCTACTCAACGACCGGCGCCGCTCGGCACCTGGTCCAGAGCCGATCGAACGCGGGTGAGCTATCGTCCTCTAAGACTTCCAGTCGAACTCCTGGGGTGAAGCCGGGTAGATGCCCGAAGTAGAAAGCTTCGTGGCGCTGCATTTCGTCGGCAAAGTGCCAACGGACACCACTCGGAAACACAACGGTCGACACTCGTCGTGGGCTCGGAGTCCGCGGCGTGGAGGCTAGGACGTCAATGGCTTCCTTGTCTGGGACAAGGCCTAGTCCCGGTCCCGGCGGAACCGGTAACCACCCGTCGACAACTTTCGGCGGTGGTGCGACATCGTGGACCCAGAGATCGTGCGCGGCCAGGTGCGACAGCAATCCCTCGGAACAAGTCGAGGCCACGTGCGCGAGCCACGCCGCCCGCAACGATGTCCCCACGGTTTGGATCCAGAAGGGCTTATGCACCTCTCGAGCGAGACCCGCCTGCAAGCGAAGGGCGTCGACGTCGCCACTACCCAGGACGAAGCCGTCAAACATCTGCTCGCGTATCTGCACCGCGCCAGTGACGCCTGGATCGAAGCTCGGATCGGTGACGACGTGACAGCATCCTCCCCCGTAGTGGCCCACGATTGGTCGATCCACCGACCTCCGGATAAACTGGTATCCCTCGATGTCGCGCTGGGGTATCGGCGATTCAAAGCCGGCAACGCAGTCGTGTTGGGCGAGTGCTTTCAGGATTGGCAGGGCAAGTCGCGACTCGCGCAGGTGTCCATTGAAGTCGAGCCAAAGACGAAAGCCCCGAGGCGCGACCTCGGCGGCGGCCGCGATCTGTTCCCGTGGATCCCACCAGGGGCGGCACTTGAACTTATACGAGGTGTACCCAAGCGACGCGGCGTGTCGAACTTGACGGGCCAGAGTGTCGGGCGGAAGGTCAATCGTCCAATACGCGAACGGTACCCGTTCCCGAACCTGTCGGCCCATCAGCGCGTGCGCCGGGACGCCGAGCGTCTTCCCGACGGCGTCAAAGCTTGCCATTTGAACGCCCGCGTGACCGTCCCGGCGGAGCGCGGTCAAAGCATCCTGGCCGATCCAATCCGTGGAATCAACCGGAGCGCCAAGGTCGTCGCCGTATCCGTCGACTCCGTTATCGAGTACGACACGATACAGGGTCAGCGCGGTGCCGTGGGTCGCCGCGCGTAGCATGTGGGGAGCGACGTCCGGTTGAAAAGTCATCGTAAGCTGGGTCGATTCGATCGCGGTGATTTTCATCGGATTGCTCCCGGATCAGAATGAGGTTTCCAAGGTCACCGTACGCCCCTCGGTAGCGGCTCGAGTTGCACTTGCCATTATCTCGAGGAGGTGGCGGCCCCGTTCGCCGGTAAGGATGAGCTCAATCTCCCCACGAAGCGCCTCGACAAGGTGGAGCACCCCCAGGTCGCGGATCGGGGGAGCGGCTTCGATCGGTAGCTCTCGCCAACAGGCCTTTGCCGACTCATACAGGTGGAGGGTCGTTTTGGTCCCGCCATCGCCCATCACGGCCAATGTTCCTTCGCTTCCATAGACTTCGAGACGCGCTCCAAGCGACGCTTCAACGCAATAGGTGGCATCAAGGAATGCGAAGGTCGCATCCCCAAAATCCAGCATCAGCAGGGAATTGTCGTCGATCTCAACGTTGATTCGCTTGCCTTTGAACGCATTCTTGGTATGGACTCGCTCTGGAAGGGTGCGACCGGAGAAGCTCGACAGGCGCCGCACCGGTCCCAGGATGGCCGTGATCTGACTCAGGCCGTGGACGCCCATGTCGAGAATAGGGCTCGATCCGGCCTTATAGAACCAGGTTGAATCTCGGGGAACGTTGTGTTTCTCCGGACCTTCGTGCGAGCTTGGAACGCGGGCGAAGGCGACCCGGCCGATGGCTCCGTCGGCGATAAGGCGACCGATCGTTCGGATGATCGGTCGAACCGGATGTTCCGGCGCGCTCGCCAGCTGCAGGCCGCGGGCCCTTGCTTCGTCGATGAGCTCGGTCGCCTCGCCAAGCGTGGAAGAGATTGGCTTCTGTGTATAGACGTGACGACCGGCTCGAAGCCCGGCGAGACTGACGGCAAAGTGATCGGGAATTGGGGTCGTGTTCACGAGGAGGTCGAAATCGACTTCCCGCAACATCTGTTCGACGTCTCCAAAATGTGCAGGAACCGCGTAGGTCACGCTGGCTTCGCGGGCCTTCTCCGGAATCGCGTCACAGACCGCCCGAACGTCGACTTTGCCGGCTTCCTGCATCTGCTTCAGACCTGGCAGATGCATCACGTTGGCGATTGTTCCACAACCGACCAGGCCAACCCGGACTCGATTCATCCCGTCGTTACTCCTTGCCAGCGCGACGTCCGAGTCGCGGCGCGGTGGAGAGGATACATCGCCGGACGAGCGACCGTCCAGATGCCGGGTTTGGCCGCAGCTTGCTCCCGTGAAGCGTCACATCTCGACGGAGAGCCCCGTGGAGTCGAAGCTTCAGCTGGTCACGCGCGCCAAACCAGCTGATGCTTTGACTCCTGGAATTGCCTGTCACATGACAAACCCTAAGACTCCCGCGCGCTCGCGCGACCAGCTCCGACCAGCTCATCTGGATACGCGGCGTCGGGCTCGAAGGGGTACAGCGGCCGGCGCCGGTGTTTGTAGTCGAAGAAAGTTAGGTCCGCCGTCGTCAGGCCAGGCGTGTTGACTAGAATTATTCGCGACGCGATTGGCGCGTAGGCCGGACGGGGCGAGGCGACGCCCTTTGCGACGACGACCTTCTTGTCTTCCGGACGGATCCCGAGCTGATACATTTGCTCGATGCTCGTATTACCAACCCGCTTGCTGGTGAGAACGATCGTGTGATCGTCGGTTGTTTCAAGGACAACCGAGACCCCACCGTCGTAAAACCGCCAGCCCCCATGGGTCGGCCGCGGCTCTTCCCACTGGCCGTCGGAGATGCGTCGAACTCGGCCGGTCACCTGGACCGGCCGACCATGAAAGCGGTCGGTCTTGGCGCCAACGCGCAAAGTCACAGCGTTTCCCACGCCGGCGGCAACGCACGCCTCGACGGCCTCCGGGTCGTAGAGAGTTTGGAGGTAGCTCCGCACGCCGAGCCTCTGGGCTTCGGCCAGTAGAATTGTCGAATCCGCCGAGCTCCCACCGCCGATGTTGTCCCCGACGTCCATCAGGACAACCGGGCCTCGAGGCTCGGCGACTGCTTGCTGAAGAGCTTCGGTCGCCGATGGAGCGTCGCCCTGGAACTCGGCTCGACGATCCCAGGCTCGGCGGGCGAGCCAGCGGGCGCTCTCGCGTGCCAACGTGCGATTTCCGTCGGCAACGACCAGGAAGGATGCTCCAAGCTCGACGACGTCGGCGTAGGGGTAACTGTGAATGACGCTCGCCGACAGAATCCCCGGCCGGGCAATCAGCTCCTCGCAATCACGCATGAGGCTGGCCATGGGCTCCTCGCCCGTGTACTGCTTCAGGATGTTGATAACCATCGGAGGTGTTTCGAGCGCCTGAACCGGATGAATCTCCCCTTTGATCGTCCGAACGATGATCTCGGCGCACTCCACCGCACGCGGACGAGCATCCAGATGGGGGTTCGTTCGGTAGAACACGGTCGCGGTTACTTCGTCAATCGACCGCTGCGACAGGTTCGCGTGAAGATCGAGCGCCTGACCGATTGGGACGTCCGGCCCCACTGTCGCCCGGACCCGCGCCGCGACCTCGCCCTCGACGTCCGGATACTCCTCGGAGACCCCGGCCCCGTGGTTAGCCATGAGCACACCGTCCCATGGGCCTTTGACCTTGAGGAGATCGATCATCTCATTCACGATCCGATCGAACGCATCCTTCGTAATCGTGCCGATCGGGCCGGTCGTGGCGAAAAGCAATGGAACGATCTCGAAGCCATACCGTTCGCTTGCCTCGAGAAAGCCCGCCATCGTGCTGTAGGCGTGTCGATGATTTTGAACAATCTCGTCGCCACGAAGGATGCCGCCATCCATAAACTGAGCGTAGTCGGCGGGCACCGGAGAGAACGTGTTGGTCTCGTGAAGGAATCCAAGAGCGGCTATTCTCACTGCGCTACCTCCGCCTGACGTCGGCCGTACGGCCACGACGACAATGTCGCCTATCGTAACACGCCATTGATTTAGGGCGGGTGGCTGGTGCCATGTTCCAATTCGAGACAGCATCGGAGGATTTCGTACGCGCAAATTCCGAAGGACATAGCGACGTTCAGTGAGTTGCCCATGCCGTACATCGGAATCTCGACGACGTCGTCCGCGAGGTCGAGAACGGACTCCGCGATTCCCTCGCGCTCGTGACCGAGGACGATACAGGTAGGAAATCGGTAGGCGACGCTGGTGTACGGCACGCTTCGGCGTGTCTGCTCCAGTGAGACGATCTGGACCCCGAGGCTCTTCAGCCCCTGAACTACGTCCAACGCGCTGGAACGGTACTCCCAGGGGACATAATGAACGGTTTGGATGGCGGTTTTTGCAATCTGGCGTTCGGCCCGTTCGGATACCCACGGTGGACGAGGGTCTCCAGGAAAGGGCGGGTGGCCGGTAATCCCACATAGATACAGCCGCTCGACTCGGACCGCGTCGGCGAGCCTGAAGATCAGTCCAACGTTAAGCAGGCTTCGAATGTCGTCACAGACGACGTAGATTGGGTGCCGGGGTAATCTCGCGAAGTCGGCCGGGCTAGGCTTTCGCGCAATCAGGTCTTCAGTCGTGAGCTTCGTCGTCACGCGGCTATTATTGTTGACTTGAGCGAGGGCGCACGCCGTGCGCCCCGAGGTTGCGTTGCCCAAAGTTGACTCGGATTTGTAGCTAATACCCGAGCCGCTTGTTCGTGACATTTTTCAACGGCTCGCCACGCACAAAGTGGCCGACGTTTTCGTGGAAAATCGACCACATGATCTCGGTGGTCAGCGTGGATCCTCCGGATATGTGGGGGGTAATGATGAGATTTGGGGCGTCCCACAGCGGACTTCCCGGGGGCAGCGGCTCGGTTTCGGTGACGTCGAGACCTGCTCCAGCCAGGTGTCCATCATTCAGGGCCGCCACCAGCGCCTTTTCGTCGACGATTCCGCCCCGGGACACGACCATCAAGTATGATCCCGGCTTGAGCAACCGAATTTCGGCTTCGCCGATCATACCGCGCGTTTCGGGAGTAATCGGCACGGCAATCGCCAGGACGTTGGTCTCGCGAAGCAGATCGTGCAACCGATCGAGACGCCAGACCGATTCGACGTGTTCGTTGGCCGGGACCTCATTAGCGTCGACCGCCTTGACTCGCATCTCGAAGCCAAAGCCGCGCTTCGCGATCGCCCGTCCGATATTGCCAAAGCCGACAATGCCGAGGGTTAGTCCGTCAATGCCAACGACGTTCCGGTAACCTTCGCCGCGCAACCAGGTGTGACAGCCCTTCGCGTGGTCGAAGAAGCGCAGTCCCCGAGTGAGTGACAGAAGCATGGCAAAGGTATGCTCGGCGATCGTCGCCGCGTGCGCGCCCCGGGCGTTCGTCAGAACGACGTCGCTCTCGATGAGCTCGGGAATGCTTCTCACGAACTCGATCCCAGCGCTGGGCGCCTGGATCCAGCGCAACTTCCGTGCGGCAAGATAGGCATCGCGCGATGGGTTGCCGAAAAAAGCATCGGCGTCGGCGATTTCTCGGATGATCTGCTCCGCCGATTCGGCACTAACGAACTCAACGCCGGGGTAAGCGCTTCGAAAAGTCGATAGTCGTCCGTCATTGGGGCGGGAGCCAAGGACGATTTTCAAGGGTTGTACCTCACTTCACATTTCTTGGACACGCTACTGGGTGGCGGTCACTCCCCCGTCGACGAGCAGGATGTGCCCGGTGACGAAATTCGAGGCAGGCGACGCGAAAAAGATCGTCGCACCGACGACATCCGCCGGAACGCCAACGCGACCGAGCGGAATCCGGTCGGTCAGGCTCTTTCGGAAAGTCTGATCGGCCAACATGTGGGCGACCAGCGGCGTCTCGATAAACGTGGGTGCGACGGCGTTAACCCGCACGTTGTACTGAGCCCACTCCGTTGCAAGCTGTCGGGTCAGGTTGTTCACGGCGGCCTTGCTGGGAGTGTACGCGGCATAGCCCCGGCGGATCGCCAGTTGGCCGCGTACGGATGAAATGTTAATGATACTTCCCGATCGCTGTTCGATCATCACCCGTCCAACCGCCTGGCACGGTATGAACGTGCCGGTGACGTTCAGCTCCATCACCTTACGGAACTGGTCGAGTGGGAAATCCTGGGCCGGTGCCTCGACGTTCATGCCAGGTAGGTTGATGAGAATGTCGATGTGCCCGAATCGGTCGACGACTTGCTTCACCATAGTCGTGACGGATTCCTGGTCGGTGACGTCGACGTTTAGGGCGAGCGCCTGTCGTCCGGTCGAAAGAACGCTATCCGCGACAGCCTGGGCGCGCTCCAAGGATCGACCCGCGATGACGACGTCGGCGCCGTACTCCGCCAGCCCGCGGGCAAGCGCCGCGCCGATTCCGCCAGCACCGCCGGGAAGCAGCGCAACTTTGCCGTCGACGCGAAAAATACTCTCATAACTCACGTGGTTCGTTCTCTCCTTTGCGATTGGGCTGGTGCTGTCCGTGACTGACCGGTCGGTGTCACGAAGCAGTCTAGCCGGCTGTCATCCCGGCTAACCTTGGGAGTGGCCGGAAGTCGGATTATAGGGGTTCGACTAAGACATGTTCAAGCCAGACCCTCCGGAGGCCGGTCGTGCGCTTGACCGTGTTTTACCGCGTACCTATAATCGCTCGGACCTGCTGGCGCCAGGTCCGACGTGAAGAATTGACTGGGAGGAATCCACTGATGCCATCCGAGGGATTAACCAAGGCGCCGGGGCTGGCCTCCGAGCTCGTCGCCGGTCAAGCGACGTCGACTCCCGGTGGCCATCGTGTCCGACGCCAAGGCTTCGCGCGCCTTCAACCTAACCCGATCCGAGCCCTTCGAGCCGTTGCAATTCTACTTGCGCTCCTTGGAATGGTCGCGTCCTCGGTTGTGGCGCAACCGCCCGGGCGCGCGCAAGCGGCGACGTCCGCCCGATACTTCTCGCAGACCGGTCATTGGGTCCAGGGCGATTTTCTTACCTTTTTCGACGATCACGGTGGCATCGATCTGTTTGGCTATCCCCGGACCGAGCCTTTTTACAGCGACGGGCGCGTGGTTCAATATTTCCAGCGAGCGCGATTTGAAAGCTGGCCCGAAAACGCGCCGCCGTATAAGGTCCAGCTGATGCTCATCGGCGACGCGGTGACCGGACCGGGTGACCCGCCAGTTTCGCGGCCAGCCGATCCGAGCTTCGCCTATTTTCCTCAAACGGGACACACTCTGTCCGGACCGTTTCGCTCGTTCTTCGATGGGCGCGGTGGGCTCGCGATATTCGGCTATCCCACGTCTGAGCCGACAATGGGCTCGACCGGCTTCCTGGTTCAGCGTTTTCAACGGGCACGAATGGAGCTGCACTCGGAGCTACCCGATCCCTACAAGGTATCGCTTGGTTTACTTGGGGACGAGTACATCTTCCTCCTCGGCCGCGTTCCACTCGCGGCAACCCAGGCGGTCGATGGAACCGTCCCGCCGACCCCGTCGGCCATGCCGTTCGGGCGGATAGTCCTTGAGACCTCGCCAGGTGGCAATCTCGTCGTGGAGAACCTGGACGGGAGCGCGGCCGGGGTGGTGGCTCAGGGTTTGGATCCAGCGTGGTCACCCGACGGGAAAATGATTGCCTACTCCGACTGGGGTGGCGATCCGGGCATTTACGTGGTCAACGCGGATGGCACCGGTCGCCACAAGGTCTTCACGATGCCGTTTACTCGCGATCCGCAGTGGTCTCCCGACGGCAGTAGGATCGCGTTTTATCGCCGCTACGACGGCCACATTATCGTGAACAATGTGTCTCAAGCCGACGACTGGTTTCAGGTTATGGTGCTGAAGCTGTCGGATGGCTCGACCTGGCTACCTCCGGACCAGCAGACGCACGCCTACGCCTCGACCTGGTCGCCCGACGGACAATCATTACTATTTCAACAATACGACGGCTTGTATCTGACGAAGCTGAGCGGCCCCGACCAGGAGCCGCATCTCGTCGCCGGCACGAATCAGAGTTTCACCACTCCGGCCTGGTCGCCGGACGGCTTCCACGTCGCCGTTACCTACTGGAACCACGATCACTGGGACGTCGGCGTTATGAATCCGGACGGGTCGGCGTTCCAGCTTTTGACATTCGACCCCTCGTCGTCTTCTCCTAGTAACAGCGCGGCGGCCACCTGGTCGCCGAAGGGCGACAAGCTCATCTTTCTCTCGGACCGGTCGGGGACGTATCAACTGTACGCAATGAATCCGGACGGCTCCCAGGTCACACCCCTGAACGGTCAGACGGTCCAATACACCGGTTCATTCGCCCGCGCCGTATCGTGGAAGCCATAAGCAGGGAAAATCAAACGCCCTCTCGAATCGAGAGGGCGTGGGGTTTGAGTTCCTTATTGGGGAAATGGTCGGGGCGCCCAGATTCGAACTGGGGGCCTCGTGGTCCCAAACCACGCGCGCTAACCAGACTGCGCTACGCCCCGATATAACCTAATTGTACTCCGACCGAGGTATCCGGGTCAAACCGACTGCCGAGAAATGATCCAAACCTCTCCAGTAGGCGTAGTTTTAGATAGAGCGCCGACGACAATCATCCAATGGCGACATCCCGACGCTTGTCATAACTACACTTCTCGGTCTGTGCGCGGGCGACCACGGGCCCGTGATATCATTCTGCCCGGAACCCATGGCCGTGGGTTGGGGGGACGTCCAGCCGTGTTCCGCGCGATATTCGCGCTCGATCGCTCGTGACGGATTCGACCGGCCACATTGCCGGAGAACCGGTCGGCGTTGGCGACGACGAACTTGTCCTGCGAGTAGCGGGAGGGGATTCAGTCGCGTTAGGGGAACTGTACGATCGGTACGGTCGCCTCGCCTACGGGCTTGCCTATCGTATTCTAGGCGATGTGACGTCCGCCGAGGACGCCGTCCAGGAGGCGTTTCTCGGAGTGTGGCGGAGCGCGGCCGGATATGACGTAGCTCGCGGAACCGCTCGTGCCTGGTTAATGACGTCGGTCCGTAACCGATGCATTGACGTCCTGCGAGGTCCGAGGCGTCAATCGAAGCTTGATGAACCGATTGACGACGCATTTGACCTCCAATCCGACGATAACGTGTGGGAGACGGTCTTGCAGCGCCTCCAGGCCCACGACGTGCGGCGAGCGCTAGACAACTTGCCAGAAGACCAGCGAACGACAATAAACCTGGCCTACTTTGGTGGGCTGACCCACGCCCAAATCGCTGCCCAGATGCGCGTTCCGCTTGGGACAGTGAAGGGACGGATGCGCCTGGCGCTGGAAAAACTGCGGGACCTGCTCGCACCAGGTCGGGGATTCGAGCGCGTGGCTGAGGGCAAATGAACACGACCCATCCGGTCGACTTGCTCGCGGCCTACGCCTTGGACGCACTCCCGGAGGACGAGCGTCTCGCGGTGCGAGCTCACCTTCAAGGTTGTCGTACGTGCCAGCTCGACGTGCAAAAGTTTCGTTCGGTGACGGAGGTCCTGGAAATGTCAGTCGTGCCCCAGACACCTCCGAGCGCCGACTTACGGGACCGAATTCTCCGGGCGAGCGCTCGGACTCCCCAGGTCCATCAAAGGCCGGTTGCGGTCCCGAGATCGCGTCGGATAACCTGGACGGCAAGGCTCGTGGGTTGGCTAGCGGCCGCCGTGCTGTTTGTTACCTCGATCGGCTTGGGAGCGTGGAATTGGAATCTGCAGCAGCAGGTTCAAGCGCTCTCCGTCCGACCAGCTACCCGGGTCGCTCTTCTCGCGACCGCGGACGCGCCCGGCGCCAGTGGCGATCTCGCCCTGGATTCAGGCCAGGGCACTGTCGTCACAGTAAATAATCTTCCTCAACTTCCTACTGGACAGGTTTACGAGGCGTGGGTGATTGACTCGGCTGGAGCTCAACCGGCTGGCGTTTTTCTAACGACCCCCGACGGCCGTGGTGCGGTTTCGCTAACCCGTCCCGCTACCGTTGGTCAGATCGTTGCGATTACAGCGGAGCCTTCGCCGGGTCGCCCAACGCCGTCGGGAAAGATATTGCTCAGGGGCACTGCGTGATGCCCTCTGGCGCGTGATTCGGATCGCTGGTACTGAACTCCCGGTCAACCTCGAAAAGTCTCGCCACCCGACTCGTTTCGACGCGATCGCGAAACGTCGTACACAACCGCGACCGTTGCCGCCCCGATGATCAGGTTGATGAACGCAACTGCAGGAAGTTGTGCGGTTACGAACACGTCGGCAAGGCCCACGAAGAGTCCGACAAGAAGTGGGACGAGCGCGGAGCGAGCACGGCGGTGGACGCGTGGCTCATTCACATCGCCATCGTCCCCGGCCGCCGGGTTCATCGATAACAAAGGACGAGCCACGATCGCGGTGGATATGAGAAAAACCGAGGTGACCGTTACGACGCCACTAATCAGGTCCATCTACCTCTCGCCACCCTTCTTCCTCTAGCCGATCTGGATCAATTATTCTGCCAGCGCGTCCCGGACGACAGGCACGCAATTTGCGAGGCTATCCCACCCGACTACCGACGGCGGACGGATGGTCGGAGACCGGAGTCTGTCAGGAGGAGATATGCGAGAACCGATTCGCGAGCCAACTCCGCAAGAGGCGCGCGTCGAACGAGGGACAGAACCACTGCGGTACCCTCGGCCGATTCCGGTTTCCGAAGCTGCGCCGTATCTTTACCGCGGACTTGTCGAGTGGGGACCTACCTGGGGCGGCATGTTCGTCGCCCTGGGTGTGCTCATCCTGCTGAGCACGCTTGGGGTCGCGATTGGAGTTGGCGCCGGCTCGACCGCCGCTGGAATCTGGGGAGCGATCAGCGTCATAATCGGGTTCTTTGTTGGCGGTTGGTTTGCGGGACGCACGCTTGACGTCTTCGATTCCTTGGTCGCTGCCGCTCACGGCTTACTCGTGTGGGCCGTGTCCCTGATCTTTACGCTGATCTTCGCGATCACGGCCGCGTTCGCCGGCCTCAGCTCGCTGGCCAACGCGGCCCGCGCCGCGACGCTGACTAATCTGGCTGGGTTGACGTCCTTTGGGACGACCGCGGTGACGCCAAATGCGGCGGCTGCCGCCGGTAACGCCGTTGTGTCGTCGTGGGTAGGCTTCATTGTCCTACTTCTGAGTGTCGCCGCGGCGGTGATTGGCGCCATCGTCGCAAACCGCGGCCGCTACATCGAGCCGGTCACACGGCCATAGCCTGGAGGTAATAGCCTGAGTGCCCTAAGCCATTGTCCGCCGGACTTGGGTAGCGCCCAGGCTATTCGTTTGGCAATTTTTTGTTCGCTAGAATGGCCAAAAGCGACGCTTCTTGGGTGAGCGCGGGGTTGCCTCGGCTTCTAATTCTGGGATGATCTCTTCAAAAAGCCCAAAATACTCTTCGGTGTGCCGCTGGTCAACAGTTGCCACGAGGTGGCTGGGGATCGGTCCACCGAGAGCATGGTCGGCGATCTCCGGGACATCCTCAGTCGTGAGAGCCTCGAACCAGACGCCATCAGGGTACAGGACAGCGTTTGGTCCTCGTCCACACCGACCAAGACAGGTATAAGGCAAGATGACGACGTCATGACCGTTACTTGCTTTTGCGCCGCTCGAGCCAATTCGGTGACAAAGCCGCTCGCGAATGTCCGCGGAGCCCTGGGCCTTACAATCCGGCCCTCGGCAGACGAGCAAATAGTGGCGATTCACGGTCTGAAATCCCGAAGCTAAACGGTTGCCAGTTCCGTGCGAGCCCGTGCAACCCATCGTCCATGGATTATTTCGAGGAATTCCCGGCTGAGGGTCGCGGGGTATCGCTGAAGTGGGCGGCGATGTCGATGACCGTGAGCGTCTGACCCACAGGTAACGGCCAATCCGTGTTTCGACGCGAGGTCGGCAAAGTAGGCTGCGTCGGCGGATGAATGATAGGGATGGCTTGCTTCGAGCGCGACCAAAGGCAGAGCTCGGCGAAGGGTCAATAGATCGGCTTCAGACAGACGCACCGATACCCCGGCCTGATCGCGGGCTGGATGCGCAACCGAGAAAACCGCATCGCCAGGTCGAAGTAGCTCCGCGAATTCGAACACGTCCTGATAGGTCAGCTCGACGGGACGCGGCGGAAGGATACTTCGGGCAAGTTGCTGGGCTGCTTCGGGCGAGGGCGCCGCTCCGACCCGTTCGAGGGCAATCGCAAGCGCGTGGTTGCCAAAATGACCGTCCAAGCCTCGCGCGGCATCGGGATCAACCGCGTATCCGCGCACCCGGGCAACGTCAAATGCGCCCAGGAGATATTCGTCGAATCGGCGCATTCGGGCCTCGGCAAACCGAATCCAGCTGGGCGCCGCGGGATCGAAGTCAAAGCCAAGAACGTGATACAGCCGTCCCTCGACGGTGAGGCTGACTTCGATTCCATTCAAAAGAAGAATATCGGATTCAGTGGCGGCCTGCTCCGCGGCGTGCTGACCACTCACGGTATCATGATCGGTCAGACTGACGAGCTTCAGCCCAATGCGCGTTGCTTCGGCGATTAACTCCGGCGGAGTCCACTCGCCGTCGGAATGATTGCTGTGGCTGTGGAGATCGACGCCTTCTCCGGAATCGATGATCTCTCTCAGGCGGGACGCAATACGTACCCGGTCAAGCGGAGAGACCAAAAATGACGGTGATTCCAAGGTTTACCCCAGTCGTGGTTCTGTCCTCATTCTACCACGCGAGGCGTCAGGCCCGGATTTACTGGCGACCGGGGCGGCGCGCCGCCGAGAACCCGGACCACTTCGGCCGCCACGGAGCGCTGGAGGAACGCAAGCGAGTCGTCTGAGTAATACGCGGCGTGAGGGGTCAGAATGACGTTATCCATGCCCAGGAGAGGGTTATCCGAGGCGGGTGGCTCGACGTCGAGAACGTCGAGACCGGCACCGGCTAACTGTTTCTCGCACAGTGCCGCGATCAAGGCCTTTTCGTCCACGATCGACCCCCGGGAGGTGTTGATCAAGTAGGCGGTCGGCTTCATGAGAGCGAGTCGCTTCTCGTCGATCAGATGCCGGGTTGTCGGGGTCAGAGGTAGATTCAGCGACACGAAGTCGGCACGCTTCAACAAGTCGTCGAGAGATGTCCTCACGACGCCGAACTCGGCCATTGTCCGCGAGGATGTGTTTGGCGCCGTCGCCAATACGTTGAGACCAAAGCTTCGAGCGCGAACCGCGATCTCGCGGCCGACCCGACCAAAACCCACGAGACCGAGGGTTAGCTCGGATAGCCGGCGGGTTGGCCGCATAATCCCGATCGTCTCCCACTCGCCGCGCCGAACCGATCGGTCGAGGATCGGGAGGCGACGGGATAGTGAAAGGATGAACGCCATCGTATGTTCGGCGAGCTCGATGGCGCAGAATCCCGGCACGTTTGTCACCCAGATCCCGGAGCTCGTCGCGGCTGGCACGGATATGTTGTCGACGCCGATGCCATACCGGGCGATGACTCGACATTGCCGAAGTTGCGCAATGACTCGGTCGGTCAACGGGGCATATTGGACGATGATCGCGGCCGCGTTCTCGGCGAAGGCAACAACGTCCTCCTCGGTCCGGCATTGTCCTTTGGCGAGCTCGAGCCCCGCGGCGGCAACTATTGATTCCTCGATGGCTGTGCTTGGAAAGTTGCAGTCCAAAATCGCCACGACCTGTCGCACGTCCGGCCTCCATCGTCTTCCGTTAGGTGAGCGGATTTTACGGTCTGATCCCTTCCTTGCAAAGTACGCGTCGGGCGTCGTAGGCCGCGCCCGTGGGCTCGCCAGGTGGCATATTACTTGCTCCCCCCCTCCGCGAATCTCGGTGCGAAAGGCTTGGGCCGGCCCATTCTAACCGGGGTGACTGCGCCGCGACGGCGGCCGGCGCGAGCAGCAGTTGAGCGCCAGGGTAGGCGCCCGACGATTCCCAGTGTCTCAGGAGGATCACTCGTCGATGGGCAACCGTTTTCGGCCAGTCTGGCGGCGGCTGGGGCTTTCCCCCGCGCTCGGTCTGGTCCTTATCGCCGCGATAGCTTGCGCGCCGGGGAGTCAGATTCCACCGGTTCAGATTACAGTCTTGTCCCCGACGCCCGGGACGCCGACCGCCGGGACGCCAGTGGCCGGTGCTCAAGCGGTTCCGGCCGTGTTAACGGCGAACGGTGCGGGTAACAGTATCACTCTCGTCGATCCGGCAACTCGGTCCGTTCTCGAAACGATTAACGTTGGATTCCCCGTTCGGGCCGTCACTCTGACGCCAGACGGGCGGTACGCGTTCATCGTGAACGGAGCTCCCGGCGCTAACTCCGTCGTGGTCTACGATCTAATCACGAGAAGTCGCGTTAGCGACATCGCCGTGGGAACCGATCCAATGGCTATCGCCATGAGCAGCGACGGCCGCACGGCGTTTGTACCAAACAGCGGGTCAAACAACGTCTCGATCATCGATGTCGGCCTACGGACAGCCACCGGCGTCATTCCGGTTGGCCCACACCCAGTTGACTTAACGGTGCAGACAATACCGTCCGGAACGACGGTGTACGTCGTCGACCAGGGTGCAAATCAGGTAAGCGCGATCAAGTTAGGCGCAGGTGGCACTCCTGCTCCGACAACCGGAGCGCAAGGCGCCCTCACGCCAACCACGTCAGCAGCCACGACGCCCGCCGGCGCCGTGACAACTCCGTCTGCCGCGATGACCCCAACGACGGCGACAACTCCTGCGACGGCCGCAACGCCGGCCACCGTTGCCTCGCCGTCGGCGGCGGGGACGTCTGGAGCGATCTCGTTCGAATTCCAGGCAACGCCGAGCGCGATCGAAACGCCAACCACGTCGACCGGCGCCGCGATGACGGCCACGACTTCGACCAGCGCGGCAATGACACCAACCGTGTCGACCGGCGCGGCGCTCACGCCCACCACCGCGGCTGGAGCCGCGCTGACGCCAACCTACGCGGCTGGAGCCGCGACGACACCCACCGTGGGGACGACGAACGTCGTCGCGATTCCGGTCGGTATCAATCCGGTCGCCATTTCAGCCGTGCCTGGTGGGACCCGGGTCTACGTCGCGAACCAGGGTAGCGGCGACATCTCCGAGATCGACACCGCGACCAATCGCGAGATCAATCGCATTCCGGTCGGCGGCCACCTGACCGGTATAGCCGTCGCGCCGACGGGTACGACCGTTTGGGTGACCGCGGACCAGCCGACCAGCCACGTCGCGTCCGTCGACGTGACCACCCGAAAGGTGGTTCGGACCATCCCGGTTGGAGCCGGCGCGGCGTCGGTCTCGTTTAGCTCGGATGGACGCCTTGCCTTCGTCGCCGATCGCGTTCAGAACACCTTGACCGTCGTCGACGCGTCCAACGGCCAGATCGTTCAGTCAATTCCCGTCGGGGGCGGACCGGTGCGCGATACCTACTCGCCTCGCGTGCTAGTACCTGCCTCGGCTCTGACGCCGAGCGCGGCACCCGCGGTTAGTGGATCGCCAACCACTGT
>CAZBQK010000007.1:10162-34294 GCA_964493975.1 uncultured Dehalococcoidales bacterium | reverse complement strand
ACCGTCGCGACGTCGCTTGCCGCCACCGCGACCACCGCCGCCACGGCGACAACCGCGGCGACGATGACGCCGATTCCCACCGCGACGACGATTGCCACATCCACACCCGTCGCGACCTCGACGACTTCGGCTCTGATGACGCCTTCGCCCACCCCGTGACGCGCCAACTGGCGCGACGAACTAGGGCTCGAATCTCACGGGTTGTCAGCCCGACCGGCGCAGGCTCGCGCCGGTCGGGCTGATTTATTCTCGATTGCGAAATCGACGCTCGGTGACCTATCATGACGATGGCTAGTGATCGGTGGAGCGCCCCGTCATGGTTTTCATTCAAACGTTGCCCCTTACGGTTTTGCTCATTCTTGTCGAATGCGCGGTTGGCGGACTGCTGGTTTTGTTGTTCACCGACGTGGAGGGAAACGTCTCCCCCGGTTTTCTGATTTCCAGCGGGCTGATCATAGCGGTCGATATCGGTGTCGCGTACCTGCTCAAGTTTGGCTACGGATCTGCTTCGCCAGCCATGGGCCCGGAGTTAGCAGCGTTTCTTGCCCTCCTCGTCGTCTACATCGGCCTGGTCATCTTCAAGGCACGGGTCGTCGCCCGTCCGATCGGTGTCGTCGCCGCGGCGGTTGGTGGGGTTGCTCTGGTCCAGTCGGCGGCGCTTCAACCTCACTTTGGGGGAACCGCCAGCCTGTTGAGTGTCATCTTCGCGACCTGGGTGGCCGGGGCGTCTCTCACGGCGCTCCTGCTCGGCCATTGGTATCTCGTGACGCCGCTACTCTCGTCGCGCTCGCTCCTTCGGGTGAGTGAAATCCTGATGACCGGGCTCGTTCTTCAAACCGTGTTTCTGCTCGTTCAGATCGGATCGGCCGGGCCCGGAGCCGGGGTTGCCGACCGGGTCGCCGGCTTGATCGCCTCTTACGGATTTGTGTTCTGGTTTCGGCTGCTGGTGGGGCTACTATTCCCGATCGTTCTCGGCGTCCTTACCTGGCGGTCCTGTCGGATGCGAGCAATGCAGACGGCGACCGGATTTCTGTACATCGTCCTCGGCTGCGTTCTCGCGGGAGACGCCGCGGCGAAGGTTTTTCTCGCCCTTTCTTCGATCTCACTGTGACGGTGCAAGCGACGAACCGTCGGTCGCGACGTCGGAAACCCTTTTGGCGTCCCACTCGATGAACTTATTGAACGACCTGGCGTCCACGATGGTTTCCTCTGGTCCGATCGCGGTCTTTCTGATCTTCTTATCGCCTTTTGGACCGGGAGCCGTGGCGGGGATCTTACTCGCCCGAAGTCAGGGAATGGCGCCCAATCTGACGGTCGCTCTCTACGCCCTCAGCGACGTCGTCGCGGCCGTCATCCTGGAACCATTGATCTCGAGGCTACCTCGGTTCGCCGCCCGATCGGCCTTGGGTCAGAAGATTCTATCGACGTTTGTTCGACTCGATAGCATGACCGACCTAATTGGCGGGCGCTTTGGCCGACCAATCGGTCTGGTGACTTTTACCTTCGCGACGGATTTCTTTACCGCCGCGATCGTCTCGTCTGGGATGCGGATCTCGCGCCTGATCGCCTGGTGCTGCATCATCGCGGGAGACGTGATCTGGTTTGTCATTATTTTCGTCGCGTCGATGAGTGTTGCGTCTTTGCTTTCGGACAACCGGATCGTCTTCGTCTTGACGCTCATCCTGGGGTTCGGTCTTCCGGCCCTTGTCCGTCGCCTTATTGGGCGGCGTCGAGCGCCGAACCCAGGTCCACAAGAATATCCCGTGGATCCTCAATCCCCACCGACAATCTCAACAACCCTGGATCGACCTCAATCTCGTCCAGAGTAGACTGATCGAGCCCTCGGTGTGACGTCGCGATTGGGTAGGAGATCGTCGTCGACACGTCGGCCAAGCTTGGCGCGAAGGCGATGAGGTCGAGTGACCGGAGAAGCGCCTCGGCTGCCGGCCGGCCACCTTTAACCGAAAACGAGACCATTCCGCCAAACTGAGAACCGAAGAGGCGCCGGGCCAGTTCATGGTCGCGGTGGTGCGGCAACCCGGGGTAGAGCACTCGGGCGACCGCCCGATGCTCCTGAAGGTAATTCGCAACCGTCTGGGCATTTGAGCAGTGCGCTGCCATGCGAAGCGGCAGGGTTGGAAGTCCGTGGCCCACCATCCAGGCTTCAAATGGGCCGAGATTCGCGCCGAAATGGACGATCCGTTCGCGGGCAAGCGCGATGAATTGGGATCGTCCAGCCGCGATTCCCCCCATGCCGACGGTGTGTCCTCCGAGATACTTCGCGAGCGAATGCCAAACGACGTCTGCTCCCAGCTCGAGCGGGCGAATCAGGCACGACGTCGTAAAGGTGCTGTCCACGATCGAAACGATTCCCAGCGATCGGGCGATCTCGCAAAGGCGAGGCACGTCGCTCACTCGGAGCGTTGGATTCGTGAGCGTCTCCAGGAGTAGGGCCTTAGTTCTTGGACGAAAAGCCGCTCGAACGTTGTCGATGTCCGACACGTCGACGAATGTCGCCTCGATTCCGAGACGAGGAAGCTCTTTACTCAGGAGCGTGTGGGTTCCGCCATACGCATGACGGTCGGCGACGACGTGGTCGCCGGTCTGGAGAAGGCCAAGGAGGAGCCCGCTAAGAACAGCCATACCGGAAGCGGCGGCGATGGCGTCGTCTCCACCCTCGAGTTTCGCGATCGAACTCTCCAAGGCCGTCGTATTCGGTGTGCCCATGCGATAGTAGACGTGGCCAGACGATTGACCAGTGTAGACGGCATCGACCTGCTCAACCGAGTCGAAAGCGTAGACCGCACTTTGGTAGAGGGGTTGGACGAGTGGACGAACCACGCCCGGATCTTGGGCCAAGGCGGCCCGGGCAGCCATCGTCGCCATTTGATACCGGCGCTTTGCTGGAGGCTCGGTTGCTTGAGCCATTCTTAGGATCCTCCTCGAAACATGACGACGTCCTTCATACTTATGTTACAATCGCCGGTCGAGAGGCGAGCTGGTCGCTGTCTGCCCAGGATTGTAGCGTATTGAGCTCGCCGACGCCGAGCCGATCTCTGACGGAGTAGATCCTGGAAAGCTCTCTTGTCGCGAATAGCCAACGTCTTCGTCGACGACGCGTCCACCACGAACGTGCCAACCGCTCGGTCTGGGTCGCAGTCATCATCGTCGTTTTTGGTGCCGCGTCGCTCGCCTGCGCCCTTCTCCTGACGGCGGGAGCGCTTGGTCTAGCGTGGTTCGGCCGGTTTGCCGGGGCGCTTCCGCCTCCCGCCGATCTCGCGTCCCGTCAAATGTTTCAGACTATGCCGATTCTCGCTCGTGATGGGTCAACCGTCTTGTTTGAGATAACCGATCCTCAGGGTGGGCGGCGAACGGTCGTGCCCTTGTCCGAGGTCTCGCGTCACGTTGTCGAGGCGACGATTGCGACGGAAGACGCCGGGTTTTTCTCCAACCCGGGCTTCGAATTGAGGTCGATCCTACGCGCCGGCTTCGACGACCTAACCCACAAACAAATCGTCTCCGGGGCGAGTACGATCACCCAGCAAGTCGTTCGCAACATCCTGCTCGATTCCGCCGACCAAATGGACATAAGCGCCAGACGTAAAATTAAGGAGATCGTCGTCGCCTATCAGGTGTCTCGCACCTACAGCAAAGACGACATTCTCGACATTTATCTCAATGCAATTAATTACGGAAACCGGAACTACGGTATCGAGGCCGCTGCCGAAGGGTACTTCGGTGTGTCGGCGGCGAATCTCGACCTGGCCCAGGCGGCGCTCCTGGCTGGAATCCCTCAGGCGCCGAGCTTCTACGATCCGTATACTCGAATGCCCGACGTGAAGGATCGGCAAAGCATCGTTCTCCAGCGTATGGTGGAGCAGGGATATATCTCCAGCGACGAGGCCATGGCCGCGGCCGACGAGGATGTCCGGCTGGCCGATGGTCAGCGAGCGGAGGTGGCCCCCCACTTCGTCACCTACGTTAGCGACGATTTGGCTCGTAAGCTCGGAAGCGATCGCCTCTACCACGCTGGCGATCAAGTCGTGACGACCCTGGACCCCGCGATTCAGAGCGTGTTTGATCGGAGTATCCAGACGAACCTCGCGGCCCTCCACCAAGCCAACGGAGCAAACGTCGCCGCGGTTGCCCTCGATCCCAGGACCGGAGAGATACTCGCGATGGTGGGCAGCGCCAACTATGACGATCCGACGATCGCGGGTGAAGTCAATATGTCGCTCGCTCCAAGGCCATCGGTGGGAATACTAACGCCGGCGACATTTTCTCTGGCTTTGCAGCGTGGACTGACGCTTGTGTCTCCCATTGAGGATCCGAACGACACCAGTAGCTCAACCGATCCGGCAGCACTAGGTGGGCGTCCCGCCTTTCCAACGGTCCGCGATGCTCTTGCCCAGGGCCTTGAGCGCCCGGCGACCAGCGTGATGAGGTTGGTGGGAAATCAGGGCTTGACCGATCTCGGCGATGCGATTGGGTTGGACGGACTTGGTCGGAGATTGGATTATGGACCAAACCATATCGTCGCGGGCGCTCGGATCTCACCGCTCGAGGTGGCGCAAGTGTACGGGATGCTGGCTGCCGGCGGAGTCGCTCGTGCGCCGATCGCGGTCAAGCGCATCCTTGATCGAGACGACCGGGTCATCGAGGAGGCGTCCTCACCCGATCGCGTCGTGATGGATCCTGGTATTGCCTTCCTAATCTCGGCCGTGCTCGCCGACACTCCTCTCCGGACAACCGATAACCAGCCCGTGCTTGGAACGGAAACGCGGGTCGCGGCGCACTCGGGTCTATCGCCGGACGGTAGCGATGGTTGGGTAGCTGGCTACGTTCCCAATCTCGTCGTCGTCGTGTGGGTTGGCGCGGATAAGGGACCGCTCCGAGGTCTCGACCCGGCGCTTCGTATTTGGGGTGACATGGTCCGCGAGTCAATGAAGCTCCGTCCTCCGGATGAGTTCGCTGTCCCCGAGGACGTCACCCAGCTGTCTCTGTGTAAAAACGCCGCGTGTTCGTCCCGGCAACCCGAATATGTTTTGCGTGGGACCGAAGCGGTTGCACAAACCGCGAACTCGGCTGCCGTGGCACAGCCGGCCCTCCCCGCGGCGAATAGCCGGACTCCGCTACTCAATCGCGATCAGGTCGCCGACCATCCGATAGTGGCCTCGGCGGGTACTGGCGCGGCTGGAGCCCAAGCCCGACGGGGACCAGTCGCGGTCCCCAACGTGGCAAATTCGTCGGTGGAGCAGGGACGTGAAAGGCTAATAGCGGCCGGGCTAGGGGTGGCAAAAGCCCCGAAGTACGTGTCGAGCACGGAACTACCCCCTGGAACTCGAGACGTTCCGACCGGTATGATCGTCTCCACGATTCCCGCGGCCGGCGAGCAGGTCCCGGGGGGGACCGAAGTCACTCTCGTCGTGCGACGAAATTAGCTGAGGAATAAGGGAATGCGGCAACCGGACGGTCCGGAGCAGCGAATGACCCTGGGCTATCAGGTCGCGGTCCTGGGAGTCAGCGCGGTCGTGATCTTCGTCTTGATGATGGCAACTGTCCGTACGCTGCAATCGCTCGTCGGCGACCCCGGTGCCCTTTCAGTTGGCGCCACCGCGGCGGGCCAGGTACTCGGCGTCTCCGCTCCTCGCGGACCATCCGCCGACACTCTGCCCGGCCTGGTTGGCACGGAGACGCCAACCACGACGCCGACGAGAACGCCCACCCGGTTGCCAACCGCGACCCCAACGTTGACTGGCACTCCAACTCCGACACTCACCCCCGACGTCCGGACGTACGATCCAGTGCGCGCAAAGACACTGTTGGCCCAGGCACAAACGAGCTGGGGATCGGAATCGACGAACTTTCAGGCGAACGTTGCTCTCGCCGCCGAAAAGCTCAACGGACGCCAGATCGCGCCGGGGGCGACGTTCTCTTTCAACACAACCGCCGGTCCTTTCGACCAGTTTGGTGGCTATCGCGTGACCCCGTTGGACAGCGCCCGCGTCGTTACCGACACCGCCTCCACCGTCGACAGTGGGATTACGCAGGTGTCGACCACATTGTTTCAAGCCGTGTTCTGGACTGGACTCAAGATAGTCGAGCGCCAGCCGCACCAGAACTGGCTCGATCGATTCAGCGCTGGCTCGACCAGCCAACGTGGACTAGATGCCTACGTCAACTACGGATCGACCGATTTACGGTTTCAAAATACTACTGGGGATTGGATTCGACTCGAGACCAGCACGCAATCCGGAAATGTGACGGTATCCGTTTATGGCGCCGATCCCGGGTGGAGCGTTAACCCGACCGTGAGTGCTCCGACCAACGTCGTCCAACCAAATGCGACGCCGGTCATTCGGTCGGACCCTGAAATTCCCCCCGGGCAGCAGTTTTCGTCGTCGTCCGCGCTGCCGGGCTTTGACGTGGCCGTTCAGAGGACCGTGACCCAGCAAGGAAACGTCATCGATCGATATGGGCTCACCGAGCACTATCAACCGCGAACGGCAATTATTTCCCTCGGGCCAACGACCACGCCCACCGTGACGCCCACTCCTGTCCCCGCGGTTACCCCAACTCCGGCTGTCCCGACCGGTCCGACCCACCTCGCCGGTCTAAATCCCGCTAGCTTCGTCCTGTCAGACGGCCGAATCCGGGTGCCGTCGCTCGTCGGGCTATCGGAGGCTGAGGCGCAGCAGGTTATCGCGGCGGTTGGTCTCGCGACGACCTATCCGAATCGTCAGGGGCCAGGGGACGTTCCGGCATCGGTTCTGGCAAGCGTCGACGTCGGCCAGGTATTAAGCCAGAACCCGGTCGCTGGGTCGCCCGCACCGCGCGGCAGCACGGTGTACATTGCCATCAGAAAACAGTAGGGAATCGTGAATGAGGAAGGGGACGTTTGGGAGCGGGATAGCGGATTCGAACCGCCACGCCAACCTTGGAAGGGTCGTATGCTACCGTTACATCAATCCCGCGTCTGGCCCCAAATTATAGCATGACTGAATTTTTGAAACAAGACTTGCCAGCCACGACGGTCGGTTCGTTCCTCGACGATCTGGCTTCGGCTGTACCGGTGCCGGGCGGAGGAGCGGCGGCCGCCGTCGCCGGTGCAATGGCGGCGGCGCTCGTCGCGATGGTCGCAAACTTGACGATTGGCCGACCGCGTTATCAGGCGGTCGAGGCGACAATGACGTCGGTTCTCGAGCAGGTCGAGGCTTTTCGCCGCGATCTCACGCGCCTGGCCGACGATGACGCCCGGGCGTACGCCGGCGTTTCCGCCGCCTATCGCCTTCCCCGCGCAAACGAGGACGAGCGGGCTCGCCGCAACGCCGCGATTCAACGAGCGCTTGGCCTGGCGGCGATACCACCCGCTGAGGTTATGGAGATCTGCCGAGGAATCGTTCCCCTGTGCCTGCAAGTGGCCGCTCACGGCAATTCCAACGTCGCGAGCGACGCCGGAATCGCGGCCGAGCTGGCAGGAGCTGGTGTGCGAGCTTCCGCGATCAACGTTCGCGTGAATCTAGCGGACCTACTTGACGCGGATCTAGTCGCCCGGGCGGAAGCTAGAATTCGCGCGGCTGAGCTTGGGCTACGTGACGATCTGGATCGAGTAACGGCAATTGTCAGCGCTAAGATTGCCCGTAAGACGACGTCGTGACGGCGCGCATCCTGGACGGTCGGGCAATCGCTCGTGACATCGTCGACGACGCGCGCCGACAGGCCGCGAGTCTTACCGCTCGAGGCCTCGACATGCCCACGATCGCAGTCGTTCGCGTTGGCGCCGATCCAGCGTCGGTTCGCTACGCCGAACAGATTCGACGCGTTTTCGAGGGAGCGGGGATGGGTTTTCGTCTCCTCGTATTAGACGAATCGTCGGACGACGCCGTCCTGGAAGCCGGACTTCTCGGTCTAAGCCGAGATCCGTCGGTCAACGGCATTCTTCTTCAATACCCGCTTTCGATCCACCTATCCCGGGAACGCGCCGTATTGGCGATCGATCCATTAAAGGATGTCGATGGGGTTAATCCACTCAACGCTGGACGGTTGTTTTCGAATCAAGGACGATTCCTCGCGCCGGCGACGCCGGCCGGCGGAATCGAGTTATTGGTCCGCTCCGGCATCGGCATAGAAGGGCAACGCGCGGTCATTATCGGGCGCAGCGCCATCGTCGGACGGCCCTTTGCGATGCTTTTGCTGAGTCGTAACGCGACGGTGACAATTTGCCACTCTCGGACGGTGGATCTCAAGCGGATCTCGCGGGAGGCCGACATTCTTGCGGTCGCCATTGGGCGGCCGCGGATGGTGACGGCCGACATGGTAGCACCGGGAGCGACGGTGATCGACTTTGGTATCAACGTCGTCGATGGCCGCGTTGTCGGCGACGTCGACGATCTAAGCGTCGCCGCGACGGCTGGGGCGATAACACCAGTTCCGGGTGGGACCGGACCGGTGACCAATGCCATGCTGCTCCGTCAGACGGTCCAGGCAGCGGAATGGCAGGCGGCTAGGACCTAACCCCCCGCGCCCCCTTCCCTTTGAGGGAAGGGGGAGATACGGAGCCGTTGGGTTTGGGGCCGGTCGGGCTAATCGCCGGTCGGTTGGGCGTCGAAGTCAAGTACGACGCTTGAGGCGTTGTGGGCACGGCCGACGTTGCTGGCGCGGCCATCGCGTCGACGACATCTTGAAGGATGGCGAGCCAGTTGACCCCGGCTCGGTCGCGGCTGACCCTGACCTGCGACCGGCCAATCACGACGGCCGAGCCGAATCGTGTGCGGAGCGGCTCGGGATTTGCCCGCTGATCGCCAGCCAGCTGCAAGACGATTTGATCGCCCTCGGCAGAGATTTTCGCCAATCCAGCGGATGCTGCCAGAATTTTCAGCTGGATCAGGTAGATCAGGTTTAACACCGGCTCCGGCGGCTCGCCAAACCGATCTCGGAGCTCGGTGAGCAGGTCGCCAAGCTTCGACGCGTCGGCCAGACCAGCCATCCGCGCGTACAGGCTGAGGCGAGCCTGCTCATCTTCGATGTAGGCAGTGGGAATGTAGGCGTCTAAAGGAAGGTCGACCGAGACGTTTGGCGGCGGCTCGACGAATTCTCCCTTGAGCTCTTTCACGGCCTCGGCAAGCAGCTGAGTGAAAAGGTGGAACCCGACCGCGGCTACGTTTCCGTGTTGTTCCGCGCCAAGCAGGTTCCCGGCGCCTCGGATTTCGAGGTCTTTCAGCGCGATCCGGTAGCCAGCGCCCAGATCGGTCGCCTCGAAGATCGTCCGGAGTCGTTTCTCGGCGATTTCACTGAGCTGGCGGTTCTTCGGGGTCAAAAAGTAGGCGTACGCCCGGTTCGCCCCGCGCCCCACCCGTCCGCGGAGCTGATACAGCTGAGCCAGGCCAAAGTTGTCCGCCTGGTTCACGATGATCGTGTTCACGTTCGGGATGTCGAGACCGGACTCGATAATCGTGCTGCAGACGAGAACGTCGTACCGACCCGCCGCGAAATCGAGCATCACCTTTTCGAGATGCTCTTCCGGCATCTGGCCATGGCCGACCACGATGCTCGCGTGAGGGATCAGGTCGCCAAGCCGCTGGGCCATCTGGTAAATCGTTTGCACCCGGTTATGGACGAAGTAGACCTGGCCGCCCCGGTCGATCTCACGGAGGATCACTTCGCGGATGAGCGACTCGTCGTATTCTCCCACCGTTGTCCGGATCGGAAGACGCTCCTCCGGGGGTGTTTCCATAACGCTCAGATCGCGCGCTCCGACGAGCGCCATGTGGAGCGTGCGCGGAATCGGAGTGGCCGAAAGGGTGAGCACGTCGACTTCGGTTCGCAGCCGCTTGAAGTGCTCTTTGTGGGTGACGCCGAATCGCTGCTCTTCGTCCACGATGACGAGACCAAGGTTCTTGAACACGACGTCATTTTGGACCAGGCGGTGGGTGCCGATGCAGAGATCGACCGTTCCCGCCGCCAGTCCCTCGATGACCTGTCGTTGTTCTTTGTCGGAACGAAAGCGCGACAACATCTCGACCTTGACCGGGAAGGCCTGCAATCTTTCGCGGAACGTGTTGAAATGCTGTTGGGCAAGCACCGTCGTCGGCACCAAAACCGCGACCTGACGACCATCGCCGATGGCTTTGAACGCGGCCCGTAGCGCCACTTCAGTTTTGCCGTAGCCAACGTCGCCACACAGCAGCCGATCCATCGGACGCGGCTGCTCCATGTCGGCTTTGACGTCATTTATCGCCCGGAGCTGGTCGGGTGTCTCGATGTAGGGAAACGAGTCCTCGAGCTCGCGCTGCCAGACGGTGTCGGTCGAAAAGGCGTGACCGGGTCGAACCTGGCGTGATGCGTACAGGCGTAGCAGGTCGGCCGCCATCTCCCGGACCGCGGCCTTGACTCGGCTTCGGGCCCTTGCCCAGTCAGTCGTCCCGAGTCGATGGAGGGTCGGTGCGTGCTCGCCGACGCCGACGTAGCGAGTAACCCGGTCGGCCTGGTCGACCGGCACGTACAGCTTGTCGCCAGCGGCGTATTCCAGGACAATGTATTCGCGCTCGCCGGACTCGGACGACATTCGAAGCATGCGGGCGAATCGCCCAACTCCGTGGTCGACGTGGACGACGTAGTCACCCGGTGACAACTCGCTCAAGAACGCATCGCGACTTGGTCGGCGGGCGGGAGCCGTCCTGGCCGGCTTGGTCCAGCCGAAGAGCTCGCGGTCGGTCAGGGCGACTACTCCGTCGAGACCCTTCGAGGCGACCTGGAACCCTTCGTCGAGAGTGCCGTGCACCAGATAGAGCGCGCCCGGTTCGAAGGATCCAACGATCTCCGAGACGACCGCGGCCGGCGTACCCTGTTCGCCGAGCACCTCGGAGATTCGGGCCGACTGCTGCGTGATCAGGAGAACGGTTGTCCCATCGCCGCGCCAACGATGAACGTCGTCAAGCGCCGCATTGAGCTGGCCGGCGTAGCTCGGCACCGGGTGGACGTCGCTCAGCCTACCGAGCGGCTCGAACGAGTCGTTCGCGGGCTTGTTCGCGGTCACCTGGGAATCTGCCTCTTGCCAGGTCAGGTCGAGGCGCGCTAGCCTCCTAGCGCTGTCGAGGAGGAGTGGCCAGTCGAGGTAGCCCGGTCGGAACGCGGGAGGCAACTCGTGGCGCTCGACCAGCTCGGCTCGAATGTCGTCGGCCTGGCTTGCTAGATCAAGGGCCGCGGCCGCGACACCGGTCGGCTCGTCCACGACCAGCAATCCGTCCGCCGACAGATAGTCGAGAACCTGGTGAGTGCCGAAGTAGGGCGCGTAGAACTCGCTTCCGTCGAAAGCAAGTCCATCCGACAGTCGTTCAAGGTCCCGGGCCCATTGACCCGCGCCCGCCTCGGACAAAGACGAGACGTCTACTTGGCGAAGCGCCTGCAGCCCTCGCGGGTCCCCTAGCGCCACTTCTCGTGACGGCGATAGCCGTAGCTCGTCGACTACCCGGCGCGATCGTTGGGTCGTGGGGTCGAATTCCCGAATGGATTCGACGTCGTCGCCAAAGAATTCGACGCGGATCGGAACCTCCGCGTCGACCGGAAAAACGTCGACAATCCCCCCACGACGGCTGAACGTTCCGGCGTACTCGACTAGTGCTTCGCCGGCGTAGCCGAGTCGAAGCAGATTGGCGACGAAATCGTCGAGGCGAACCCGTTCGCCTACTCGTACCGTTTTTGATAGAGTGCCGAACTCGACTGGGGACATCACGGCGCGCATGAGCGCGCGAACCGAAGCGACGATCAGAGTACGATTGTGACCGGACCGAAGCTGTTGTAGCGCTCGAATCCGAGTTTGAGCCGTTGTCGGGTGGGAGGGCAATCGCTCGTAGAACATTGGCTCCGGAGCGGGGAGAGAGATGACGTCGTCCGGTGCGACGGACCACTCCTTGAGCTGCGTCGCGAGCAGTCGCGCTCTTGCTTCGCTGCCGACGAGGACCATCATTGGACGATCGAGGTCGCGTTGAAGGGCGGCGAGGACCAGTGGCTTGGCCGGATCGAGCACCGACGTGCCAACCCACGGCACGCTCGCTGGGAGACGGTTTCCACCTCGAGCTAGACGGTGAAGAACCTGATCGTACGGCCTTCGCCCGTGAACGACACCTAGTAGTCCGGAAAGATTCATATGTTTCCTACGCCAGCCTCGAACGCCAAGAAGGGGCGCACCACGAAGGGAGCGTCCCCGTCTCTCTATTCTACCACTGCCAGCCAGGCCGGGTTTGAAATTGACATTTAATCCGACCGTGACCACAATCACTCCGAGGGAAACTTGATTAGGCCGCTCTCGACGATCGCGCCTCGATGACCCATCGGCGGATCGCGATCGCTATTTTGTGCATCGTCGCCCTGGCTGTGCGACTCTGGCACCTCGAGTTTCAAAGCCTCTGGTGGGACGAAGGAGTCAGTATTTTCCTTGCCGGACAGGGCGTCGCCGCTCTGACGATCGGTAAGGATTTCGCGGTCGACCTCCATCCCCCCGGATATCACCTTCTGCTGGCCGGTTGGACGGCTCTGGTTGGTCCGTCAGTGCTCGCCAGCCGGGTCCTGTCCGTATTTGCCGGGGTCGTCACCGTGCCGCTAGCGGCTCAGTTCACCCGCGGCCTCCTGCGCTTCTCCCGGATCGATTCGACAGTCGCATCTCGAGCGGCGTTGGCCGCCGGACTCTTCGCCACCATTTCCCCGATCGACGTGTTTTACAGCCAGGAATCCCGAATGTATCCGTTCCTTCCCCTCGTCGGCGCGGCGTCTTTGATCGCAACGCTTTCAGTTGCCAGGTCGGGCCGCTGGACATCGTGGCTAGTCTGGCTTGGGATTAACGTCGTCGGTCTTTACGTGTTCTACTACCTGGCGTTCCTTTCGGTCGCCGAATCGCTTATTTTGCTGTGGTTGGGCATCCGAATATTTTCGTCGAAGGCGAACGGCGAGCAATTGCTGAGATGGTTGACGACTCAGATTGCGCTGGTCGTGGCTTTTCTTCCTTGGCTGATGATTCTGTCGCGGCGGCTGGGCGGGGCCGCGCTAGCCCTCCCTAGGGAGACGGAAGTTCACCTAACACTGATCCAGTTTCTTCTCGATAACTGGCAAGCGTTCACTCTTGGCTTCACCTTACCGCCGGGAAGCGCGGTGCTCTTGTTGCTATGGGCCATTTCGGCCGGGATTGGCGCCTTGATTCTGTTCCAAAAATCGCCGTCAGCCGGAGCGCTTGTTCTGGTTTGCGGCATTTTGCCGCTCGCCACGGCCGGCGCCGTGCTTTTGACACGACCTTTCTACTACCCTCGTTTCGTTCTATTCTTGCTGGTGCCGCTCTGGGCACTCGTCGCGCTAGGCGTTACCGCCTGGCCGCGACCTCGCGTCGTGGGGATGTTTGCCGTGGCACTGCTCGTCGTAGGAAATGGCTGGACCTGGTATCACGAGCGTACGACGCCCCGAATGGGTTACGCGCCGGACGACTACCGCATTGCCTTCGCGACCCTGGCCGACCGGATCCAGCCCGGCGATTTGATTCTTGGCGGTTATCCCTGGCAGGCGGGGTATGCCCGAGCGTACCTCTGGCGATCAGAGCCAACGGTCGAGTACGTCCGATCGCCGGTCGATACTGGAAAGCTCGGCAACCTCGTGACGCCGCGAGGGCGGGCGTGGACGATTACGTATTCGCCAACGCAAAAGTTCGATCCGGATCCCATCGAGGTCGCTCTTGCCGAGCGCTTCCCAACCTCCGTTGTCGACGAGTTCGGCGACACCCGGGTGCGTCTTTTTGGATCGCCGCGTCTTCCAAATGGAACGACAATGATCGCGACGTTTGGAAACCAGATTGGTCTTCGTGCGCCCGGTCCACTCCCGACGAGTCCAGCAAAGCCCGGCGAAAGCATCCCGGTCGTGCTCCGTTGGGGCGCGCTCGCGAAGCCAACCGGCAACTATACTGTTTTCGTACACCTCGTCGGTCCCGATGGCAAACTCTGGGGGCAAGTTGATTCTCCACCGCTTCAGGGGCGGATGCCAACCTCGAATTGGGTGACCGGGCTTGATCTTGTCGATCGTTACCACCTCACGGTCGACCCGAAGGCTCCGCCTGGTCGTTACACCGTCGAGGTTGGGGTGTACCGACCGGAAAACGGCGAGCGATTGCCGGTCGGAAACGCGCTAAGGCCATCCCCGGATAATCAGATCGCAATCGGAACGATTTCGGTCGTGGGCCAATGACCTTTGCCTGACAACGGGGCACGAGCGAGTTTGGCGCCGTCGCAGCCAGCGATCAACCGGACGAGGTCGCGCGGTTGGGAAGCTGCCGCGGTAGCGCTGATCTTGCTCTTCGCGGCTTCCGTGCACTTCGTAAAGATTGACTCGCTTCCACCGGGTTTGCACCAGGATGAAGCGGTTTACCTCGTCGATTCGGAGACGATCCTTGACGGCTCACCGCGTATTTACTACGGTGAGCGTGAACCCCTCTACATGTACGTCGTGGCCGGCGCGAGTGTCATCCTTGGCGCCTCACCTTTAACCCTTCGAATGACCGCGGGCCTCTTTAGCCTGGTGGAAGTCGCGGCCGGCGGCGCGCTGGCCAGCCAGTTATTCGGTCGAAGAATCGGCCTACTGACCGCCGCTGGCCTCGCGACATCCTTGTGGCTCACAGCCCTGGGGCGCACCGGTTTTCGGGCGATTAGCCTTCCGGCGGTCGAGTGTCTCGGGTTGGCATTGTTCTGGCGCGCGACCCGAACCGGACGGTCGCGCGACTACGCCATGAGTGGCGTTGTTCTTGGCCTTTCCCTTTATACCTACTTGTCCGCACGGTTCTTGCCAATTGCGCTGCTCGTGTTCGTTGCCCTTGCGGCCGTTTTGTACCGGTCGTGGTTAGCCAAGCGTTTCCACGGCCTTGTCCTGGCGGCGACCACGGCCTTTCTGACGTGTCTTCCGCTCGGCTACTACGGCATCCGACATCCAGAGATCTTTTTTGGTCGACCAGACCAGGTGGCACTTCCAGGCGGCTCGGCATTTCTTCCGGCGCTGGTCGACAGCGGCAAGCGCACCCTTGGGATGCTGTGGTTTTATGGGGATCCGACCTGGCGTCATAACCTGAGTGGTGCTCCGGTGCTCGATCCGCTCAACTCGGTCTTGTTCGCGGTCGGTCTTGTCGTGGCTCTTCGGAGACGCGGGCCCTCCAGCTTGCTCCTGCTCGTCGTTCTGGTAGTGATGCTCGTGCCCGGTATGATCTCGATCGATAGTCCACACTTTCTTCGAACGAACGGCTCGCTTGGCGCGATCTACGCAACGTGGGCAATCGGCCTTCTCTGGATGGCCGAATCGGTCCGACGGATTGGTGGATCCCCGCGAATTCGCAATTTGCTCGGGGTTCTGGCCATCGCCGCGCCGATCACTGTGGCCGGGGTGCGCGATGGCTGGGGCTACTTTGTCACCTATGCCAACGATCTAGAAATGCCGGCGTCATACAACGTGGAGCACGCGGCGGCGGGTCGAGTACTCGCCGCGTCGCCGATCTGGCATGCCAACCGCTCCAACGTGTACGTGACCGATCGATACCAGCAGGACCATTCAAGTATCTCGGCCTTCCTCTACCCCAGTCTGTCGTCTGCCGAGCGGGCGCGGTGGCTCGACGAGGACATCGTCGGAACCTTTATCCCGCAAGATGAGCTCATTCCCTTGCCACTCGGTCCGTCGCTCTACGTCACGAGCGGGGACGGACGCCTCGTCAAGGAGGCCCTCGGAGATAGCGCGAGGACTGACACTCTGATCAAGGTGGGTGGAGGCGGCACAATCGACGTCGTCGAGGCCGACTCTAGCGATTCCCCTGGCCGCGGTGCCACGCTACCGGTTGGTGCAGTTTCATTTGGGAACGTGATCCTCCTCGAGAGCGCTTCAGTGCTGCCGGTGGACCCGTCCGTTCAAGGTGCCCGAACAATCGCGCTACGATGGAAAGTCTTGGGCCGACCCACCTACCAGCCATCCTTGTTCGTCCACGTCGACGACGCGAAGCGAAGAACCCTGGCCCAATCGGACCTCGAAATCCGGATTCCGCCGTCATCGTGGCGGCCCGGCCAGGAATGGATCTCCTTTCACCAAGTTCGGCTGCCAGCCGGCACTCTACCTGACGACTATTCGGTCACGGTTGGCGTCTACAACAAGCAGTCGGGGGCCCGGGAGGACGCACGAGCCGAGGGAAGGCCCCTGCCGATCGTTTCGGTCCTCACTCTGAAGGTTGCCGAGGCGATTGGCGGTACCCCGACGGTCGAGCGACGGATCGATCAGATTGTTGCTCCCGGATTGACTTTGCTTGGCAACGACCCCCTCCCTTCAAGAATCGAGGCCGGTATGTCCCTTCCGGTCACACTCGCTTGGAGCGCTTCGGCTGCGAGTCGGGTGGACTACGACGTGCGGGCGACCTTGCGGACACCCGACGGTAAGATCGTTGGCGCGTGGCGCGGCCCGGTTGGATCTGGCTCGTTCCGGACGAGTCAGTGGGTAGCCGGAGCGGGAATTCGGCAGACGATCGATGTCCCGATTGCACCGACGGTTTCGGGAGGTGTGGTCGTTTCGGTCGCGGTCAGTCCGGCCGCTGACGCGTCGACGGCCGGTTCAGACCGGCCCGGCGTGGACCTTGGTCGACTGACCGTCGACGCGGCGCGGCACGACTTTGCCACTCCTACCCCACGGAAGTCGGCCGACGTTGGATTCGGCGAGGTAGGACGCCTGATCGGCTACGACCCGGGCGACCACCCGGTTCGGGCCGGGGAATCGTTCGACCTTCACTTGTATTGGCACGCGGCGAGAGCGTCGGCGGTTAGCTACACCGTATTCGTCCACCTCTTGGACGAGCAGAACCGAATCGTCGGCCAACGGGATGAAGGGCCGGTGCATGCCACTCGGGCGACCACGAGCTGGGTCGACGGCGAGTACCTCGACGATCCTCACACGATTCCAATCGATCCGAAGACTCCGACTGGACCTTATCGAATCGAAGTGGGACTCTACGATCCCATCACTGGCGTTCGGGTCGGCACCGACGCGGGTTTAGACCACGCGATCATCGGCGTGCTTCAGGTTCAGGGGCGCTAGGCGCGACGACGGCCTTGGGTACAACGTTGACGACATTCATCGCGGGAGTGACGCCGTCTTTGACCAGGATCTCAACTCCCTCCGCGACGCGCTCGAAAATGTCCCGTAGCTCGGTCAGCTCGTTTGACGAAAATGAGGTGAGCACGTAGTCGATCGGATCGACTCCGGGGGGCGGGCGGCCGACGCCGATGCGCAATCGGGGAAACTCGTCGGTGCCGAGCTGATCGATAATCGATTGGACGCCGCGATGCCCGCCGGCGCTGCCCCGATCCCGCAGCCGCAGCCGGCCAAACGGGAGGTCCATGTCGTCGTAGAGGACGAGGACGTTCGCCGGAGTCAGATTCGCCGTTCGCATCAATCCCCGGACTGACTCGCCGCTCAGATTCATGAATGTTTGCGGCTTCCCCAGAATGATTCTCTGCCCAAGTGCGGAGCCTTCGGCAACATCAGCCCGAGCCCGCCGTCGTGCGAACGTTAGTCCCCAGCGCTCGGCTAAAGCTTCGACGGCGAGAAATCCGACGTTATGGCGGGTGCGCAGGTACTCGCGACCGGGATTGCCCAATCCAACGATCAAGGTTGCGCTCACGGCGTCACGTCCACGCTGGCAACGTTGGCGTGATCTTGGGCGCTTCCCGGACCCGTCACGTCCAGGCGACGGAGAGATTGGTGGTCGTAGACCGCGACGAGGAGCGAATACGTTCCCGGGCGCACGTTGGCGGGCAACGTCAGTGCTACTGGGTCGAAGACGTTGTCGCCCGGACGCCAGCCGGTCATCGGCAGCGTATTGTCGGCCGGCATCGCATCGTGCTGAACGACAAGCTTGCCTTGCTGATCCAGGATCTGAGCGCTCACGGTGTAGTCCTTACCAATCGCTCGGTCAGCGCGCCAGTGAAGCGATACTGAGATGGAAGATCCGGATCGAGTAGTCAGCGAACCGGGGCTGATTCCAACCAAATGGGGGCCATCGCCGAATCGCAGGTCCAGTGGGCGCTCCGTGGGACGGCGAGTCTGATCGTATTCGGACATCCGCAGCGGGCCCAGGCTCTGGTCGGTGGCCGGGCCAAAACGAGCCAGAAGCCACTTTTCAACCGCGTCCCGAACGGGCGTGGTCGGTTGAGACGCGTCGCTCATGTCGACCACGATCGCGGAATCGGCGAGTGCGCTTTCGAGACGGCTATTCAAAGAGCGGTCGCCGGTCCAGGTCAAGAGGCGCGGCTCGGCGACGAGCGTCATGGGCCGGCCGCCCACGCTTCCCGCCAGGCGTTCGTAGAGCGCCGGCTGCGTGACGACGATCGCGGTGGAGGGTGGAAGCTTGCTCACGATATCTTGAATTGTAGCATCGCCGGATCGTACCCGGGCTTCGGCGACCACGGATGGGCCGATTAACGCGACAATGACGATCGCTATGGGGATCGAGAGTCCAAGTATTGGTCGCGCGATCCGGCGTCGCACCGTCGCGAATCGTTCGAACTCAACTGGATCGATCCGCATCGCACACTCCAGAGCAAGCCACAGCAGTATCATTGTCCGCACGGCGACGCTGACCCAGAGGAGCCGATGCTGTGAAGGAAAAAGGCCAACGTAAAGGTATCCTTCGAGAACCAGGGTATCGAGTGCGAGAATCACCGCCAGTAGAGCGCCGGTCAATCCCGGCAGCATCAAGACGACAAACGGCATCAGCCAGACGATGAACTGCTGACTAAATCCTCGCGACATGAGCAGGAGCAAGGTTGTGCCAAATGCCACGATTGACACCGCAGCAAGCGGCGTCCCGACTCGGATTGCTACTCTCAGCCGGGCTAGATAGAGGGCGGCGACGATGAGCGCGATCAACCACCAGACCATTGGATAACGCACTGGCGTTCCCCAGCTAGCGCTGGCGGTAAAGTAGAGGCGGTCGGCAAGCGAGGCCACCCCCCCGGTTCCGTAGTAGCCGTCCAGAAGCGCCCAGGGACTCTCCCACGAGCCACGGGCAGTCACGTTTCGAAATGTCGCGAGAAATGTCTCGGGACTCCCGATGAGGAACGGAAGCGCCAAAACGCAGCAAGCGGCGAGAACAAAGGCTAGCGTGAGAATCAACGGTCCGAACGCATTGACCGTGGTTCTCTCTCGTCCGCGTCCGCCCGAGATGACCAGTGTCGCCGGTAGCGCCACAACTGGGAATAGCTTGACCATCACGCCGAGTCCGATAGCCAGGCCAGCAACCACCCAGCGACCCGGATCGAGGGACCTCCACGACGAACGGATCCCGCCGACACCCGAAGCCTTAGTCGGCGAGCAGACGATCGCGGCCAATGCCACTAACAGAAAGAACGTCGGTAAGGAATCGAACCAACCAAGCACGGCGAACGCCGGGGTGAAGAGCGCGACGTACATCACTGCCGAGCGCCGTCCCCAACCCTTACCCCCCATAGCGTCGCCGATGCGATCGATCGCGATAACGCAACCGGCGTCAGCCACGGCGAGAACCACGGTTAGAAACAGGTCGAACCAGAAGTACGGTTGAATCCAGGTGGGGAACGACAACGTTAAGCGATAGGCGGCGACGGCGATCCACGGGAAAATGGGAGGGTATTCCGACCAGTACTGGACTCCCGGGAAAAATCCTTGCGCCGAAAGGCTGGCGAGCTCGTGGTAGTAACGGAAGTCGGAAAAATCCGGCGCCGCTCCTCCGTACCGAATCAAAAACATGGCGGTCAGTCGGAAACCGACGCTCAACACCACGATGGCCGGGAGCGATAGGGTGGGGGCACCGTTCGGTGAGTCCGTGGCGCCAGCCGTCACTACTTTGTGAGCTTGGGACAAACTCAATATGCGTTCCGGTCTTTGAAGACGACAGTCAGAGTCTTGAGGCAAATCTTGACGTCGAGCCAGAAGGACCAGTTCTCGACGTACCATAGATCATACGCCGTCCGTTCCTCGATCGAGGTATTTCCCCGGAGCCCGTTGACCTGAGCCCAGCCGGTGAGTCCGGCCTTCTCCCGGTGCCGGTCGAAGTAGCGGGGGATGGTCTGACGAAAGGTTTCGACGAAGACCGGACGTTCGGGGCGGGGGCCGACCAGGCTCATGTCTCCGACGAGAACATTTACGAGCTGGGGTAATTCGTCGATCGAGTACTTTCGAAGGAAAGCGCCCAGCCACGTCCGCCGCGGATCGTCAGGCTTGGCCCAGACCGCGCCGGTTATCTTTTCCGCGTCCGGGTGCATCGTCCGGAACTTGATGATCGGGAAAGCGTGACCGTCGAGTCCAACCCGCTCCTGGATCAAGAAGACCGGTCCGTCGGGCGACGTGATCTTGATCAGAATGGCGATAAAGAGCATGAACGGCGACAACAGGACCAGCGCAACGGCACTCGCGACGACGTCCATCGCGCGTTTCAATACCAAGTTCCAACCTCGTAGGGCGACGTCCTTGACGCTGACGAGTGGCAGGCCGTTCAGGTCGCCGATGTTGACGCCTGACGTCATGAATTGGAACAGATCTGGGAAAACCTTGATATTGACGTTTTGCGACGCACACTGAGTGACGACGTCGTACAGCTTCTGCTGAGAGAGCGTCGGAATCGCGACGACCACGTCGTCGATGTGGTTGCAGCTGACTACCGACCCAATCGAGTCGAGCGTCCCCAGGACCGGCAGACCGTGGACGACCGAGACCTCCGAGGTTTCGGCGACGAAACCGATCGGACGATAACCCATTCCGGGCGAACGCAGAACTCGCTCGAGAACCAGGTGCGCTGGCTCGCCGGTTCCAACGATGACTAGCCGCTCGGTTCCGATGCCCCGTTGACGCAGCGACGACTGGATCCCGTGAACGAGAAGTCGACCTAGTGTCACGAAGATGACCGAGGAGAGCCACGCGAGACCAACCATCAAACGGGACGAGCTCACGTCGCGCCACATGACGGCGCTTGCCACGATGGCAATGGCCGTTGCGACCGACGTGCTCGTGAACACGCCGTACACGTGGTCGACCCAGGAGACGGAACGATGGGGTCGGTAGAGGCCGTTCGCGGCCAGAACGATCGGCTCGGCGATGGCAAGGGTAGCCAAATAGCCGTAGTAGTTCTGGATGGAGTGAAACTCTTCGAAGGCAAGCAGGCCACTTTCGAAGCGTAGGTAGTAGGAGACGACCGTCGCGAAAGTAACCGCGACGATGTCGATCGCGATTAATGCCAGAGTCCAATAAACAATTGACGTTCGCGACATCAGAACCCGCCGCGGCCAATTCGCCCCACCGTCATCACGTTGAAAGACGGAGCCGCGAAAGCTCGCGCAGCCGCGACCGATTTTGGGCGAGCGCGACGCCGGCACGGAGGTAAATCCCCGCGACGACCAGCCACCGAACCAGCCAGGAGGATCTCGGGGCGTAGTGTTTCCGAAAGAAGATCAGCATCGCAGCGTAGAAAGCGAGCAGCGATTGAGTGCTACTCTGACGACTGCTCGCTCGCTTGAGATGAAAAACGGTGACTTCGCCGTTGTACATCACCTTCCAGCCAGCTTGTTTTATCCGAAGGGCCCAGTCGAGGTCCTCGCCATACATAAAAAAGGCCTCGTCGAGAAGGCCGACCGTAGCTAGAATCTCTCCTCGCACGAGCATGAAAGCGCCCACGACCGAATCGACGTCGGCGATGGCGTTAGGATCAAGGTAGGTCAGGTTGTAACGGGCGAATCGTCGGCTTCGAGGGAAGAGCCTTCCGAGTCCGATGAAGTGAAACAGTGACACCGACGGTGTCGGAAAGCTTCGTCGGCAGGCAAGGTCGAGCGAGCCATCCCGCCGCACGAGGCGAGGCCCCGCGACGCCTGCTTCGGGATGTCGGTCGAGGAAGTCGACCATCGACTCGAGTGCACCGGGTGGTACTTCGGTGTCGGGGTTTAAAAGGAGAATGTAACGTGGCAGGGCAGCTTGATCGCGCCCGGACAAGATCTGCCGAAGCGCCAGATTGTTGCCTCGGGAGAAGCCGACGTTGTCAGACTCGATAACGTGGGCGGACGGGAACTCGTCGCGAACCATGGCGGCTGTCCCGTCGCTCGACCCATTGTCGACCACCCACAACTCGATCCGGATTCTGGCTGTCGCTTTCTCAACCGATCGAAGACAACCACGGAGGAGGTCGCGGACGTTGTAGGACACGACGACGATAGCCACGTCAAACATTGTCTTTCCCGTGGCGCATCCGCCACCACACCCCCACCGGATAGCCAACCATTTTCGCCAGGTCGCCGGTCAGACGAACGATTGGCACGTACCCCAGTGCGAGCGCGCGTTCGGCAGGCGAGGCGCTATCCGTAGATCGGATCAGACGGCGCGTCGGGGTCAATAGATATAGGACCGCGCCTAAGGCCAGCGCCAGCCACGAACGTTTATACCAAAAGCCGAAGCCCGCCACAAGCGGCGCGGTCGCGTAGGTCGCGTAGCGAATCGCGTGGCGGCGCGGCCACAGGTTTGCCTTCCCGTCTCCCCGTGCGTACAGGTAGTATTGTCGAAAGAACGCCCGTAGCGATGATCTCGGGCGATAGTAGACGACCGCTCGGGGCGCCCAGGCGAACCGACGGCGCGCCGCCCGCAACGCGAGGTCGAAGACGACATCTTCACAGTAGTCAAGCCACTCCGGATATCCTCCAACCTGTTGCCATGCATCGCGTGAGTAGGCGATCGATCGGGACGAGGGGATAAACCGTTCGGGGCGGATTTCGTCAACGGTTGGCAGCGTCGTCGCTCCCAGGGCTCGTTCGAAGGTTGTCTCAGGAGCGGCGACAAAAAATCCCATCACCACGTCGGCGCCGTCCGCGAACGGGCCGACGAGGTTTTGAAGCCATTGAGGATCGAGTCGCGCGCCGGCGTCGGTGCAAGCAATCACGTCGCCACTCGCGGCCTCGATTGCGCGATTTCTTCCGGCCGCGATGTTCGCGCCTGGGCATTCAACCAGCCGAATCGGGGCGCCCGCCTCGATCCAGTGCCGAATAATCGAAACCGTCGCATCGGTCGATCCGCCATCTGAAAGGATTATCTCGTCGGGATGACGTGATTGCGCAAGCAGCGATCGAATCAGATCGTCGATCGACGCTTCCTCATTGCGGATCGTGGCGATGACCGATACTTTCACACTTTCGACCCGGTTACTTTCGCGTAGTCGCACACGACGCTCAATGGCCGAACGACAATTGCGCGGACGAACACGACGAACCCAACTAGTGATCCCACGAACTGCCAGATCAAAACGTTTCGGGGCGGGTCGGTGTCCGCGACGACCCCGTCCACGACGATCTGACCGCTCAAAACCTGGATCTCAACGTGATGCGGGCCCGGGGCAAGCCCATCGGCTAGTGCAATTCGTTGGGTCCAGAGCTCCGTATCGCCTCGGAGGTTCAATTGCGCAACTCGACCGGCGAGCGGCAGACGATTCGCTCCAAGGGCGCTTCCATCCACCGTTACCACCGCCGTGCCTCCGGCCGGCCCGACGACGGTGACGAGATCCAGCCAACGGGCGTCGACGTCAAAGCTCAGACGTGCGCCCGGAGTGGAGCTCACCCGCGCTTCGCCCAGCGATGCCCGGGGGTCCGAGAGTGTCGCCCATCCGGGACTCCAGGTGAGCGCCCAGTCGTTCTCCTGGTGGAAGCCCCGCCGAACGACCGGAGGTGCGGTCATCAGGCTCTTTAGCGAATAGTACACCGGCTCGGGCTTCCAATCGAATGTCACGAGATCGAAGTAGTAGTCCTGCTGTTTCACGTCGTCTGGATGGACTTTTCGAAGGTGCCACACGGCCATGACATCCATCCAGGGCCACTGCTCCGCCGCCCGCTGATACGCCCGAACGGTATACGCCGCTTGAAGCTCCCGGCTGACGCTCCCAAAGAGGAGCGGCAGCTCGGTCCAATCCGAGGGTAGAGCATTCCAGCCGATCTCGGAAGCCCAGATCGGCTTCGCGCTGTCCCCATTGCGCACCATAATCTCGCGCAGTAGAACCGGACGGGAGAAGTTGACGTCGTCCTGGCGGTTAAATCGCCAGTCGTCCGGCCCATTTCGGAGTCCGTACGCGTTGGC
>CAZBQK010000007.1:0-10062 GCA_964493975.1 uncultured Dehalococcoidales bacterium | reverse complement strand
TCGTTCCAAATTTGGTAATAATGGACCTTACCTCGGTAGCGTTGCACGACTGCCGCGACGAAGTCTCCGTAGTCGCCAACATTTTGCGGAGGTGTTTCGATCTTGTTGGTCCAGGTGCGGGCCCATTGGGGCGTCGTGTCGATCCGAAAGATCACGTCAATGCCACGAGCCTGCGCCATGTCGACGATCCGATCGTAGGTCGCCCACGAGCTTTTTCCGGGAACGGCGCTATCTTCGTAAAGGCCTTTGTTCGGGCGCTCGATGTCGTTCCAGATGAGCTCCTGCTTGATGAAATGGAATCCGGCGTCCCGAACGAGATCGAGGCTGCGCGCGACACTTTCCGGTTGGACCTCCTGGTCCAGAAAAACGTTCACGGCGTACGGCGGCAGGTTGGCGTGATTGATTGGTGCCAGATCGTCTGTCTGCACCGATGGCGAGGTGATCAGCGAATAGACGGCGAGGACCTGATTCTTGACGTCGACGCCGAGCAGATCGGCAACGTAGTGCCGCTCGGCCCGTTTCGATTCGTACGCGGCAAGCAGGGCGACGCCAAGGACGAGAATCGCCGCGACGCAAAGAGCAATGGATCGACGGCGTGCTTTACACATTGCCGACGATCTCTTGAATGAACTCGTCCAGTCGGGGCAGGATGACCCGCCAGTCGAAATGGGTTCGGACCAGGGTGAGCGCCGCCGCCGAGATCTTTCGTTGGAGCGCTTGGTCGCCGAGCAGTCGCACGGTCTGGCGAGCGAACTCAGCCGAACTATCGCCGATCAGAACGCTGTTACCGTCCTCGGCCGCGACGCCGGCTATCCCAAGCGTTGTCGACACGATCGGCGTCCCGGTGGCCATGGCCTGAAGTACTTTCAGGCGAACTCCGCTCCCCATGCGCATCGGTACGACTAGCAGGTCGGCTTGTTGAAACCACGGGCGCTCGTCCGCGACCTCGCCGACGACGGTCACGCCGTCCGATCCACCCAGCCGGCTCACCCGCGGCAAAGGATCACGTCCGACGATGTCGAGGGTCGCGATTGGACAGGAGCGACGGATTCGCGGCCAGATATCGTTTCGGAGCCATTCCACCGCGTCGACGTTCGGACGATAGTCTAGCTTTCCGATGAAGAGAGCCCGTCCCCCCGGAGGCGGACGTTCAACCGGTGTGAACTCAGCCGTGTCGACGCCATTCGGAACGACGGCTCGACGTCGACCAGGCGACAGGGTGTCAATTGTCTGCAGATCCTCTTTTGATACGGCGACGACGCCGTCGACGCCGCGGATCGCCATTCTTTCGTAGCGACGAAGGCGAAGGGCCTGGATCGACGAATAAGCGCCTCCGATCAGGGATCCCCGTCGCCAGCTGGCCGCGGCCGCACTGGCTTGCAACGCGTACTCGGCATTGTGCTCGTCCAAAATCACCTTCGGTCGGTACCGAGTCCTAGCCGCCGCGGCTAGCCACAGCGAATACATTTCCAGCCCTTCGATTTGGACGAGGTCGAACCGTGCGCTGCCAAGCGCGGACTCGATTGTCTGGATCATGTCGGCGGACCACAATCGCCGGGTTAGGTCCGGATGTGTCGTCAGGGCCAGGTCTCGAACGCGGTCGCCAATCGAGCGAAAAGGTGGCGGAACGAGGTAAACGTTTCGGGCGTGGCTTCGCAGGACTCGGTCGGCTTCTCGGTCTCGCGAATCGCCGAAGGCGACGAGGGTCACCTCGTGTCGTCGGCCAAGCCATTGGAGAATGTGCAGGTTTCGGAGGGCCGCACCGTAGGTTGTCGGGTAGGGAGCACGTGGAGCCAGCATTAGGATGCGCACGCGGCCGCCTGTTCGTAGACTTTGGCAGTCTGCTCGGCGACGGTCTTCCAACGGAAGCGCGACGCCTGCTTGATCCCCCGCTCGGTCAGATCCCGGCGGAGGGAATCATCAGCCAGGAGGCGGTTCATCGCGGCGCCGATCGCTTCTTCGTCGCCAGGATCGACTAACAGCCCGGCGCCGTCGACAATCTCCGGTAGCGATCCGGTGTTTGACACGATCGTTGGACAGCCGCACGCCATGGCTTCGAGCGCCGGTAAGCCGAACCCTTCGTACTGCGACACCAGAACGAGCGCGAGGGCCGCGTTGTAGAGGGCGACCAATTCAGTCTCGGTGACTCGACCAAGTACGTGGACCGAGCCCCCGGCTTCGCCAAGTGTCGCGTTGAACTCGGCGTCGAGCCACCCTCGTGAGCCGGCTAGCACCAGGTCGACTTCGTGGCCGTGACCCTTCACGTGACGCGCGAAGGCGCGAACGAGTTTTGGGAGATTCTTTCGGGGCTCCACGGTGCCGACGAAAAGGAAGAATGGCCGAACGACGTCAAAACGCTCGCGGACGAATGAGAAGGCAATGGTCTTGTCAGACGACGCGAACGTATTGCCGACCCCTTCCGGGATAACGACGACGCGCGTGCCAATCGTCGACGAAACCCGATCCAGAAGGTCGCGCCGAGTCGCCTCGGACACGGCGATGATCCGATCGGCGACTTTGACCGCGTCAAAGATTTGGCCGTAGTATCTGCGGCTCTCCGCCGTAATTAGCTCGGGCCACCGGAGAAATGCGAGATCGTGAACCGTGATGACCCGCGCCCAACGTCGGCCGAAGCGATAGGGCGGAATGAAGTCGGGACTGTGGACCACGTCGACGTTGAGACTGGCGAGCTCGATGCCTAAGGTCAGGCGCTCGAAGCGATGGTGACAGGGCGTCCAAGCGACGTGACGCGGCCAGTCCGATATCTCGTTGAATTTGGGGGACTTCCGGCTAGAGACCACCAGGAAGTTAGGCGCCGTCGCCACTTCCCGCATACCAGCCAGAACGCCACGGAGGTAGGTCGCCGTTCCCGCCTGTTGGTAAGCCAGCAGCCGGGCGTCGATCGCCACTCGCACTACACATCGCTCGGTCGCCCGCCGTCGGTCCGGGCGAAATCAGGGGATTATAGCACGGCGTTCCGGTTGTCATGACCGGACGTCAGGTCCACGACGGTACGAGTGCCATTGGTAGCTTACTGAAGGATTGTTAAAAACCTTCGAATCGGCCTATGCTATCATGATATTGTCGTCGAGGGCCCATAGCTCAATGGTAGAGCGGCCGCCTCATAAGCGGTTGGTCGGAGGTTCGATCCCTCCTGGGCCCACCATTGCCTATCCCAGAACTGGAATTTGACCGCCGAACGTTTGGTATAAGAGCACCACGTTGAGCAGCAAAATCGTGACGGCGCATATTGTCGCGAGAACGGTCGTGATCTGGTGATTGACGAGCTCGCCCATTATCCGGCGGTCGCGGGTAAACATAATTAGCGTTATGACCGGAATCGGCAGGGTGAAGCTGAGCACCACCTGACTGAGAATCAGGGTTCTGGTCGGGTCAAGTCCGAGAGCTATCACCACGAGCGCCGGTAGCATCGTCAAGATCCGCCGCAGCCAAACCGGTATGCCAAAGTTAACGAACCCCTGCATCACGACCTGGCCCGCCATCGTCCCGACGCTCGAGCTCGAGATTCCCGACGCCAGTAGTGAGATCGCGAAGACGAGGCTCGCTGCCCCTCCGAGCAGCGGTGTTAATGTCTGGTAGGCGGTGTTGATGTCGGCCACGTCGGTATGACCGGTGAAGTGAAATACCTTGGCCGCCATGATGAGCATCGCCATGTTCACCAACCCAGCCGTACCCATCGCTAACGCAACGTCGATGCGCTCGAAGGCATAAATTCGACGCTTCTCCTCGTCGTTCCGGGGCACGACGCGCGCTTGGGTCAAGCTGGAGTGGAGATAGATCACGTGCGGCATAACGGTCGCGCCGATAATGCCAACGGCAATCAGGACCGCTTCGTTACCCGGGAGGCTCGGGACCACGGTGTGGAAGAGAACCTGGCTCCAATCAGGTTGGGCTAGCACTGTCTCGACGATGTAGCTCGCGGCAATTATTCCGACCATCAAGGCGATGAACGCTTCAATCCCTCGAAAGCCTTTACCTTGAAAGGCCAGAATCAGGAAGACTCCGACGCCAGTCGCCAGCGCGGCAAGAAAGAGCGGAACGCCAAAAAGCAGGTTGAATCCGATGGCAGCACCGAGAAACTCCGCCAGGTCGGTTGCCATCGCGGCGACTTCCTGAGTGATCCAGAATCCAACACAGACCCAGGCCGGGAAGTGATCGCGGCACATCTCGGCCAGATTGCGGCCGGTCACAATGCCAAGCTTTGCCGACAGGGTTTGCAACAGCATCGCCATCAGGTTGGCGACGAGGATGACCCAAAGCAGAACGTAGCCGAATTGAGCTCCGCCGGAGATGTTCGTGGCGAAGTTGCCCGGATCGATGTAGGCGACCGAGGCGATGATGGCCGGTCCAAGGAAGGGCAAGAGCGCCCGAAGGCCTCGGCGCTGGCCAAGGATTGCTTCCCTCGCGGCGTCTTGAAGCTCGGGGTGGACCCGGTCTTTCTGGCTGCCCGGGACGTCAGTGCGCGCCATCCGATCCTCCATGTGCTCGCCAGGGGGCTGGCGAAGCGCATTTGTCAATTGGCGTGGCCGGTTAATAACCGGCCGGTCACGCCCCAAGCAAATCCTTGCTTTCAGCGGAGTCGACAAAGATTTGTGATGCCAATTCCTGGCCGATTACTTGAGGGTCGGCCGGGACACTCGCTCCGGTACGTTCGGTCACCGCGACGTAAATCGGTCCGCCAAAGGGCGCTTTTTGGGTAATCGCGACTTGAGAACCGGGCAAGAGCCCCAGCTCGCTAAGATAGCGAAGGAGCTCGGGATTGCTGTCAGGCACCCGGGCGATTCGCGCGGTGATTCCGATCGCCAGTTCAGAGAGCCTTTGCCGGCTTGTGGGACTAACGATGCCATCTTTACTGGGAATGGGATCGCCGTGAGGATCGATCGTTGGATGTCCGAGTGCCCGGTCAAGATCCTCTTCCAGGTCCTCGGAGAGAGTGTGCTCAAGGCGCTCGGCCTCGGCGTGAACCCGGTCTAACGGAACCTTTAGCGATTCGGCCAGGAACAGCTCCCAGAGCCGATGGTGTCGAATGACTTCCAAGGCCGCTTGAGCGCCCGCCTGGGTCAATTCGACTCCACGATAGCGGTCGTGTCGAAGCAAGCCGGACTCGACCAGGCGGGTAATCATGTTGGTGGCCGACGGTGGGGCGACTCCCAGATAATCCGCGAGAGCTGACGTCGAGACTTTGCCAGCGTCAGATTGAAGTTTGTAGATTGCCTTGAGGTAATCTTCGACTGCCTGACTCACGAGGTCTCCTAAGGTGATGCACTAGAAATTAGGTGCGCCTAAATCCTAATGCATCGGATTGGCGATGTCAACAGTCTGGGTAGTACAATGGATTAGCATTCAACCGGTCGGCAGACATGAGCTCCAACGTGGCGGTATCGTTCCGCTCGACGAGGAAAATGCCTGTGAACCGAGTTCGTGGAAAGTGGTCAAGGCGGCGATTCTGCGCTGGACTCGTGACGGCGACGGCCGGCGTCGCGGCGGGTTGTTCAAGCCCAACGGCCGCGCCAGTTGTCACCGCCCCGGTGTCCACGCCGACATCGGTGGCGACGCTGTCGCCGCCGACCGTCGGCAAGTTTTTAGTGTCCGGAAACGGAAATTTCTTCGCCTACGACGTTGCGACTCGCTTGGCGACCCAAGTGACGCATTACCCCAAAGACTCTTTTGGTGCAGCTCCTTGCCTTTCTCCCGACCGAAAGCGAGTTGCCTACACCTTCTACGTCCTGCCAACCAACGTCGAGGACGTGGGCGGGTCCGATCTGTACGTCATGGGCGTCGACCTGTCGAGCCCCCAATTGGTACTATCGTCAAAGACGATGGGCGGAAGCCTCGAGAGCCCCTGTTGGAGCGCCGATGGGAAGTCGGTGGATGTTACTCTACGGGTATCGCACAGCGGCGGTGCTCGCCCCGCGCCCGACGACGTCACTCTGTATCGAGTTGGCCTCGACGGGTCTAAGCCGGTCAAATTAGCCGAGCGGGCTCAGAGTCCAGCCCTGTCATTGGATGGTAAGTCGCTTGCCTTCGTCGGGGCCACGACGAACGACGTTTGGCTGACCGACGTCGAGGCTCGCAAGGTTCATCGGATCGTCGATGGAACGCCTTTTGACACCCTGCGTTTCCCCCGATTCGCGCCGTCGGGAACTCAAATAATCTTTTCGGCTTCGCTCAAAGGCACCCCGCCCGTCCCGGTCCAGCAGGGGGCGATGAATCCTCTACGGGCGCCCTTCGCCGCCTCGATTGCCGAAGCGGATCACGGTGCGCCCTGGGAGATTTGGACGGTAAAGACCGACGGCAGCGACCTACATCAGCTTACCCACATGCTTGAGCGAACGCCGGTGCCGGCCTGGTCGGTTGACGGCAAATGGCTGGCGATTGACGGCGGAAATGGTCTGTCGCTCGTCGAGGCCGCGTCCGGCCAGGTTTCCCGTCTGTCCTCGTCGGTGTACGGGGGTGGAATCGTCTGGGTTAGTTAGAGTCGCAGGTCTTGCCGCGTTCAGTGGCGCTCAGACGCTGGTACGGCCGAATCTTTCCTCGAGGAAGCGGCGGTTGGCCAGCAGGCGATCGAGGTCCTGGCGCTGTAGATCGTCGGCCACCTCGTCCAGTTTCCGGTCAAGCAGGTCCAATTGTTCTTTCAGCTCCTGAAGCGCCGACTTGCCGTTCGCGGCGACAACTAGCTCACCGTTAGCCGCGGGCAGAGCCAAAAAGGCATCGATGGTTCGAGGAAGGTACTCGCTCGCGGTTTGTCGGACGATATACAGATCCTTGGAGAACGGAGGAAAGCGAGAGGCGTAACCGAGAAGCACCTCGACCTTCCGCCGGATCTGCTCGACCTTCACCTGGACGTCGATCGGTAGCTCAGGGCGGGCCGAAGCCGGCGGCCGAAATTGGTCCTGACTTGGATTTGATGGTCGGGTTATTGGAACAGTTTGGGGCGGCCAGTAGGTGCGAGACCATCGGCGGCGGCGTGGTCCTCGAATCGCCGAGAAAAACGCCCAAACGATGAGCCCCAGGACGAACCACGGCAAGACGAAGCCGGCCATCGCAAGAATCGCGATCCAGGCGGGAACGGCCAGCGCAACCAGGACCGCGATGACAATCAGGAGGACTTGACTCATCCGCATGGCTTACGCTCCTTGGGGCCCGGAGGGAAGAGATAACTCGTTCGTCAGCGTTTCCGCTTTGGCCTGAGCCAGCTCGGACGTCCGGGCTCGCTCGAGATACACCTGGGCTTTGCCGACCTGGGTTGACAGGCTGTCGATCGTTTTGCGCATGTTGTCCAGGGCCGCGAGCTTGAAATTGTCGATCGTGTCGATCGTGGCGTAAACGTTATTGAATGACGCTTGCAGCTTCTCGATGCTCACGGTCGTGGACGCGGCCTGATTCTGAATCTCGCTAACCTGCTGCCGGAGCATTTGCGACGTCGATTCAATTATGTTCCCGGTTGTCGCGTTCAGCGCCGTAATCTGGTCGAGAACCAACCGTTGGTTTCCGAGAGCAAGGGCAGCGATGACGGCGGTGCGAAGCGCTGACACTGTCGTCGTCGTGGCGCGCTCGACGCCTTTAATGAGCTCCAAGTTGTTACGCCGAATCAGGTCGAGTGCGAGGTAGCCCTGCACCGTGACTGAAAGCTGGGTGAGCAGATCTTGACGCTTCTGACGAACGTAGAAGAGTGCGTCTTCCTTGAGCGCCCTTCCCTTCTCCGGTTCTCGCGCTTCTAACTCGGCGACTTGCTTCGTCAGGGCTTCGTCAAGGGCCGAAGCCATGTAAACGTATTGCTCGAGCCGGCCCTTCATCGCCCAGAGGTACTCGTTTTCCTTCTCGAGGGCCGCGTTGTCACGCAGTAGCTCGTCCTGACCCCGGTACAAGCCAGTGACAATGGCTTCGATTGTTGATTGAGCCGACTGATACTTTCGGAAGTAGTCGTTGACCTGATTGCCAAATGGGATCCGATCGAAAATGCCACGTCGGCGACTGAGATGTCGAGATGGATCGAGACTCTCGATCTCTTTTCGTAGAGAGAGGAGGGCGCTTGAAACCTGGGATCCCTGGGTGATTGGACCCCCTTGGAGCGCCGCGGTGGGCCGGTCGAGAAAACGGTTTGACGCCTCGGCGGAACGCCGAATCTCTTCGTTTCCCATTCGACTAATCGAGCGAACCTTTCGCTCGAACTCAGGTGACTGGGCTTCGAGTTTCATCATCGAGTCGACGAACGTGTTGACCGCCTTCGTAATCCGTGTTTTCGTCTCGGCATCGACTCGGACGGCGCTCGCGGCCTGAGCTGGAGTAATCGGTGGAACGGGCATCGGGGCTTCGAGGACGAGCTCCTCCTCAGCGGCCGGCGCCTCAGGCATGGTTGACATCGAGCAACACCTCCCTTACGCCATTTGACGGACTAACTGCCTCAAGTGTTGCAGTGCAGAACTCCCGCCAGCGATCAGTCCATCGATTTTCTCGAGGACTAATCGATGACCCGGGTAACTCCGCGCCAGAGCGCCAGACCTAGTCCAATGAGCCACATGGGCGTTAGAAAAAATCCGTTGAGAATAACCAGCGCAGCGACGAGAGGGTGGGTGGGCGTTAATATGATCAAGCGAGCGAGGTAAAGGAAGACGAGCAGCGTTGCCGAGGCATAACCGATGAGTCCAAGGGTTCGGGGAAGCCGTTGAGTCCGGACGATCAACCAGGAGAAGGCTAGCAGAGCCAGGGCCGTCACAAAGAAGGCGAGAAAGCCGCGGGGATCGATCTCGCTCGGAACGTCCGCGCGCGCCGCGGCCGCGAGAATGGAAGATGGATGAATGGCGTCGGCAAGGTCGAAACTCCCGTGAATCGCCGAGCCGATTGCTCCGACAACTCCCATGACGTATGCCCAGAGCGCGAGCTCGGCCGCGACGTCCCGAAATCGAGCCCACAGTGCGGTTATCGCAACTGTACTCAAAATTCCGACGAGGGTAAGGAACAGCGCGCTGGCGACCGATCCGACGTCTGGTGCGAGCTGGCGAACAATCACGAACGAAATCGCGTATAACACCGCAATTATTCCAGCAAGCACAGCGCACCAGCCAGCAAAGATGTCGAATGACGACGATTTCAACAGATTCCACCCCCACGCCGACGTGCGCAGAGCATATCACGTCCGACCTTCCGGTCGGTAGGAGTCCGGACCTTTGCGATCAGGAGCTCGACCTTGACCCGGACCGAGATCAGTCCGTATGATCACCAGTCGGACAGTGTTGGCTGGGAACTGATCGGCGACGCGTTCATTCGATCGCCGGAGTCTGAGGATACGAGAATGATGAGTCGTGCCGACGTTATTCGCGAGATGCTTGGCGAATACGAGTACGAGCTTTCCGTCGCGAGGTCTCGTCTTGACAATCAACAATTGCGTCGAGCGAAACTTGAGCTGGCTCGCCAAGTTCTAGTAGAGCACGGCGAGACCGAGGAAGCCGACCGACTCAAACTGCAAATTCACGAGCTCGACGATCAGGTTGTGACTTCGCAGGAACTGATCGAGAAACTCGAAGGATTGATCTCGACCTATCGACGAGCGCTCGACAAAGTACAGGCATAACGTCTAGGTGAAAAGATAGTGAGAAATGACACTCGGCCGCTGGTGACCCTTGCCGTGTCACGGGAGCTCGTCATCGATCGAATTCTCGAGCATAGTCGCCTCGCCGATTGGAACGGTACTTGGGCAATCCAATATGAACCGGCGAGCGGCCGCCACGATTGGTGTTGGGTAGGACGATTTCCTCCGATCGACGTGACGCCAGAGCGGGGACCTCGACCCGGGTGGCGCGCGATCGTTCTGCCGCGGGTCGACGCTACGAAGCTGATGGTCGACTCGCGGAAGGATCGGGTCGAGGACTGGGTGTGGCGCGCATCGGCCGAGGGCACACTCGACGGCTGGATCGAGGCGGGAGAACCCGCTCGAGACGGCGCGAAGCTGAAATTTATCTAGCGATTTGCAATGCGATAGACGATTTCAGGAGTCGAAGCTTTAGCTGGTCAAGTGTGCCAAACCAGCTAAAGCTTCGACTC
>CAZBQK010000006.1:0-54122 GCA_964493975.1 uncultured Dehalococcoidales bacterium | reverse complement strand
ACAGGCTCATGCCCTCTTGCGCGAGGGAAGCTATCGGCTGGACGTTTCGCCAGATGAATCGGACGTCATGGTCTCCGCTGGATCCGCCACGGTGAGTGGGCAGGAGGGGGCGGTTGAGGTGTTGCGCGGCGAAATGACTCGGGTCCTTGGGGCGTCTCTTCCCACCTCGCCACTCACCTCGGTCCATAACGTTCTGACGAACGGGGACTTCATTCAGGGCCTCACTGGTTGGCAGCCCGGTCAGCGCGACGTGGTGGACGGCCTACCTGGGAACGTTGTCATTCGCGAACAGGACAACCGTACTTTTGTTGAGTTCGCGCGCGATCACGCGCCGCGTCACGCCGAAACTTTCATCCACAAATCACTCACCGCGGACGTCACCGATGCCGACGGCTTAAAGTTTGCTTTCCAGGTTCGGATTCTTAACCAGGACCTATCGACCGACGCCCCAATTGGCTCCGAATCTCCGCTCGTCGTGCGGGTCCACTATCGTGACAGCTCCGGAAGTGAAACAACCTGGTCTCGGGGCTTCTACTTGAAAAGTGACGATACACCGATCGTGCGCGATTCTAAAGCTCTTCCGGCCGATCTTTGGTCCGATGAGATTTTCGATCTGTTTGACCCAAATACCGTTTCGCCTCGACCGGCTGAGATTCTGTGGGTTGAGTTCGCGGCATCGGGGCGCGGTTACCAGAGTAACGTGGGGAACGTTCAATTACTTGCTAATTAGGTCGTCGGCGCGACTAACTACGAGGTGTCGCGCGTGACGGTTCGGATGCCTTTGATGCGCTCGAGTCGGTTGAGGATTCGGCTCAACGTCCGTAAATCGCTTATCTCTAGCGTCGCCTTGATGATCGCAGTGTGATCAGTATGAGTTACGGCGCTGACCGAGGTCATATTCACTCGGTCTTCCGCGACCAAGGCGGCAACGTCACGTAGTAATCCGTCGCGGTCCCAGGCTTCCAGCCGAATGGCGACGGGGTAGACCTGCTGCTGAATTCTTCCCCATTCGACTTCAACTAGCCGTTCGTGCTCGGTCAGATGGGTTACGTTCGAGCAATCGGCCCGATGGACAGTCACGCCACTACCCCTGGTCACGAAGCCGACGATGCGGTCCCCAGGCACCGGCGAGCAGCACCGAGCCAATCGGGTCAGCAGATCGCCGACGCCCATGACCTGAATACCCCGGGCAACGCTCGTATCGGTGACGGTCGGTGCCGATACCGGAAGCTCGTCTTCGGTCGCCGTGTCACCACCGGCTAGCCGGAGGGCAACCGTTTGGGGACTTATCTCACCGCAACCAACGCTCGCGTACAGGTCTTCGACCCGATCGATTTTGAACGACGGGAGGACGTCTTCGAGCTTCGCGTGCGCAAACCCGAGCCGAGCGAGCTCTTTGACAAGAATCTCTTCGCCACGAGCGATGTTCTCCGCCCGTTCTTGCCGGCTGAACCACTGGCGAATCTTTTCGCGCGCGTGCGCGGTCTTAATGAAACCGAGACTTGGATTCAACCAGTCGCGGCTGGGCCCGCGCGGGGCCTTTGAGGTCATAATCTCGACGACGTCTCCGTTATTGAGCGCATGATCGAGGGAGACGAGGCGACCGTTGACTTTCGAGCCGATGCAACGATGACCGATATCGGTGTGGATTCGGTAGGCAAAATCCAGAGGTGTCGAACCGGCCGGCAGCTCGCGCAATTCACCTTTTGGCGTGAACACGTAAACCTGATCTCGAAGCACATCCGACTTGAGAGACTCGACGAATTCTTGAGCAGAGCCGGACATTTCGGACTGCCAGTCGAGAAGCTGGCGGATCCAGGCGATCCGCTCCTCGAACTTTAGATCGCGACGGCTTCCCTCTTTGTAGCGCCAGTGGGCGGCTACGCCAAACTCGGCGTCCCGGTTCATCTCTTCGGTGCGAATTTGCACCTCCAAGGCTCGGGCATCCGGTCCCATGACCGTCGTGTGCAAGGATCGGTAACCGTTCTCCTTGGGAGCGGCCACATAGTCGCGAAACCCGGACTCGCCCGTCGGCGTCGGAACTGGAAGCCAGGTTTGGTGAACGACGCCGAGCGCGGTGTAGCAATCGGCTTCGGTCCCGTCGATAAGAACGCGCAAACCGAGCAGGTCGTGCAGCTCCGATACGTCATGGCCGGTGCGCTGTGTTTTGCGATAAATGCTGTAGAGGTGCTTCGGTCTCCCAACGACCTGCGCCTTGAGGCCCATTTTGCGGAGCTCTGACTCCAGCTCGTGGACAACCTTCGAGATGTAGCGCTCACGATCCGCGCGCGTCGCGGAAAGCGCGCGCGAAACCCAGCGGTAGGCGACCGGGTCGAGGTATCGGAACGAAAGATCCTCGAGCTGCCATTTGAGCTGCCAGATGCCAAGCCGCGCCGCGAGTGGAGCGTAAATCTCCATCGTTTCGCGGGCGATTCGAGAGCGACGGTCCGCCGATAGCGCGTCTAGCGTCCGCATGTTATGGAGGCGATCCGCCAGCTTAATCAGGACGACTCGGATGTCATCCGCCATCGCCAGGAAGAGCTTTCGGAGATTTTCGGCCTGAAGGGCCTGAATCCGGGCTCGGTCGCGCCGCTTACTATCACCTGGATCGACGGACGTTAGTTCGGAGAATCCGAAGCTGCTCAGCTTGGTGACGCCCTCGACCAGTCTAGCGATTTCCTCACCGAATTCGGCCGCAATTTCTTCGCGCGGAACTCCAGTGTCTTCGATGATATCGTGAAGAATCGCCGCCGCGACCGGCGCCGAGTCGAGTCGAAACTCGGCAAGGATGAGTGCGGTCTCGACACAGTGGTTGACGTAGGGCTCACCGCTATCGCGAACTTGCCCTTCATGGGCGGCCGCGGCGCGGCGAAAAGCCCGACTTATCAGGTCGACGCCGGCCGGAGGCAGGTACGCTTTGGCCGTTCGCTCAAGGCGGTGGTACCGGCCGTCGGTGTCGACCGCCGAGCTCGAGGTCGAACCGTTCCGGGTAATCCCGTTCGCTCGAGTCAGGCTCGACCGAACCGACGGGCTTGCGTCCGTTGAGTTCGTCGTCGTCGAACTGGGAGCGTGATCATCGGTCAGAGTCATCCATCCTGAGCGATAGTTTCCCCAAAGTATACCGTACCTATTCGTCTGGCATCAACGCGCACCCACAAGAGGTGGCGAAAGGTGGTATAATCGCGGTCACGGTTTGGCGCGGGATTGGTGGAGGGTGTCTCCAGGCGAACGCGTCGTCACGGTGGCGACGCTTATTACGGCGGGCATTGGCTTATCCCTCATTATCGGTTCGCCATTGGTATGGCCATACGTTGGTTTGCTACTGGTGACGGTTTGTGTTGGGACGGACCAAGTACTGCGCGGTCATCCCCGTCTTTCGATGGCCGAGGCGGGAGTTTCCGTTTTCGTACTGCCCTCCCTCATCGTGCTTGGCGCTGTCCTTTTCCTGCGACTACCAAACATTGGGCACGGTCTCCCGCTAGCGGCGGGATTGATCGTGGCTGGGACACTGCTCGCGACGGCCCTATATGCCGAATACCTCACCTACGATCAGTTGGGCCGCCGATCTCGCCAGGCCCGCCTCGCTCTAAGTCTGATCGCATACGTGATGAGTTTCGTGATATTCGCTGCGATTTTCGCGCCGAAGTTTCGGAGTCTTCTATCGGCTACCGCGATCTTCGTCGCGAGCGCGCTGATTTCCGCCGAATTATTCCGCGGTGCTGGTAGGGCCGACCAACACGCGATGTGGGTCGCGGTTGTCGCGATCTGTATGGGGCAGGTTACCTGGGCGCTAAATTATTGGGTCTTAGGTGCCTTTGCCGGTGGCGCAATTTTGCTGCTGATCTTTTATACACTGACTGGACTGATTCGATCGTACCTCAACGGCACCCTGGTGCCGCGGGTTCTTTCAGAACACCTTGTTGTCGCCGGGGCTGGACTCACCGCCGTCGTAATCGGAGGCCTGTGGCTCAAATAAGTCCAGGGACCGAGTCTCTGGCACGGATCCTGCTGAACCGTCGCGTGCTATCGAACGTTTGGGCGTCTCCTTGGTGACCCAAACGCCAGGGAACGGGCGACCGGCCCGGATTGCGTCCAAGCGGGCGCGTATTCGTACCTTGCGTTTTTGGATCCCCAACTTGTAAAATCGGCGGCGCTTCGCAGCGCCGTGAGCTAACGAGGGGCACTATGATGTCAAGCTTCCAAACTGAAGAAAAGAACAAAATTCGTCGCCACTTGGTCGATCAGGCCATCGCCCTAGCGATGCAGAATCGTTGGTCCGACGCAGTCAAGGTAAACCAGCAAGTTCTTGATTTGTTTCCCGAGGACACTGACGCGCTCAACCGGCTCGGTCGGGCCCAAATGGAGATGGGGCGGTATCGCGACGCTCGGACCGCCTACCAGAAGACCGTCCATCTCGACCCGTCGAATACGATTGCCCGAAAAAATCTATCCCGACTCGCGAATCTGAAGGTGGAAGAGGCCCCGCCTTCGGGTGAGAAAGTCGATCCGCGGATGTTTATCGCGGAAACCGGAAAGACGGGCGTCGTGTTGCTCGCGCATCCCGCGCCGCGTGACGTGCTGGCCAAGCTCTCGGCGGGAGATCAAGTTGTCCTCAAAATAGATGGGCGGAGCCTCATGGTCGAATCGATGCGGGGAACCGGACTTGGCCAGATTGATCCGAAGATTGGCCAGCGATTGATCGATTTGATGAAAAGCGGAAATAAGTACACGGCCGCCGTCATGGCACTGGACGATGGGAATATGCGAGTATTTATTCGCGAAACGTACCAGGATCCAAACAACTCTGGCAAAGTATCCTTTCCAATTCGGGGTGAAGGTCCCGGAATCCGGGCGTATACCCGAGAGACCCTTCTCAAGTACGAGCTCGAAGAAGAAGAGGAGGCCGATTCGGAGGAATCAGAGTTCGGCGAGCGCGAGGAGGAAGCCGAGGAGCCACTCGAAGTGGCGGACATCGAGGACGACCGAGGCGCTGAATAAGCGTCGCGGTGCGCTAAGATCCGACGGTCGCACTTGGTGACCCTGGATCGATCGTGTATACTGTCACTAATCTTCTTCAGGAGGTGGGTGCGTGGGCGACAAGAGTCCAAAGGCTTCGGACAAGAAGAAGAAGCAAAAGGACGTAAAGAAAGAGGCAAGCGCCAAGAAGAAGTGAGCGCGAGCCTATTGTGAGAATTGGGGACATGGCCTGATCCGAACCGACGTCGGGTCCAAGTCCCCAATCCTCAGCCGTTTTCGGTGCTTACGCGTTCAAGAACCCCAGGGCCAGCCTGGCCCAACCGACCACAGTTCCGAAGATCGCTAACGCTACGGCGACGGAAATCCCAGGGACCGGCAGTTCAACTATCCCCCGTGCGCCCCACAATTGAGGCAGAACCCAGCACCGCCTCTCGATCATTCCAGCCAAATCGAAGCGGCCGGCGAGTTTAACTAGGAACTGTGGCCAAGGCAGCCAGCCTACCTTGACCACTCGATCGCTCAAATGCCAACGACGAGTCGCGAATTGACTTGGCGAACTGTCTAATCCTCAAACGAGTCTTACACTAGGCGCTGCTCGCTGCCGTCACGACGCCGCCCGGCGCCGCTTCACGCGGGATCATCGGAGTGAGCATGCGGTGCAAAGCGATGGTGTGACTGCACACGTTCCATCCAGCGAAGAAGGCACAGGAGCAATGCCAGGTGCCGTCGTCAAATGAGACTTGATAAGCGTCGTGCTCACCTTTGAAGGTAACGTCTAGCCGGGAAAAACGCACTCGGTCCGGCTCCTCCGCGTATCGCTTTGCCTTGTCGATTTTACCGATGAGGCTCGAATGCATGGCGACCCACTCCTTCACGCTCGATTCACTCAAAGCAAGTGGGCACCAGAGCCGAGGCCCCAGTGCCCACTTGCAACGTCATCTCGCGAACTTCTGACGTGATGGTGATTCGCGTTCGTTACGACCATCCTCAGCCGTCCAGTCACGGCAGATTATACGCTGGGTCCCCCCACGCGTCAAACACCAGTAAGCGCCTTCCCAGCCGCCAAAATCTCCCGGACACGCCCATCGCTTCCCGCTTCCGAATAGATCCTCATGATCGGCTCGGTTCCGCTGAAACGAATGAGCAACCAACTTCCGTCCTGAAGGATAAACTTGTACCCGTCCTCACGGAGAATTCGGTCGACGGGAGTCGCCGCGAGCGCCGATATAGTAGTGTTGGCGAGCCGGGCGACAATCGACGCTCGCTCAGTCGCCGGGAACTGGACGTCGATTCGATCGTAGTAATGAGCGCCGACTTTCTGAAAGAGGTACTGAACCAGCTGCGATGGAGTTTTGCCGAGTTTGACCATCATGTCCAGAAAGAACAGACCCGCCAGGATGCCGTCCCGCTCGGGTATATGGCCGCGGAACGCGTAACCTCCACTTTCCTCGCCGCCAATTAGTGCGTTGGTCTCGATCATTTTCGGCGCCACGTATTTGAAACCAACCCCGGTTTCATAGACCGGGACTCCGTAGAGCTCCCCAAGTCGATCTAGCATCGAGCTAGTCGAAAGCGTCTTGACGATTGGTCCCCGAAAGCCGCGCACCTCGAGGAGATACAGTGCGAGAAGACTGTAAATCCGCAACTGATCGATGAAGTTACCGTGCTCGTCGCACACCCCTAAACGGTCAGCGTCGCCATCAGTCGCGAGTCCAACACTCGCGGAAAGGTCGCGAGCAGTCTTGAAAAGCTTCTGGAGGTTTTGACTGATTGGTTCTGGATTTATTCCGCCAAACGAGGGATTGCGTTCGGCATTGATCTCAATAACCTCGACGGTTCCCCCGTGGAGTATGCGGGGAAACCAACCCATCCCCGCGCCATACATTGCATCTACAACAACCCGTAGTCCGGACTGGCGGATGGCCTGGAAATCGACTAGCCGAGCGATGTGGGCTAGATACGCGTCCGATGGCTCAATGTCGGTGAGCAGGCCGCGACGAATGGCTTCCGCACGGGCAAGAGTGGGCACGCTATCCGGAGGTATTGCGTTGATGATTCCTTCAAGCTCAGTGATTGTCGCCGGATCCGCGGCGCCGCCGTAATCCGATCGGACCTTGAACCCGTTGTAGACGGCCGGATTGTGACTCGCCGTAATCGTGATCCCGCCAGCTGCCTTCTGTTCCAACACGGTGAAGGATATAACCGGTGTTGGCTCGGAACGCGAGCACAAGATCGCTCGTACCCCGGATCCGGCGAGCGCTTCGGCAGCCGCGGCGGCGAAATTCTCCGACTCGAAGCGCATGTCGTAGCCAACGACGACCCCTCGGTCACCCAGTCCGTGCCGCTTCATGAGCTCGGCGACACCCTTCGCGCATCGTCGAACGTTGTCGAAGGTGTACTCGTCGGCAATGATCGCTCGCCATCCATCCGTTCCAAACACGATCGGTTTTGCCATTCAGCTTTCCTGTTAGCTCACGGAGAGGCGATTCCGCCAGAACTCGAGCAAGTCACACATTGTCGTGGCGAACGGAATTTCCGGGCGCCAACCTGTCTGCCGCTCGAACTTGGTGCAATCGGCCCACAATATTTTGACGTCGGACGGTCGCAAGCGTGAGGGATCGACCCGGACCTCGACCTTGCGATTCGCAAGGCCCAAGAGGACCTCGAGCATCTCGCTAACCGATCTCGTCTCGCCTGACCCAACATTGTAGACTTCGCCGGGCTCGCCACGCTCGAGGGACAACCAGTATGCCCGGACCATGTCTCGAACGTCGGTCCAGTCTCGCTTACTCTCGACGTCGCCAACGTCGATCACCGGGGGCCTCAAACCCTTTTCAATCTGGGCGATTTGGAGCGCGAACGAGCTTGTGACGAAGTTTTCGCCACGGCGGGGGCCGGTGTGGTTGAAACCGCGGGTAACCACCGACCGGAGTCCATAACTGCGGTGATATTGCCACGCCAGCATCTCCTGAGTGACCTTGCTCACCGCGTACGGGCTGAGTGGTCGAAGTGGGTTTGATTCCTTCATCGGCACCTCGTCCGGCAGCACGAGACCGTATTCCTCGCTCGATCCGGCCACGTGAACGAGGGGGTCTAATCCCGATTCGCGAATGGCTTCAAAGAGATGAATCTGACCGATCGCATTCAAGTCCATCGTCTGAGCTGGTGCATCCCACGAGGCCGGCACGAAACTCTGGGCCGCGAGGTGAAAAATTCGGTCGGGACGCACCCCAGTGACGAGGCGTCGCATTGACGATGGATCGGTCAGATCCCCGAGAAGAAGATTCAGGCTCCCGGCCCTGGTCTCATTGTCGACGTGCCGCGCGAGCTCGTCAGCCGATCGGACGTTCCCTCCACCCGCAATTCGGTGGACGCGACCGCTGGCCGTCAGCTCGCTTAAATTGTCGAGTCGACTGCGCCAACGATACGTCCCAAAGACCTGGACGCCTGGTAACTTCAAAGCGTACTCGGCCAAATGACTTCCAGCCATTCCGGTTACACCGGTAATTAAGACTCGCAACCCGTCAACTCCTCTCTCCGTCTTCTAGTCGATGACGCCAATCTTCGAGAATATCTTGAACGGTCTGGTCGAGCTCAATCGTTGGTCGCCACCCGATTTCATTCTGGATTCGCCGGACGTCCGGTCCAAGAGCATAGGCGTCGATTGGGCGGAAGCGACTCGGATCGGTTCGCACCGTGACCGGACGTCGCGCGCGCTGAATGAGGAGGCTAAGGATCTCTCCAATCGCCCTTACTCCGCCGCCGCCGACGTTATAGACCTCGCCCGAACGCCCCCGCTCCAGCAACGCCACGTAGGCCTTGACGGCGTCGCGTACGTCGGTATAGTCCCGACGTGCGGCCAGGTTTCCAACTTCAATTGATGGAGCGCGGCGCCCAAGCTCGGCCTCGACGATTTGGCGGCCAAAGCTGGCTATGGCAAACGTATCGCTTTGACCAGGACCGAACAAGTTGAATGGCCGAGCCCGAACCACGTCGACGCCGCGTCCGAGATAGTATTGCAGACCGAGGATATCCTGAGCTACCTTGCTCGTCGCATATGGGCTGGTGGGTCGGAGTGGCGAGTCTTCGCTGGCAAGGTCGTCGTCACTATTTCCCCGTCCATATTCTTCAGACGATCCGACGATGAGTACGCGAGTTGTCGCGGCGTGCTTGGCGATTCCTTCGAGCACGCGCAATTGAGCAAGCGTGTTATTGACGATAGTTGCCGCGGGATCCTTCCAGGACTCCGCGACCGAGGGTTGTGCCGCGAGGTGAATGACCCAATCCGGACGAGCGTCGCGCAATACCGCATCCGCGAATTCCGGATCGACGAGGTCTCCGACGTAGAGGTCCGTCTTGGCAATCCCCGGTATTTGAGGAGAGACTTCTCGATCTAGATGACGATGGACCGTGCCGACGACGGTCGCATCGCCCAGCGCAAGGATACGATCAACCAGATGGCGCCCAACGAATCCGCTTGCGCCGGTAATGAGCACTCGGCGAGTGGTCACCGGTTATGTCCTCGGGCGACGCCGGTCATTATGAGGGTCATTGACAATCCGTTCTTCACAGCCCCGCGTCTTGCCTCAGGATTTCGGCTTTGTCGGTATTTTCCCAGGGTGCATCAATGTCACGGCGTCCAAAATGTCCGTACGCGGCGGTTGGGCGATAAATCGGACGCCGAAGGCGAAGATTACGGATGATGGCTGCCGGTCGAAGGTCGAAATGAGTCGAGATGACGTCAAGAATCGTCGCGTCTGGAACTCGGGCGGTGCCGAAGGTTTCAAACGTAATCGACACAGGTCGAGCGACGCCAATAGCGTACGCGATCTGTATCTCAAATCGACTCGCCAGACCGGCCGCAACGACGTTCTTCGCGACGTACCGAGCAGCGTAGGCGCCAGATCGGTCGACTTTGGTCGGATCTTTGCCCGAAAACGCCCCGCCGCCGTGACGGGCAACTCCACCGTAGGTGTCGACAATGATCTTTCGGCCGGTGAGACCGGCGTCTCCCATTGGTCCGCCGACAACGAAACGGCCGGTGGGATTCACCAGAAAGCGGGTGCCCTCGTCGAGAAGCTCCGCCGGAATGACTTGGCGAATGACGTTCTCGATGATGTCCCACTGCAGCTGCTGGTTTCCGATGTTTTCGTCGTGCTGGGCGGCGATGACCACCGTGTCAACCCGGACCGGGCGCCCGAACTGATATTCGACGGTGACCTGGGACTTGCCGTCTGGGCGAAGGTACGGTAGCGTGCCATCGCGTCGGACCTCCGCCAGTCGGCGACAGAGCTGATGGGCAAGGGAGATCGTGGTCGGCATGTACTCCGGGGTCTCATCACAGGCAAACCCAATCATCATCCCCTGATCGCCGGCGCCCGTCGCGTCGAATTCAGCGTCGGTTGACTCGCCGGAACGCGCCTCTAACGCCTCGGTGACGCCGCGGCTGATGTCGGGCGATTGCTCCTTGATCGACACGACAACGCCGGCCGTATTGTAGTCGAAGCCGAAAGAGGCACTCGTGTACCCGATCTCCCGGATCGTATTCCGGATGATTTTTGGCATATCGACGTAGCACGAGGTCGTGATCTCGCCGAGGACCATCACCAGACCGGTTGTCGCGGCGGTTTCGCACGCCACGCGCCCCATCGGGTCGTTCTCGAGGATCGCGTCAAGGATTGCGTCGGATACCTGGTCACAGAGCTTGTCCGGATGCCCTTCCGTAACGGACTCCGACGTGAAGACGTGCTTTGGCGAGTTGGTAAAGGTCAGGTTGGACATTATGGGCGGTCTCCTCGACTTCAGGTCCCGGTTTCCCAGGACGCCAAATACTTCGTTTGCTCCTCGCTGAGCTCGTCGATCGTCGTATCCATCGAACGGAGCTTCAATCGCGCGACTTCACGGTCAATGTCAAGCGGTACGACGTACACTTTGTTGTCCAGATTGCCGTGGTTGCGAGCCATGTACTCGGCGCTCAAGGCCTGATTGGCAAAGCTCATATCCATGACGCCGGCAGGATGGCCCTCGGCGGCGGACAAGTTAACCAGTCGACCATCGGCAAGCAGGTAAATTCGGCGCCCGTCGGCCAATCGATACTCCTCGACAAAATCGCGGGCGATTCGACGTTCAACCGACATCTCGGTCAGAGCAGGAATGTTGATCTCATCGTTGAAGTGGCCGGAGTTCGCGAGGATCGCTCCGTCGCGCATCGCGGCCAACTGGGGACGATCGATCACGTTCAGATCGCCGGTTGCAGTAACGTAAATGTTTGCAAGGGCGGCGGCCTGGGCGCCGGGCATCACCCGATAGCCATCCATCAAGGCTTCGAGGGCTCGAATTGGGTCTACCTCGGTCACAATGACGTTTGCCCCCATCCCCCGGGCGCGCATGGCGATTCCCCGGCCACACCACCCGTAACCGGCGACCACGAACGTGCACCCGGCAATGAGGATATTCGTGGCGCGGATAATTCCATCGATCGTACTCTGGCCTGTGCCATATCGATTGTCAAAAAAGTGCTTGGTCGAGGCTTCGTTGACCGCGATAACCGGATACTTCAAGACACCCTGAGACTCCATGCTACGCAGTCGGATGACGCCGGTCGTCGTCTCCTCCGTGCCCCCGATCACATTGCCGATGAGCCCGGTCGTATCGCGGTGCAGGGCGGTCACCAGGTCGCAGCCGTCGTCCATCGTAACTTGGGGACGCGAGCCCAGAATTTCACGTATGTGTTGATAGTACCGCTCGTTATCTTCGCCTTTGACTGCGAAGGTCGGAAGGTCGTACTCTGAGACCATCGCCGAGGCGACGTCGTCCTGGGTCGAAAGCGGATTGCTCGCGCAGATTTCGACGCTCGCCCCTCCCGCCTGCAAAGTGAGCATGAGGTTCGCCGTCTCGCTCGTTACGTGCAGACAAGCCCCAATTTTCAATCCAGCAAGCGGTCGCTCGCTCGCAAATCGCTCCCGTATCGAGGCGAGAACTGGCATCTGGTTCGCCGCCCATTCGATTCGCTGGCGACCATGATGTGCCAGGTTCAAGTCTTTGACGTCGTGTTTTGGAAGTGTTCGAGTCGACACCTATCCGTCCTTTCAATTGACGACAGTCGTTTGTACTGTCAGTGGAATGGGCGGGCAACTCTGAGGGGCCCGCGCTCTCTTGACTACAGAACCCGTCCATTGCTCGGAACTTCGTCCACCGTCATGAAGGACTGAAGCTCCTTCACCCGAGTCTCGACGCTATCGGCATGGAGGTCTCGAATCCGATCGATGCTAAATGATTCCACGGTGTACGACGCGACGACGCAACCGTGGAGCACCGCCCGACGCAGGCCAACGTCGCTAAACGCCTTTGTTCGGGCAAGGCAGCCGATGAACGCTCCCGCGAAGCTGTCGCCCGCACCGGTTGGATCGCAGACGGTTTCGATCGGATACGCCGGGGCGACGAAATACCCTTCGCGGCCGTACAAGGCGCAACCGTTATCGCCTTTCTTGACAACGACCGCTCGCGGCCCCAGACTGAGCACTCGGCGAGCCGCCTCGGCCAAACTACGAACCTGCGCGTACTGCCGCAGCTCGGCGTCGTTCATGAGAACGATGTCGACCGAACGAATGACGTCGGTGACCGCCTCCCTTTTCGAGGATATCCAGAAATTCATCGTATCCATTGCAGTCAGAATCGGTCGCTCGACTGATTTCAGGACTTGCAGCTGAAGCTCCGGGTCGATGTTGGCCAGAAAGACGATGGGACTGGATCGAAAATCGTCCGGGACTTTCGGGTCAAAGTGGGCGAACACATTTAGCTGAGTTTCAAGAGTTTCCGCGATGTTGAGGTCGTCGCCATAGCGGCCAATCCATCGAAAAGTGCGACCGTCTCTAACCTCGAGTCCCTGAACGTCGACATTGTGATGACGAAGAAGCTCGATTCCGGTTCGGGGGAAGTCGTCGCCGACGACCGCCACCAGACGAACGGGTGTGTAAAGGCTCGCGGCAAGGGAGAAATAGGTGGCCGATCCTCCTAGCGCCTCCTCAACTTTGCCAGACGGAGTCTCGACAGTGTCGAGGGCGACGGAGCCAACGACCAGCACGCTCATCCGCGGTATCAACTCCTCGATCTGTTGACGTGGTTCATGCCGCTCAGCCACGCGTCGCAATTATGCGGTCCAGCCAAAAAATGCACAAAAAAAGACTTCCCCGATGAGAGAAAGTCTACGTCCGCGTCTCTCATCTCCCGGAACAGTGATGCTCCGGTGGATTTAGCACCGTATCGCCTTCTCGGTTCCACCGAATCGCGACCGGTTGCTGGGCTTCGTCGGGCCAGTCCCTCAACCTCTCTGGATAAGAGCGGCGATACCTATTCGATTGGCGAGAATTATATCACGACCAGCGTGACGTCTATTTCCCTGCGCCTATTCACGATACTGGATGAGACTTACAATCCGCGGTGGTTTGACAAGCGTGTCCCGTCCATGCAGGTACAACAGCTCAATCAAAAATGCGAGACCCACGACTTCCCCGCCTAGTTGTCGGACCAGGTTCATGGTTGCTAGAACCGTGCCGCCGGTTGCCAGTAGGTCGTCGACAATCAGCACTTTTTGACCCGGCGTAATCGCGTCACGGTGGGCTTCCAATGTGTTTTGACCATATTCGAGGTCGTACGAGACACTAATGGACTCCGCCGGTAGCTTACCAATTTTCCGCACGGGAACCAGACCAGCTCCAAGGCAGTAGGCGATCGGCGCAGCGAAGATAAATCCACGCGACTCCATTCCGACGACCACGTCTACCCCGGTTCCGACAAACGGCTCGGCTAGACGGTCGATAGCAACTCGGAATGCTTCCGGGTTCTTGATCAAAGTGGTAATGTCTTTAAATGAAATTCCAGGCAGAGGAAAATCTGGAACGCTTCGGACGTATCCGGCGAGTTCGTTGGTGTCCACTGATTTTACCCCGTGACGATGTTGAGCAGCTTACCAGGCACGTAAAACACGTTCGAGATCCGCGCGCCGTCGATGAATTTTTTCACCCGATCGCTCCCCAGTGCCATCAACTCGACGTCGGCTTTCTTTACGCCCTCGGCCACGGTTAGTTTGTCGCGGACCTTGCCATTGACCTGAACGACAACCGTTAACGCCTCGGAAGCAGCCAATTTCTCGTTCCAGGATGGCCAGGACTGTTGATGGACGCTATACGGCTGGCCAAGCCGGAACCACAACTCTTCGGTTATGAAGGGCGCGATCGGGGCAAGGATCAGCACGAACGAGCGAATCGCCTCTTTCCAGGCCGGACTTCCAGCAGCTCGACTGGACGTAAACTTCGCGAGCCCATTGGTATACTCCATGAGCCCGGCGAGCGCCGTGTTGAACCGAAACTTATCAAGATCGTCGCTCACGCGGCGAATAGTTTGGTGAGTCAGCCGCCGAATCTCCCGTTCGTCCTCGGGCGCGGAGCCCTCGGGCGATTCCGCGTCGGCGGTGTCCAGCACCAGGCTCCAGGCGCGGTTCAGAAAACGATGGACACCCTGAATTCCCTTGTCGCTCCAGTCACCACCCTGGTCCCACGGCCCCAGGAACATCAGGTACGCTCTGACGGTGTCGGCCCCGAGGGTCGAGACGAAATCGTCCGGATTAACGACGTTACCCCGTGACTTCGACATTCGACGGCCACCCGAGATGACCAGACCCTGGTTGAAAAGTCGGGTAAACGGCTCGTCGAAGGTCAGTAGGCCCATGTCCCGTAGAGCTTTCACGAAGAAGCGCGCGTACAGCAGGTGCATGGTCGCGTGCTCGGCCCCGCCAATGTACTGGTCGACCGGACTCCAGAATTTTGTTAATTCGGGATCGAAGGCGTGCTTGGCGTCTTGCGGACTACAAAATCGGAGAAAGTACCAGGACGAGTCGACGAACGTGTCCATCGTGTCAATCTCACGCTCGGCCTCGCCGCCGCACACCGGGCAAGTCGCTCGGGTAAAGCTCTTTGACAATTGCAATGGCGATTCGCCAGTTGGCAGAAATTCGACGTCAATTGGTAGTCGAACCGGTAGATCCTTTTCCGGAACCGGTTGAGTGCCACAGGTTGGGCAGTACACAATTGGTATTGGAGCGCCCCAGTAGCGCTGTCGCGACACCAGCCAATCCCGCAGTCGGAATTGAACCTTACGTCGTCCCGTGCCCTTGGCTTCGACGTAATCCGCGATCGCCTCTTTCGCGGCGGAGGAGGCGAGACCATCAAACTGACCGGAGTTCACCATCGTCCCTTCGTCGATATAGGCCGACTCAAACTCGCGGCCATCCCAATTCGGCGGCGCGATGACGACGACGATTGGCAGTCCAAATTTGTGAACAAATTCGAAATCGCGCTGGTCATGGGCGGGCACACCCATCACCGCGCCGGTGCCATAGGTCTGGACGACGTAATCCGCGATCCAGATCGGAACCCTTTCGTTATTCAGCGGGTTGATCGCGTACGACCCGGAAAAGACGCCGGTCTTCTCCCGGCCGACCGCCAGGCGGTCGATCTCGGAGATTTTCTTCGTCGCGTCAACGTACTCGTTAACCGCGGCTGCCTGGCCGGGCGACGTTAGGTCGGCCACGAGGGGATGCTCGGGCGCCACGACTAAAAACGTCACCCCAAACACTGTGTCGGGCCGTGTGGTGAAGACCGGCAGCTCAGCGCCATTTTTCTCGACGTGGAACGTTATCTCGGCCCCGACGCTTCGCCCGATCCAGTTTGTTTGCATCAGCCGAATCCGTTCCGGCCAGTCGATCCCGTCGAAGCTCAGGAGCTCATCGGCGTACTTCGTAATCCGAAAGAACCACTGACTCAGGTTCTTCTTGGTAACTTCGCTCTCACACCTTTCGCATCGTCCGTCGACGACCTGCTCGTTCGCGAGGACCGTGCGGCAGGAGGGACACCAGTTGGCCGGCGCAATCGCCTTATATGCGAGGTTGTGCTTGTAGAACTGCAGGAATAACCACTGGGTCCAGGTGTAGTAGCTAGGCAGGCAGGTGGCGAGCTCGCGGCTCCAGTCGTAAGCCACGCCCATCGATCGGAACTGCTCTCGCATTCGATGAATATTCCGAATCGTCCAAATCGCCGGACGAATCTTGCTTTTGATCGCAGCGTTCTCGGCCGGCAATCCAAATGCGTCGAAGCCCATCGGCTTCATCACGTTGAAACCGCGCATCCGCTTGAAACGAGCGTGGGCATCCGAAGGAGCGTAGTGATACCAGTGGCCAATGTGAATGTCGCCGGATGTATACGGAAACATGTCGAGCGCATACCACTTCGGTCGATTGGCCTCTTCGTGGGATCGGTACAGCTCGTCTGCTTCCCATTGCTCTTGCCAACGGGGTTCAATTGATGGGGCGTCGTATGGCTCTGCCACTTGGTTCACCTCGCCGAGAACGACAAGCCCTGGAATGTGGGGTGGGGATGTCGCAAAAACGGCCTTCCACCCAAAGGGGCGGAAGGCCATTCACCTTGGTATACAATTGTAGCAAATGCATTTTGCCGATTGCAAGGGACGTAACGGCGTCCGCGATCGCCGTTGGGCAGGACCTTGACCGAGGATACCTCCGCGATCCTTCCCCGCTTGCGCCAGGGCTCGCTCCAGCTGGGAATCCGCTTAACTGAAGAGCAAATCGACAAGTTTGCCCGCTATCAGGCCGAATTGCTTGCTTGGAACAACCGGGTCAATCTCACGTCGATTACCGACCCAGCCGAGGTCGAGGTCAAACACTTTCTGGATTCGCTCACGGTGTTGAAGGGGATACCCCGGCCGCATGGTCGTCCTCGACCGATCCGGATCGTCGATATCGGGGCCGGAGCTGGATTTCCAGGTATTCCTCTGGCTCTGCTGTCGCCGCACAATCGGGTCACCCTGGTAGAAACCACGGGAAAGAAATGTCGATTCCTCGAGCACATTATCAAAACGCTGGCACTCGCAAACGTCGAGGTGCGATGCGGGCGCGCCGAGGACCTCGCGCGCGACCCAATGTTGCGCGAGCAATTCGATCTCGTCGTCGCGCGGGCCGTCGCCGCCCTACCTACTCTCGTGGAAATTGCCATTCCCTACGCCCGGATTGGCGGTCGCGCGATTGCGATGAAGAAGACCGGAATTGATGTCGAACTCGCCGATGCGGGATATGCCATCAAGGCACTTGGTGGTCGATTCGTGCCGCCCGTGGTGGTGCGGGTACCGATTCTGAACGAGGAGCGGCTGCTGGTCATTATCGAAAAGGTTAGAGCGACGTCGGCGGATTTTCCGCGCAAAGCCGGGATTCCGACGAAATCGCCATTGATCGGTCCCCATCGTCCGGCCGATATCGTCGGATCGACTCCGTCCGACGAGCAACGTCGAACCACCTAACCGAAGAGGCGCCCATTATGCCTCTCGACGACGGGTCCCCGGCTCGGTCTCGGGCTTCGACTCGGAGCGCGCGCCCCACTTTTGCTCCTCCTGACGAACAAGCTCGGGGTTGCGGTGGCTCTTGAGCACCCGATACGCCTGCTCCGGATTGCGCGGGAAGGGGACATTGTCCTTCATTGCCTGTTTTGCGTCGGCGATCATGTGTGAGTCTTCACCAGGGGTGATGTGCCAGGTGTCGAGTCCTCGCTTCTCGAGGAAATGGATAACATCCTGCCAACTAGACGGATTTGCGCGTTCGGTGACCTCACGCACGTCCGATTCAGCATAATCTTTGAAGACCTTGCGCTCCGGCATCGTGTGTCTCCCTTACGACTCGCTTCGCGGCCAGGCGAGACAACGAGGAAAGTGAAGTTGAGGCGCCGCTTCCAGCTATGGCTGTGTCATCTGTTGCCAGGCTGCAAAAGCAAGGACTATGCCAGCGCAGCCTCGGCGATTCAGAACTTGATCCGCTTAAATGCTTCCGCGAACTCCATCTCGTGGTCTTTCGCGGTTTCACGAAGCCACTCTCGTACCCGTTCCTCTAATTTGTCGGCGCGGTTACCAATTTGACTCGCATGGTGGCGTAACGCTTCGACCCGTTTGTCGATAGTTTCGGAGACGTCCTCCCAATAGTCCGGCGTCTCCGCCCAGTACAGATACATCTCTTTGACCCGCCAAGGAACCCGATCGCCAAGGAGCTGCTCCGGGAATAGATACCATTCGCGAGCCGACCAGACCGCGTCGATAACGGCCTGGCCGGCGGCACGGTGATCCGGATGCAGCTGGTAGCGGCGCCATGGATCGATGCCGACGACCACGTCAGGCCGCTGCTCGCGAATGATCAGAGACAGACGACGCCTCAGCTCAAGGGTGTTTTCGAGAATTCCATCCGGGTAATTGAGGAAAATGACCTCGCCGACCCCTAGTGCCGTCGCCGCGTCCCGTTGTTCGGTCTCTCGCTGGCCCGCGATCTGGCCCGGCCGAATCAACGGATCGTGCGAGCCTTTATCGCCACTGGTGAGGATCAAGTAGGTGATTTCGCGACCTTGCATCGCCCATTTGGCAATTGTGGCCGCGCACCCGAATTCGGGGTCGTCCGGGTGAGCGGCCGTGACTAGCACCCGGCGAATTTCCTCGACGTTATTGGTATCCGTCATCCGAAAGCATCCTCTCCGTCGTCGAAAGTCATCAGCCTCTAGGGGATTGGCGGGGTAGACAGGGCTAGCGTCGCCAGGATTTCGGCGGCTCGGGCTACCTCTGCAAGTCGGACGTGTTCCTCTTTGGTGTGAGCGACGTCGATATCGCCGGGTCCAAAGACAACAGTTGGTATTCCCATCAGGCTGAGCTTGCTCGCGTCGGTCCCGAAGGGCACACCAATGAGCCGCGAGGATCCGGTGATCTGCTTCGCGGCCCAGGTAAGGTGGCTGACGATCGCCGCATTTGGTGGGGTATCTAGCGCGGGATCGACCACAAATGGTGGCTCTACGTGTACGGTTAATCCACGTTTCGCGGCAATCGATCGAATCTGGTCCTCGACTTCGGCAATGACGGGCTCAACCTTTTCGCCCGGTACGGTTCGACGGTCGACCTCGATCTCGCATCGGTCAGGGATAACGTTGACGGCGACGCCACCGTGAATTGTGCAAATGCTTAACGACGGCGCTCCCACGAGTGGATGTGATCGCTGACTGAGTCGCGGGATCAGCTCGCCGCGTAGCTCGTAAAGAAGGTCGACCATTTCGTCGATCGCATTTTGCCCGAGATATGCTTTCGAGCTATGAACCGAGCGGCCAGCGGTCGCGATGCGCCAACGGACACAGCCTTTATGCGCGATGACGATGGAAAGTCCGGTCGGCTCGCCGACAATCGCGGCTTCGGCCGGAGGGCCGATTCCCGCAAGGTGGCTCACTCCTCGTGCCTGGTGTTCTTCGTCCACCACCGCGGCCAGGACCACGTCTCGTGGCGGCATCGAGCTACTCGACACGATCAGACGTAATGCCTCCAGCATCGACGCTAGGGTCCCCTTCACGTCACACGATCCGCGGCCGAAGAGCAATCCGCCTTCGATCCGAGGCACGAAAGGATCGGGAGGACCTTCCCAGCCCGGCACGGTGTCCATGTGACATTCGAACAGGAGTCGCCTCGATCGGTCTTTACCCGGGATCGTGAGCAAGACGTTCTCGCGGCCTGGAAGTACCGCCTGCCGAGCAACGGTCAGACCAATCGATTGTCCAAAGTTCTCGACGAAGTCCGCGACCATGCCTTCGCCGAATGGTGGAGTGAGGAGGTTTTCATGTTGGGGGTTGACGCTAGGGATTGCGACGAGGCTAGAAAGGAGAGCTCCAACCTCGTCCTCGCTGACACGGCCCTTGAACGACTCCGGTATCGACCGCACCAGCCAAACCTTTCCGCGACAATGTAGAGGCGCTATGTCGCGGCGCGCCCCGGGCGAAAAAGCCCGACACTTTTACGTTCGTCGGTCAAAATGCCCTTCGCGCGTCACTCCGAAGCTATCACGGCGCTCGCCGGTGTGTCAAGACGAACCGGACAAGCCGCGTTGACGCTGGAGTCCCGCATCCCGAAGCGCTTTGAGACGCATGCTCGAAACGGAACGACTTGATTGTGGATGAAGGCATAAATGGTAGAATGGATCGCGTGTCGCATGCAAGTGGCCGATTGTACGTCACCTGGAACGCTGGTAATTGTGGTATAATGTCCTGTGGACAAGACTGAGTTCAAAGTCATCGCTCAGAACCGGAAAGCGCGTCACGAGTTTAGCATCCTCGAGACGTACGAAGCCGGAGTTGCCCTGACCGGAACCGAGATCAAGTCGGTTCGGGAAGGCAAAGTCAGCCTTCAGGAAGGTTTCGCGCGAGTTCAAGACGGTGAGGCGTGGCTCGAGGAAGTGTACATCGCCCCTTATGAAAAGGGGAGCTGGCTAAATCCCCCGACCACTCGGCGGCGAAAGTTGCTTCTTCATCGCCAGCAGATTCGCGAGCTGCACTCCAAGACCCGAGAAAAAGGCCTGACCGTGGTCCCGCTCCGGGTCTATCTGAAGAATGGCCGGGCAAAGATCGAGCTCGGTTTAGCCCGAGGCAAGCACCTGTACGATAAGCGCGAAGATCTCGCGGAACGCGACGCCAAGCGCGATATCGAGCGGGCCCTACGTCGGGAAGACTAGGAAGCTTCGTGGCACGTCCAATTGAGTTTCGCGTCCCAAGGGCATCGTGCCCGATTCCTCCTCTGGGGATGATTGGCATCGACGGCGGAGGACGGTTAGCAATAGCAGGCCGAGGTGCCGGTGGGTCTCTCGTAAAACAACCGGCAAGCCGTAACTGGCAAACCACAACTAGCCCTCGCAGCTTAATTAGGCTGTGACGTTCGCCCTGGCCTCACCCCGATGGGCTGGGAGCGGGCGACGAAATGTCGGGGTGCTCTCGCGGTGACGCGGACGGGCCGTGAGCTAAGACAAGTCTGATAGCTGAAGTCAACTGCGTCGGCGGGGTTGATGAAGGCGAAAACTCAAATGCCGACTAAGCCTGTAGCTGATTGCTAGCTCAGTTCGTCGGACCCGGGTTCGACTCCCGGCATCTCCACCCTAAAGGCCACGGACGGATGACACCGTTCGTGGCCTTTCTGTTTCGTCTCCAGCTAAGGCTGGTCCGGTGCGGCGGCTAGTTCACCTGGGTCGAGGCCAATTGCGATTCTCGAACTTTTCGAACGCGCTCCTCGGAGGGAAGGCACAACGCGACGACAATCGTGGCGAGGACGACGATGACCTGGAACTGGGTTGCCGCTGGGAAACCAAACGCGTCGGCGATCGCCCCGGTCACCGGGATGCCAATTGCGCCAGTCACGAACCCTAAGCCGAGGATAAGGCCGGTGGCCACTCCTGCTCGTCCGACCATCAGCTGCTGCGCCATAACTAGCATCAGCGGGCCAGTGGATGCCGCGCTCAATCCGACCAACGCCACGCTCACGAAGGCGAGTGGACCCTGATATTGGGCAAACAATAGGAGCGCGGGAATCGTCGCGATCAGCGATACCACGATGACCTTTCGACGTCCAAAGCGGTCCGCGGTGGTCCCTGCCCCGATTGCGCCGACCGCGCTGGCTAAGACAAGGGTCGTCGCCAGTGCGCCGTAGAATGACGGCGCGTATCCGAGCGACGCGTACCAGGTCGGAATAAAAGCTTGCAGGCTCGACATCGTCCACTGGCGAAGCATCATGACGCCAATGATTGCGAGCATGGGCCCGACCGGAATTCGGCCGCTTGGTTGTCTTAGAGCAGATTTGGCCGGGACGGACGCACGAGACACGGCTCGCAGCTCCGCGAAGAGCCAGAGCGCCACGGCGAGGCCGGGAACAATTGTCAGAGCGGTACCGCGCATCCCGAACGTCGAATAGAGCAGAATTCCGAGTAGCGGGCCAACCGCCACCCCAATCGTTCCGCCGGTGACGTAGATGGACATGGCGGTGTTACGCTGACGGGGGTCCCGGAGAACCGCCGACGCGCCGAGTGCTCCGACTGGGTGATACATTCCCGACCCAATCCCAGCCGCGGCGGCAAGAAGGAGCAGAATCGGGAACGTCGGTGCAAAGCCAATGGTCGCAAACGTGACCGCCGTCCAAAGTAGCGCTACTCCGACGAGTCGGGTTCCCGATCGGTCTGCGATCCAACCAAACAGCGGCTGAACGAGTGATGACGCCCCGGAGAACGCAAGCGATACCAGACCCACGGTCTTGAGGTCCAGCGAGAAGGTCTGGATGAGGACCGGATACAAGACCGGAAGCAGGCCAGCATACATGTCGACCGTGAAATGGCCCAGCATGAGCGTTAGAAGGGGGCGGTTGCGAATGATGTCAAAACGTCGAGGACGATCGATTGACGTTGCCGCGCTCGAGATGGCCGCCTCCAGGTCCGGGGGAGGTCGAATTGCCGACGAGTGGCCTTTCGAGAAGCGTTCGGTCGGACAATTGGGATCGTAGCATCGACGGAAGACGTCCGTCAATCTTGCACAGATCTCAGAACTCTACCTGGCAATGGTCTACTTGGCTGAGCTCCATTCACCTTGACAAGACCGTGGACCACAGGTATCCTGACTTAGTTACTATTGAATACGGAGTAGCTGGTTGAGTTCTGTCGTCAAGAAGCGACGTAAGGCGATGAATAACCATAAACATCGCAAGCGTCTTCGTCGAGAACGCTGGAAGCGCCGACACGGTTAAGCCCCTCGCCATCGTGTGCGAATAGTCGTCGACCGGATTGGGATTCGATGCCCAATTCGGTCAACGACCCAGCCTTACCTCCAAAGGCTATCTCGGTTCAGAAGTCCTCAGCAATTTCACCCCACGGTTAGTCTCAACAATTCAATCCCAATGGTTGCCTCAAAAGTCGCGGCGATGAGTTATTTAACGCTCATGGTCTGGTCCGGCTATAATCAGGATGTTCTGATGGCCAAACGTTATTCGGTGGTGAGGATCCTTCATCGACGTGAGGGGACGAATATAGTGAGCGGGGAAAACACCGAGCTCCCCCATGGGCTGGCAAGCATCCACACGCACAGTCACTATTGCGATGGACACGGCGAGATCGAAGAGTACATTTGGGCCGCGATTGACGCAAATTTATCTGCGTTCGGAGCCTCCGGACACTCTCCTTTGCCCTACCCATGCGAGTGGGCAATGACCATTGCGAATTATCACGTGTACGCGCGCGAAGTTCGATCCTTGGCCAGAAAGTATGCCGACCGAATCCCGGTTCTACTAGGCCTTGAGCTGGATTACCACCCCGGAATGGGTGAATTTTACCGCCGCGAGATATTTTCGAAGGGACTCGACTACGTCGTGGCCTCCGTCCACTTCGTCGGCACTACCGTGGCTCAGGAATGGTCCTACGATGAGTCGGCTCAAACGTTCGACGCCCAGATCCGTCGGGCCTATTTGGGCGATGCCCGACCGGTAGTCGAGGACTATTACCGACGACTTCAAAAGATGGTTGGCGAGGCTGGCGCGTGGGACCTGCCAGTCGTGGTCGGACACCTCGACCGGATCGTGCTTTGGAATCGAGGCGACCGCTATTTTCCGACCGACAATGGCTGGTACCAAGGTCTGGTCGACGATTCGATTGGTGCCATCGCCCGCTCGAAGTGCATTCTGGAGATTAATACGTCGGGCTGGGACAAAGCCTGCGAGATGTCAAATCCCAATGCCACGATTCTGGGGCGCGCGGCCGAAGCCGGACTGCCCGTCATCGTCAGCGCCGATGCTCACTATCCGGGAAACGTTGCCGCGCATTACCGACGGGCCCTTGATGTCCTGAAGACGACTGGATTCACTGAGCTTGTCCTGCCATCATGCGGTGCATGGTCCCCGGTTCCTCTGCCAACCGGGTAAGAGAAACGTTAGCCTACGGTTCGGTTTCAGACATTGTTCATTCGGCTCGCAAAGCGGGCCATCGTAACGCGGGTCGCCGAATAGGAACGTGGGCCAATGATGTTCCAACGCTCGGGCCGGCGCTTGGTTTTGAAGGTGGGTCCACATGTGGTTAATTGCGATCGTCGTTGTCGCGGCTCTCGTCCTAATCGGTGCGCCGTCGGCCGCATCTCTTTATACCGAGTACCTCTGGTTTCAGAGCGTCAGTCAAACTGACGTATTCACAACGTCCATTTCATCACAGATCGCACTGTTTGCCCTGGGCACCGGCGTGTTCCTTGTCCTGGCAATGGTCAATCTCCTGGTCGCCCGCTCTGTCGCGAAGAGCATTCACGGTCTGCCGTCGGCACGAGAAGGAGTTCTGACCTACATCGCGCGGATCCAAGCCCAAGCGACGGACCGCTTTGTCACCTTCGGTGCCCTTGGATTGGCGCTCCTTGTCGCTGTCATCATGGGTTTGACGGTGTCGTCCCGGTGGATGACGTTCCTACAGTATCTGAATCGACGGACATTCGCGACGAGCGATCCTTTATTCGGCTTCGACGTGTCGTTCTTCGTTTTTGAGCTGCCCGTGTATCAATTCATTCACGGGTGGCTGATCGCGGCGGTGCTTTTGATCGCTGGATTAACCGTAGCCTACTATGCTTTGCGATCCTATGGATTCAACGTCCAGGGGCCCGAGCTGGTTGGCCTGTTCCGGGTTCGGGGAATCCGAGTGCACCTGTGTGTCCTTGGAGCCTTATTCGCACTGCTGCTCGCCGTTGGCTACCGGTTCGATTCGTATGACCTGGTCTACGCTCACCGAGGAGTCGTTCACGGGGCCGGCTACGCCGACCGTTTTGCCCAGTTACCCGCCCTCACGGGGTTGTCGATTGTTGCGACCGCGATGGCGATCGGCCTGATCGTATCTGGGTTTCGAAAGAGCTTTGCCCTGGCCGGAGTCGCGGTTGCCGTTTGGATCGTCGCGGCGATTGTCATGGGAAGCGTCTATCCGGCGTCGGTCCAGCAGTTCCAGGTCCTGCCAAGCGAAGTTGCTCGCGAGCTGCCTTTTCTAAACGACAACATCAACATGACTCGGCGAGCATTCAACCTGGATAGTATCGACGCAAAGCCATTTCCAGGCGAGCCCGACCCGAAGCCGGGAGTCGTGGAGCGAAACCCGCAAACATTCGACAGCATCCGTCTATGGGATCACCGTCCATTACTTTCGACCTACGGTCAGATTCAGACCATCCGACTCTATTACGACTTCAATAATGTCGACGTCGACCGCTACCAGATTGGCGGCCGATATCGTCAGGTGATGCTGAGCGCCCGCGAGCTATCGCCGGGCAAGCTTGCCAGTCAGGCCCAGACCTGGGTGACCCAGCGCCTACAGTTCACCCACGGTTATGGCTTGGCGATGAGTCCCGTTAATGAGGTGACGCAGGAAGGGCTGCCGACGTTTATCGTCAGGGACGTCCCGCCGGCCGGCGACATACCGGTCACCCGGCCCGAGATCTATTATGGTGAGACAAAGTCCGGTTACGTCGTCGTCGACACCAGCGCACCCGAGTTTGACTTTCCTCAAGGGAACCAGAACGTTTATCACAAATACGATGGGCAGAGTGGAGTCGTTCTTGACTCGCTCACAAAAAAAGTTGCGTTCGCGATCGCGGATCAGGATGCAAACCTTCTCCTGACGAGCTACCTCCTTCCCGAGAGCAGAATTCTGTACAATCGCCAGATCTCGGACCGCCTCGCCAAAGTCGCTCCCTACCTGTACCAGGACTCCGATCCATACCTGGTTGTCTCAAATGGCCGTTTGTTCTGGATTCAGGACGCGTACACCATCACGGATGCCTATCCTTACTCGACTCCTTATCGCGACGGATTCAACTACGTCCGGAACTCGGTCAAAGCGGTGACCGACGCCTACGATGGGACTCTCCACCTGTATGTCTCGGATCCAACCGATCCGCTGATTCAGACGGATCAACGGATTTTCCCCGGACTGTACTTGCCGATATCTTCAATGCCGGCCGACCTTCGGTCCCACGTTCGCTATCCCGAAGGTATCTTCCTGATCCAGGCGGATATGTTACGGGCGTACCACATGCGTGATCCACAGGTGTTCTACAATAAAGAAGACCTGTGGGATATGCCCCAAGAGATTGGCCCGGACGGTCGCCAACAAATGCAGCCGTATTATGTCATCATGCGGTTGCCAGACCAGAATACCGAAGAATTCCTCTTGATGCTGCCGTTCACGCCATCTGGAAAGACGAACATGGTGGCCTGGCTCGCCGCCGAGTCGGACGGAGCGAATTACGGCAAGATGGTCGTGTTTGACTACCCAAAGGATACGGTGGTGTTTGGCCCGCAGCAGGTCGAGGCACGAATCGATCAGGACTCACGAATCTCCCAGTTATTGAGCTTGTGGAACCAACAAGGCTCGCGAGTTATTCGCGGAAACCTACTCGTCCTTCCCATTGAGAATTCAACTTTGTACGTCGAGCCGCTGTACCTTCAAGCAAATCAGAGTCAGATTCCCGAGTTGAAGCGGGTCATCCTCGCAACCGAGAACAAGCTGGTCATCGGCAGCTCGCTCCAGGAAAGTCTCGGCCTGCTTTACGGACCTAATACCGGAGCCGCGACCGGCACCGAGAATGGTGCTCCAGCAGACGTGACGGCGCCAACGCCGAGTCCGACACCCGCGGCGAGCCCCACGCCGAGCTCGGGAACGCCCGTCGTCGCGGGAACCCTGGGCCAGATCGCCCGCTCGGCGCAGTCCCATTACGATAAAGCGCAGGTGGCGCTCAAAGCCGGTGACTGGGCGACCTACGGTCAAGAGATGGCCGCGGTTCAGGCCGATATCAAACGTCTGGTCGACGCGTCAAAGTAGGAGGCTCAATTCCGAACCGGTTGAGCTATGAAGGGTTATCGTCGACCCAGATTACGGAGTTTCAAGAGAAGCTGCTTGACTGGTACGCGATAAATCGTCGCTCGCTGCCCTGGCGCGATGTCGCCGATCCCTATGCGGTTTTGGTTTCCGAGATCATGCTCCAGCAAACCGGGGTCGAACGAGTTCGGCCGATATTCGAGCGATTCATGTCCGCGTTTCCGACGTTCGAAGCGCTCGCAAACGCGGCCCGGGTCGACGTTTTGCGGGCGTGGGCTGGACTCGGCTATAACCGCCGCGCCGTCAACCTTCACGAGTGCGCGATGATCGTGGCGCGCGACTACGGAGGCGTTCTGCCGCGCGATCCGGCGGTTCTCCGCCGGCTACCCGGTATTGGGCCTTACACCGAAGCGGCGATTCGGAGCTTCGTCTTTCGGGAGGACATCGCGGCAATCGATACGAACGTCCGGAGGGTCGTGGGACGAGTTGTCCTTGGGGTCGACGCAGCTGAGAAACGAACGCTCGAGGTAGCCGCCCAGCTCGTTCCGGAGGGTGTGAGCGCGTCGTGGAACCAGGCCCTCATGGATCTAGGAGCTACGTGCTGCACGGCCTGGAGTCCGGACTGCGAACGGTGTCCGCTCGACGATATCTGTCTCAGTGCTCCGACCTACCGTCAGAGTCGACCGACAAGAAAGATCGCCGAACGACGAGAGCCTTTCCAGGATTCTCGCCGATATCGACGTGGTCGCGTCGTGGCGTTCCTTCGGGAGCAGCCGTCCGGTTCGGTCGTACCACTAGTCGAGATTGCTCGGGTCATGGGCACCGAACCGCTCGCGGAGTCCCTGGCCCTTGCAGGAGAAATTGCTCGTTCTCTCGCCGCTGATGGGCTGGCTCGGATCGTAACGGACGAAGACAGCGTGTTTGTCGGACCGCCCCTGTAAGTTTCGGCGACAAATACTCAAGTCCACCGTGAAGATAACGCGCGGACGTTAACCGAATTACCCCTTCCACGTGCTATCCGGTTTCGCTAGGATGGCGAACATCCCGACGGACCGGAGCCATGTATGCGTGCGACGACCACGGCGATGTTGTGTAGTGGAAACGATTCTCCGCCAAGCGCTCTCATCCGGGATATCGAGTCCTTTCTCGACTATTGCTTGGATCAGAATCGATCTAAAAAGACCGTATCGACCTATCGACAGGTTCTGCTGGACTTTGCCGGATGGCTGGAGCGGACTCGGGCCCGAGCTGATGGAGTCGGCGGCATCGATCGTTTTCAGGTTCAAGCCTACGCCCGGGCGTTGCGCCTTCGCTCGGTCGACGCGATCGATCACGCTCGCGACGCCGAGCTCTCCGTTCGTACCCGAGCGAAATACCTCGCGGTCATTCGGAGCTTTCTGAAATACTTCGCGGTCGAAACCGATGTTGTCGTGCTCCCACGCGACCGCGTTACCCTCCCAAAAGTTGGGGATCATCTTCCCAAAGCGGTTCCGACGCCCGACGACATTCGTCTTGTCCTGAATACTTGTGACGTGAAGTCTGAGCTCGGCCGACGGGATCGAGCTATTTTGGGACTTCTCTTTTCCTCGGGCCTACGTATCGCCGAGGCGTGCGCGCTTAATCGGGATCAGGTTCGCGAAGAGCGGCTTGGCGACGAGACAATCTTCGAAATTAGCGTTATTGGTAAGGGTAACCACAGTAGGATTGTTTTTGTTAACGAGGAAGCGCAACGCTATCTTGCGGATTATCTCGACGGTCGCCAGGATCAGGACCCGGCCCTTTTCGTTCACACCCGACCGGGCAAGCACCGAACGCCGGGTATCCGCGAGGTCCTTCGACTTTCACCGCGGGCAATTCAGCAGATGGTGCGGAAACGTTCGATCGAGGCTGGAATAGCCGAGCGTCTCACCCCACACTCGTTCCGGCACGGGTTCGCGGTGGATCTCCTTCGAGGCGGAGCCGATCTGCGCACAGTTCAGGATCTACTCGGCCATCGCACCGTCACGACGACTCAGATTTACACTCGCTTGACGAACCGAACGTTGCGGGAGGGGTACCTGAAACGAGAGTCGTTGAGACCGGTTAACGGCGAATCGGCCAGTTAACGACCTTCGGGCTAATTCCACCTCGCGACAAAGCGAACCGAAGGCCGCCGAGTCTCATCCGACCTGGACCTTTGCAATAACTGCTCGATCGCCAACACTGTTTCCAGACAGGTCGGAGACAGCCGCCCGTTTACCGGCGACGGAGTCGTACATTCCAACCTCGAGATCGTAGGCTCCCGGGGCGGCATCCGCGGCTACCACAAGGTCGTAGTGGTCGACGATGTACTCCCCGTCGGTCCAGCCGCTCGTGGGGTTGTCGCCATCCCCCGGCGGGTGGTCTTGCTGAGCCTTCACTAACTGATTCCGGTCCAGTAGGTGGGCAAAGACGGTGTAAGGAGTCCCACCCGAGCTACCGGTCGCCTTCCAGTAGAGCGTCAGCTTGAGATGGTCCCCCGGCCCGGCCGTCGCCGGGCTGAGACTATAGCCCACCAGCTGCGCAAAGTTACCGATCCGCCAATCGCTGGGCGTCTGGATGCCATCTGGTAGAGTCGTGAGTCGCTGACGATCGAGAACCGTCGTCGTTCCAAGAACAACGGTCGAGCCGTGGTTCGAAGAAACCGGACCGGCCCCCCCGGCCGGCCAGATTTGTAAAGAGATCTTGCCTGCTCCGGCCGGCGCGTCGGATGGAATCGTCAGTCGGTGACGGTCGACGACGACTTCGCCTGCGCCCCAATGGCTCGTCCCGTAGTGACCGGAAACGGGCAAATCTTCCGATAGGACTCGCTCGAAGCTTCCGTTAGCAAACAACAGTCGGACTCGATACTCGGGGAGAGCCGCCGCCATCGCCTGCCACCACAGGGTGACGTCAAGCGTTCCTCCGCGCGCGCTTTGGGTTGTCGGCACGTTCACTCCGACCAGCCGAAGGTCCGAACCGAACTGGACATCCGGTCGCGTCGGAATGTCCAGCGAACTAACGTCTGGAGGCGTCGTTGGGCGCGTGACCGTGAGTGTCGCCACCGATGCCGCCGTGCCGGTTGCCACGCCGCCGCCAGTCAACACGTTTAGATCCTGACCTTGTCCCTGGCCGTACACCCCTACCTCTACATCGTAGCTGCCCGGCGGCGTTCCGGGTGGAACCTGGATCTGAATATCTCCAGTGACGACCTGACCGGGGCGCCAATACATTGTCGGAAAGTTGAACGCGGCTGGCCGATCGTCGTGGCGCCACCAATAGAATAGTTTGTCTCTCAATCTCAATGAAACAATGAAATCGGCGTCAAGCGGGCCAAGCGCCTCCCAGAAAAGCGTGATCCGGCTGCTCTTGCCAGCGGCCACGGTCGCTTGGTCCAGGTCATAACCCAGCAGTCGAACCTTATTGCCGAAATTGACCGGTCGCGGCGTGTTAGGCGTCGTCTTCACCGAAAATCGATAGCTGGGATTGACGTCGTACAGACGAAGACCGAGCCCGGCGAACGACTCAGTCACCGGTTCCTGTCGGTATGCCTGATCCAACGACTGCCGGACGTAGCCGGTTGGATCGGCCCATTCCGCATTCCAGAGGAGGAGCCACATTCGGTGACGCCCGGCGGTGATTTCGTTGAGGCGCTGAGCAGCACTCGCGGCGTCGCCACCCGGCTGCAACGCCTCCCACGGGACATCGCCACGGCCGTAGTATTGGTAGGATTGATAGGTGTTCATCATCAGGACGACGACATCTCCAGATTGAGCGTGACTTTCGATGTAGGCGATTGCCCCACGATTGTCGTCTTTCCGGTACGTCGGCCCGTAGTAAATTTGCCAAATTTGTAATATCGAAGCACCGACGAGCGCAACGCCAAAACCGGCGAGGAGAATCTGACCGGATCGTCGAAGAGATGGTAGCTTCACCGTTCCAAGCCAGCGAGCTACTGTTACGAAGCTGAGAGCAATGACGAGGTAGAACGGCGGCGCGATCATGATCAGATAGCGCTCGGCAAACTTAGGATTGCGAGCAACCACGATATATAGGAGCACCATCGGCACGATGAGGTACGTCAGAACGTAAATCTCACCGCCGCCGCGTCGCATTGCTCGCCAGGTCAAGACGGTCAGACCGCCCACGACGAGGATTCCAGCACCGGCCGCGACACCAGCAAACTGTTTCATGGCGACAAATTGGCCAAGGGCGAATGCCGCGAAAACGTGAGTCAGCAGATATGAGACGGGAAAATCGCCTTTCCAGAAGTCTGGGATAGTAATGAGTCGTTGAATTTGGCGCATCGCGCCAGGTATCCATGGAACATAGAGAACTGCCGCGGCAGCAAGCGCCGAAAATGCGATCACTGCTTTTCGACGCTCACGAACCCCGATTCCCAGAAGGTAGATCGCCTGGAAGATGATGACAAGCGCGCCGAAATACTGGGTGTAGATGACCGCAGCGGTGAAAATAACGTACGCAACCCACCAGCGACGGCCAGGCTCGTCGAGCAGTTTCCAGAGGGCCAGACTCGATAAAAGCCCAAACGTCGCCAACGCGCTGTACATCCGGGCTTCCTGGGAGTAGTAGACCAGGAAGGGTGACACGGTCACGAGCAACGCGGCCACCAGGCCAATTTGCCGTCCGCGATCGGACCAATATCCACTACTTCTATTTTCGCGGAAAAGCGCTGAACCCAAAACGTAGGTGGCAGGGATAGCAGGAAGACCGAAGATCAGCGATACGAATCGAGCGGCGAACTCGGTCGATCCGGCCGCGCGGATCCAGAGGTGGAGAGCGACATAGTACAGCGGGGGATGTAGATCGTCCGTGACGAGGATCGAGATGACCTCGCGCAGGCTCGGACGGGAGAAGATGACGCTTAGCGCTTCGTCCAACCAGAGACTTTGCCCGCCGAGCTGCCACACGCGAACGACGAAGCCAATCAGAATGAGCGCGCCAAGAATCAGGGCTCGACCGGCGGGAGTGGAATCTTTGGGAGGAGCCTCGGAAGCGGATCCGCGAATGTAGGTCAGCACGCGGTCGATTATAGCACTAGGCCCATGGAAAGATTCCGGTGGAGGTCCGATCTTGGTTACGTCATACACGTTGCTAGGCGTCGACGACCGAAGGCGTTAACCGGATTCGCACAACTTCTGGTACAACCTCAGAGTGTCCCGGGCGATGGTCTCCCATTCGAAATTTGCGGCAAGATCACGCGCACCGGCGGCAATACCCTCGCGCAGCGACGGTTCGGCAATGAGCCGCTCGATGGCGGTGACCAGCGCCTCGGAATCGTTTGGAGCCACCAGGAGAGCGTTTTTCCCGGACTCGAGTCTGGGTAAAGGATCGCCTTTACTCGGCCGAGCTGCCCTCGTCGTCACGATGGGAAGTCCCTGAGCAATCGCCGCGACCAGGGTGCCGTGCCGGAGAGATGCGCCGGACCGAAACGGGAGACAGCAGGCGTCGGCGGCACTCAGGTACGCTCCAACGCTACTGGAAGCGAGAAAGCCGGTCCAGGTAACCCGGCCACGGATCTTTGGTTGATCGAGGAAAGTACGAAGCGAGTTCTCGTATTGGCGGTCCGGGTGACCGGTATCTCCGGTCGGCGCGCCAATCATTAGGAGGCGGACCGGCCGTCCGCGCTCGACCAGAGTTTCAAAAGCCGCTGCCAGAATGTCGACTCCCTTCGCCGGACTGAGAAAGCCGAAGTACGCGAGGACAAGATCTTCGTCGCGGGCGCCGAAGCGAGCACGCCAAAGCGAACGATCGTAGTCGCCACCCGCCGGGGGTATATTGCTTCCGATCGGGATCGGCGCAATTAGGCGGCGACCCCACTCCCAACGGCTTCGCCCGGGCGCGTTTCGATCCGCGACCCGAAGCAAATCATCGGAATTAGTAATCACAATCGCATCAGACCCGGCGGCTAACGCCATCGTGGCGAGGTGCCGTGCCGGACCGATCTTAGGGAAAAGGTACGGTTCTTTGAGGTCGTGGAATGTCACGACCAGTCGGGCCTTGCGTCGTCTGATTCGATTTATCCATGGCAGCAGATTGATTCCCAGCCTCATATCATAGGCCCCAGTTTGGTACTGGACGTGGAGGATGTCCGGTCGATGTTGCTCCACGTGTCGCGCCACGTCCCCCCAAAGCCCGGTTCCCCAGCTGACGACGTCCGGCGAAACCCATGGTGCGTCGCCGCGAGGTGACCTGGCCCTCGTTGAGGTTAGAACCGAAACGTCGACGCCCAGGCGCTTCAATCCATCGGCGATAAGCGAGGTGTAATCGGCGACCCCACCTCGCATGGGCGGGAACTCGCCGGTTAGCAGCGTAATCTTCATCCGAGCGGTTCCGCGTCCCGGAGCAACGAGTGATGCCGATGTCGAATCGCACGTTCGACGCCGGAAATCGACGGGTCCGCGCCACAAAGGAGCCTTAGTTGGCCGAGCGCGATCCGGGACAGGTTGGCGACGCGTCGTTCCCGAAGCTCGGGCCGGTGGCGGAGCAGCAGCTTTAGCGCTTCGCCGAGCAGGTCGACGGCAGTACTCCCGAGCAAGACAAAACGGAGCGCTTGTCCCACTGAATGGCCGCGATACTTTTCGAAATACGACGCTTTGCTTTCGTTGAAAATCAGACTTCTCTGGACGACGTTCTGTTCGCTACTCCGACCCTCGTGGTGGACGACTTCGGCATCGGCGACGTAGGCAATGCGCCAGCCTGCCTCGCGGGCGCGACGGCAAAGATCCAATTCCTCGGAATACATGAAGAACCGCTCGTCGAATCCACCGATTGCGTCGATGACCGACCGCCGAACGAGCAAGCAAGCGCCGACGAGCCAGTCGACGTCTTGAGTCACGTTTGGCCGATCGGCGACGTAATAACTGTCAAGTAGTCGGCTCCGTGGCCACCAACGCTGAACGATGGTGCTTTCGATAACGGCCGTTGCCAGGCTTGGGAATCGGCGTCGAGATGACTGAATCGAACCGTCAGGTTTAATCAGCTTCGGGCCAACGATCCCCACGTCGGGATGGGCCTTCAGGAAAGCAAGCATCGAGGTGATTGAACTAACTTCTACTTCCGTATCCGGATTGAGCAAAAGGAGGAACGAGCCGCTCGCAGCCGACATTCCAAGGTTATTCGCAGCGCTGAACCCGCGGTTGACTCTGGATTCGGTAACACTGACCCCAGGATGCAGGTGTTTGACTGCAGCTGGAGAGCCGTCGGTTGAAGCATTGTCGACGACAAGGATCTCGTGAGAAAGACTGCCCAGTGCTTTGTCAAGTGACGCTAGACACCGAAGTAAGAGATTTTGAACGTTGAACGACACAATGACAACGCTAACCTCGACGGAAGCCACCGTCGTGGGGTCAGGTTCGTCTCGCGTTAGCAAGTGGTCGACTCCGCTAGCCAAGGTTGAGTTCGGAAGAGTGGAACTATTGTACTACATGCCGAAAGCAGGCGGGCGGGACTATCCCAAAGTTGCCGGGCGGACAGCGAGTTGGCGAGTCGCTGTCCGCGTGGGGCTGATAGCGTCAACGCGCCTGGCGCCATTATCGCCCACCGGAGGGCTAGAGGCCGGACGCCGACCGTGAGCGCAGCGTGTAGCCCGTGGCGATGAGACCACCCGCGACCAGGAGGATCACGATTGACGGAGATCCGCCGGTCTTTGGCAGAACGTTCGCCGTCGACATGGCTGGGATGTTCCCACACGCGACGTAGGTCCCGATGTTGGCGGCAGATTGATGCACGTTGACGGCGAAATCACCGGTTTGGATTGACGCGAGCGGCGCGTCGATGACTGTGGTCGACGTCCCGGCCTCAACACTCGTCAAGGGATACTTGATTCCTCCGAGGCCTGCTCCGCAGTGACCCGTGTGAATGTGGATCGGCTCGCTACCGCCAGCGGGTTCGCCGGTGACCGTCACAACGATCTGGGTCTGGTTGCCCTGCGCCGTGAGCACGGCCGTGCCGGAGACCCCGGACCCATTGATTTCGTTGAGCTTGACGGTCACGCTATTTTCAGCCGAAGCGACACCGATCATTGTGATCGCGAGGATGACGCCAAGGAGCATCGCAATTTTGCACACTGGATGTCGACCTCCCGCTCTCGCGTAATTGAATTCCGGGAAAAGTTCATCGAACGTCAATAGGCCGCCGTTGGCAGTTACGTCCGCGATACAACCCCCTTATCACCCATTAGTAGACTATGGAATCGAGTCGAGCGCCGCCTCACGGAGCGCATCGAGAAAGTCCGACGCGCTCGGGTAGCGCTGGGTACGATCCTTGGCTAGCGCGGTCATCACGACGTTCACGACGGCCGGTGGAATCCCCGGGCGGAACTCGGTCGGAGGAGGTATTGGCTGGGCAAGGTGGGCGTGATACATCGCTCCTGGTTCAGAGATGTTGAAGGGCGAGCGGCCGGCTAATAACTCGTAAAGCACCAGACCAAGTGAGTAGAGATCGGCTCGCCCATCGATATGCGGTTCGCCCCGCACCTGCTCCGGCGAGAGGTATTGGGGCGTTCCAACCACGAGTCCGAGACCAGTCGTGCTCACCTCGCCGAGGGCTCGAGCGATGCCAAAATCCACGAGGGTGACTCGATCCCCGATCTCGACCAGGATATTCGACGGCTTGATATCACGGTGGATCACGCCCCGCGTGTGGGCATAATCGAGCGCTTCCGCGACCTGTCGGACGAGGTCGATCGCGCGCGAAATGGCGAAAGGTCGCTCACGCGCGAGTAGCTGCTGCAAGGTTAGTCCGTCGACGTACCGCATAATGATGTACAGCGACCCATTGTCTGCCTGTCCGAACCCGTAGATGGGCACGATGTTCGGATGTTCCAGTCGCGCGGTGCGGCGCGCCTCATCGCGGAACCTCCGAACGATCTCCGGATCATTCGTCAGATTCGGGGCAATAATCTTGATCGCGACAAAGCGATCGAGCGCCTCCTGATAAGCTTTGCAAACTATCCCAAATCCCCCGCGCATCGGGGGACCGGCAACGACGTACCCGGCCGGCACGCCTTCGACGTTCTTGATCTTGTCAATTGGCGGCGCGCTCGGCGTGAGTGCCTTGGAGCCGTCGGTCACGGGTATCACCGGGGTGGGTACAGTCACGGGCGGCGGCACCGGTACCTTGTCGTTTGGCGACCCGCCCACCGTGGGCGCCTCGGAGCCTTCGGTCACGGGTGTCACCGGTGCGCCGACACTCTTCGGCGGCGGTATCGCTGTTGGCACATCGGCGTTCTTGACCTTTTCGTTGAGTGTCCCTCCCACCGTAGGCGCCTCGAAGCCTTCGGTCACGGGTGTCTCCGGTGCGGGTACAATCACGAGCGGCGACACCGCGGGTGGGCCTTCGGCGATCTTGACCATGTCGTTTGCCTGCGCCGGTAGATTCCGTCCCCGCAGCAAGATGGCGGTCGCGACGGCGATCGCCGCCACGACCGTGATTCCTAGCAATGCCAGACTCGGACCTGGTTGACTTGCTGAGGTCGGACCCGGCGTCAAGGTAGCGCTCGGTGGCGTCGACGCTGCAACAACAGCAGCGCCAACAGCCTCCATCGTTGTGGTGACAGGAAAACTAGTTGCGCTCGGATGGGTTACCGCCGTTGGAATTACCGTTGGTGCCACTGTTGGTACGACCGTTGGTACTACCGTCGGCGCTACCGTCGACGTAGCTGCCAGAGACACAGTCGTCGGCGCCGCGATCGGCTCCTCGGTTGCGGTTGCGGTCAACGCCGATATGCTAGCCAGTGTCCCCACCCAGACCGTACCGACTGGATCATTCCCCTTACAGCAGCCCCCGAACAGGTACACTCTACCGTCGTCACTCGCGGCGACGGCGAGCGATCGGAGCGGCTGTGGTGCAGGTGTATTGGTCGCCCAGGTGTTCGTCGACGGATCGTAGCTCTCGATCGTCGCAACAAACTCTGTGCTCGCGATGCTCCCACCGATGGCGTAGATCTGGCGGTTAGTTGCCGTCACGACGCCGAGTGAGCTGCGTCCAGTGGGCATCGGGGCTCCGGCGCTCCACGTATCGGTCGTCGGATCATAGGCTTCGACCACCGTGAGACGTGAGCCGTTCACGCTCGCTCCGCCGATGACGTACACCTTGCCATCAGGCGCGATGGTTAATCCCATGTCTCCGCGAGGCGTTGGCATCTTCGCCCGGGCCGCCCAGGTATTTGTTGCTGGATCGTATTCCTCAACAGTAGCAAGGTATTCGCGTCCGTTCGCCGTGCCTCCGATCGCGTAGACCTTGCCGTTCTCGGTGGCGACCAGGCTCAGCGAGCCGCGAGCGGTCGGCATGCCTGCCCGGATTTGCCAGAGGTTCTTGACGGGATCGTACTCCTCGACGGCATTCAGCGGCTTACCACTCGTTCCTATGCCACCAACGGCGTACATTCTTCCGTTGCTTGCCATGGCCACACCGAGCGAGTGCCGCGCGGTGGGCAGGGGCGCTAAACTCTGCCAAGCGTTGCTCGCTGGGTCGTAAGCGTCGACATTGGCGAGGGCCGGCGAGCCGGTGGAACTGCCACCCATGACGTACATCCGGCCGTTATTCGCGACCGCGACCCCGGCTGAGCTGCGCGGCGAGGGCATATCATGTCCCGACGACCATACGAAGCTGCCGGCCAGCCAGGGAATGTTCCCGCAGGCGATCCACGTGGTGATGTTGGCCGCGGACTGGTGCACGTTGACCGCAAACCCTCCGGTTTCGAGCAGCGCGAGCGACGAGTCAACGACAGTAGTCGACGCACCACCTTCGACGTTCTTCAAGGGGTACTTGATTCCACCGAGGGCTGCTCCGCAATGGCCCGTGTGGATGTGGATCGGCTCGCTGCCGCCAGGCGGTTCGCCAGCGATCGTGACGACGATTTGGGTCTGGTCGCCCCGCGGTGTAAGAACGGCCGTACCCGAGATACCCGAGTCGTTAACCGGGTCAAGCTTCACCGTCAATGGTCCCACGGCGGACACGGTCCCCGGTCGGGCGAGGGCTACGATCAACCCAATTGCGACGACCAGCGCGCGCATCATTGGCAAACCTCGCTGCCTCTGGTTTTCGGACCTTCGCTCGTCACGTCGGCTTAGCCAGCGGATATGCCAGGTCGGTCGATGCCGGGCGCGGCGCCGCAACCGTGTCCGCGAAGTGACTGGGGTCGTTTCTGGGTCTTCAGACCGTTCGGCGGGATATCTCGCGTACCAGGAAGAATAGTCGGCTCCCCCCTGCTCTCAATTCGTCGCCCGTCTTAAGGATCTGTTCGTCGGCCGCGGTCTCGTTGTTCAGAGTCACCGCCCCAATCGTGGGGGGCAAACGCAATGTCGGACGGTCGTGACTAATCTCGACCGCCGCGATAAGGTCCGCCGGTAATTTCTCACGATGTCCTTGCTTTGCGATCCTACTTCGGAGAACCACAAGGGTGTCTTCTTTGTAGAGGTCGTGCGTCTCCGAGACACCATCACGCTCCGCGAGAACACGGCACATGACCGGGTGCCAGACACCGATCATCGAGTCCGCATAGGCTCGGGAGGTCCCATCGAACCAACACTCGCTATTGGTTGCGCTGTTCTCACGTTTGCAGGTGCCGCAGATCCAACCGGAGGTGCGGTCACCAGATGCTAGATCGTGGAAGACCAACTGGAGCTCGCCAAGGGCGACGGTGTCTCGGTCGGCGAGGCTTGTCGTTCGATCTCGGTCGATCGCCGCGCCGTTCACGAGTGTCGGATTGACTTTGCCTCGGTGAGTGATTGTGAACCGTGCGCCTTCTACCATGATGAGGGCATGTTCTCGGGAGACACTCGGGTGGTCAGCGCCGATCGCGACGGCGCAGGTCGATGCGCGACCGATCATGTTTGGCCTGTCTGCCGCGAGCTCGGCCCACTGGGTCCCTCCACCGTCCCGCCAGGTCATGAATGCGTATGCCATGTCATCCCTCATCAGCGTGCGTCGTCAAACCGGGCCGACGCGTAAAGAGTTAGTATCAATTAGACGAACCGTCCGCCGTGGAACCGCCACCGCGGGAAAAAGACACGCATCGGTCCCTGTACCCAGACGAAGATTGTCAGCCACACCAAACCGTAGTGCGCCGCGAATGTCGCCGGTCCGACCGACCCTCGTGGGATGCCCGGGAGGCCTATGGAAGCGATGAGCCAGAAAATGAGCAACCCTTCCACGATTCCGTTGGCCACCTGGAAAACCGCTGGCCAGTCGCGATCCCAGCGTAGCTTTTGGACTAAGATGTACAGAATATCCCAGACTAGACCGAATCCGAGCACATAGCCAAGCGTCGGGAAGAATGGTCCGTCGCGCGTGGCGGCAAATGCTGCCGTCACGATCACGCCCAGCGTCAGGATCATCACCAGGCGGGTCTGCCAGCGTCCTATGAGCGTTGGCGTCACGGCGACACCCCCCGTGCCCACTTGGTCCACTGCCAGAACGAGTACATACCGTTCAGCCGGCGGAGACCTTTTGGTCGCGGAACAAGCCGGAACATCGCGTCCACCGCTCGGAGCGAAGCATACTGCAGGCCGAGAAAGCTATCGACGGCGGCGTGAGGTCCGCCCAGGATGGTGGTGCCGCATGCGAAAAGACGCGCTTCACCGTAGCGCATCGCTTCCACTTCAAAATCGTTGCTGACTCTCAACCGACCCAGCGGGTTGAGTGGCACGTTGTACGTTTTGACGAGATCGGCGATGAGGGGGCTCCGTTCCGGTCCTGATTCCGCACCGGTACAGTCGATGACGAAGTCGGCGGTTAGATCGAGCAAGCCTCCTCCGGCCAGGCCACTGGAGATCTGGGTAGATACCTGGCCGTTGGCGGCGGGTTTAACATCTATGACCCTGCCGAACTCTGTCCGGTACCAACCCTCTCGGATCCCGTCGGCAACTATCCGTCGCCAGTCGCGCCGACTAGCGGTCGTCGTGCCGGCCCAGATGTCGAGCAGGCGCTTGCGTTCCTCATCGGAGCTCTTCTCCAGTCGTTCCCGTTGCTCGCCGGTCCAGCAGCTCTTTGGCCAATTGAAGGGCTGGAACTCGAACTGGTTCTCCACAAGGCGACGGGATAGATCAAATCGGTGTCCGGCGGTCAGACGGGTACGATGAAGATGGACGATGGTGATACTTTGGTTATTCCGTCGCTCTTCCCACAGTCGCTGAATGACGCGAGAAGCAACAATCCCCCGGCCCCGGATCAAAACAGTTCCGCCGTGACGTCGCAAGTAGTCGTAGACGTGGTCGTGTTCTTCATACGCGTTGACAACCCGCATGCGGTCCTCGTATTTCTCTCGGTAGTGCGCCAGATCCTCGAGCAACCGGATTGCCGGGTAGCCGATGGCGAGATGGAGGAATCGCGCGCTCACGACAAAGTGGCTCCGACCACGCTCAGTGCTTTCCGACACCAGGGCGAGGAGCCGACCCTGGTCGGACTTTCGGATCGCGTGGACGCGACCTCGACGCACCATCCCGTACCAGCCGATCCGCTTGGCCTCGCGCCCCATCATCGTGAAGACATCGCCGGAACGGGGGGTGAACGTATCGGCTATAACCGGTTCGCCGAAGATCTGCCACGCCTTCCCCACCGCGGTGGCAACCTTCGCGTGCCTGAGATCGCTCCAGATCTCGCGCACGGCATAGCCTGGGAATCCCCAAATGTTGTCGGGACACGAATCGGAATCGGAGCGCAGTCGCTCGTGTGGCGGAATCTGGGAGTTGCGGCAGAGGCGCTGGTAACGCCCGTACGGTTGGTCTTCGACACCAACCACGATGATGTCATTCGCGTGGCATCCTGAATTGCGGAGGTAGCTGACCCAGGCAAAGCTGCCTTGGCCACCACCAAGTCCCGCGTACTCCGCCGTCTTCACCTCGACCCCACGCCCGATAAGCTCCTGCTCGGACAGAACGGGAAGATCGAGGAAGTCATCCAGGATGGAACCAACTATCGGGACGGGGCGAATCTGCGCCCGGGAAACGACATTCGCGACAGCGCCGGCATCTAACAAGACCGTGGCGACCTCGTCGCTTAAGGTTGGGGCATCCCCACCTTCGTTAAGTCGAACGACGTGGAGCGTCGTGGGACCTATTCCAATCTCGTCGCCGGGTGCTAAGGTGGCGAGGTCAACCCGCGCCCCGTTGACTGTGGTCCCGATCCGACTGCCGAGGTCGCGAATCTCGACCGCGTTGCCCTCCACATGGATGCGGGCGTGTCGGCGGGAAACCCTTTCATTGGGCAGCAAGATGTCGCAGTCCAACGACCGTCCGATGGTCAGATCGCCTTGGGACAACTCGCGCTGCGTGAGTGCGTCGTCCGCGCCGGTCCAGCGCAAGACGTACTGGACGGTGCTTCCCGAGTTCATCGCGCCACTCCGTACTTTTTCAGGGTCTGGCTTCGCCTCGAGCTTTTGCGAGCTCTGCTTCTAGCTCAGCGATCCTCCGCTCGAATTCGGCTATTCGTCGTTTCGCCGCGGGGAGGGTGAGCGCGCCCTCGTCCGAGGTGACCCCGGACGCTTCGGGTGGCACGCCTCCCATGAGGGGTACGACCCGGCCAATTCTCGTCTCGCCGAACCCAAGCGTCGGGGGACCGGCCTCCGTCGGCGACGAGAGTTTTCTGGGCGTCTCTCCCCGCTCGAGCGGCACGGGCCCTACCGGAGGCGGATCGCCCTCGAAAACCAACCGCGCCGATCCGATCCGAATCGCATCTCCGGGCTGAAGCGGCCGCGGCGCGGCGACGCGAACGACATCGTGCCCGCGCTCAAGGAACGTCCCATTGGCGCTGCCCAGGTCTTCGATTAGGCAGATGTCGTCGGTTTGCCAGACGCGCGCGTGTTGCCGGCTGACCCGGCCATCTGGCAGCACAAGGTCGTTTTCGTCGCCCCGGCCCACAGTGAACGTCCCGGACCAGGGGATGAGCCGAAGGCCGCCCTCGAAAGACCACCGGAAAGTCGGCATCACCACACCTCCCGCCATCTGAGACCGACCAAAGTCGGTCCCAGAGCCGAAACACCACCGTAACTGGCTGCCCGTTCGGTACAGGCGGCTCGGCAGCGGTGAGATAACAGGAACTCGCGATTCGGCCCCTCCGGGCCGATGCGATCTCGCGTCAGAGGATCGACAAGCTCTCTTTCGGGAGGATGGCCGTATTCCAACGACCGCCGCGAGGTCCGGACCGGCGAGCCCGGCCATGGACCACACGCCGAACAGCGCGACTTATCGCCTCGACTGACCTAGCCGACAACGGCCAGGTTGTGCCTGTCCGATAGAGTACCATATGTAGCACACCTTTCGCGCCGATGACATGAAGGAAGCGTGAAATTATTGCTGTACTCCGGCAAGGGAGGGCTCGGCCTCGACGCCACGAGAAAAGCGGAAAACGTTGGCGCCGATAACGAATATATCGCCGTCCGTAAGCTCCTCGATCCCCACGTTCTGCCATCGCATCCCGCGCCAGAGCAGCGTGCCATTCGTGCTACCCAAATCCTCGATGCGAAAGTGACCATCGACCCGGCGCACGGCCGCGTGCTCGCGACTGGCTAGCTCATCACCTTCGAGGGCGAGACGATTAGACGAGGCTCGGCCCACGCTGAGACGTTGGCCAATCTCGATCTCTTCAAAAGGGCGCCCATAGGGGTCGAGTCGCTGAAGGACTGGCACGGGTGATTTCACCAGCTTGGCGGGCGGGGAGACCTTGAGGGTGCGCTTCAAGAGGGACCCAGCCAGGACAGATGTTGTCAGGGCCATGACGACTAGTGCCACGAAGATACGATCGTCGATCAGACCCGACTGTCTGGCGATCGTTGCCAGCAGAATCTCCACGGCTCCGCGGGCATTCATACCAACGGCAACCGCCAGAGCGTCCCGCATCGCCAGTCCGCCAATGCGAGCGCCAAGGGTTACCCCAACGAGCTTACCAAGAGTGGCAATCCCGATGACTAGGAGCACCAATGCAAGGTCGAAGTTCGCCAGGAAGTTCACGGTGATCCCGACGGCACCGAAGTACAACGGCGTAAAGAAGTAGCGAACGATCCGCGTGACCGGCTCGAAAAAGGCTTCCTCGAAAGCTGAGACCGCCAGACCGATCGACAGTGCGCCGAAGAACGCGTGTACACCGACACCCTCCATGATGCCCGATGCCAGTAGGGCGAGCGCTAGTACGAGGGCCAGCACCAGTCCCCCCTGACGGGGGCGATGCTCCACCCACCCCCGCACGCGATCTCCGATTCGTCGTCCAACCGTCAATGCAAGCACAAACGTGAGCAGCACAATCACGACTGAGCGTCCGACCGGGCTTGCCGACGCACCAACTGGCCCAAGGGCGCTCATGAGTAAGGCGAAAGCCAGCCAGCCAGCCAGATCGTCGATGATCGCGGTGGACAGAATGATCCGTCCGATTTCCGTTCGCACGAGGCCAAGATCGGTCATGATTCGAGCGATGACCGGCAGCGCCGAGACTGAGAGGGCCACTCCAATCATGACGGGCAGAGTGAGGGATTGCCGGGCAACCGAACCGTACCAAAAGCCTGGGACGGCGACGACCGAGCCAAACCCGACGATAAATGGGAAGGCTAGACCGACAAGGCTGGTTGGCAGAATCGTTCGAATCCGCTCGCGGAGCAGCTGTGGGTTGACCTCTAAACCGACGAGGAAGATGAAGAGCAGCAGACCCACCTTCAAGAACTGGCCACGGACTTCCTGCACGGTCGGATTGGCCGGGAACAACGCTGCGAATCCGCTCGGGAGGAGCGTCCCAAGGATAGTAGGGCCAAGGACGATCCCAGCCAGGAGTTCCCCAACGATCGCCGGGAAACCGAGGCGCTGCGCGATCTGTCCGAGAATCGCAGCCGAAGCCAGCAGAACGGCTAACTGGACGACCAAAATAACGAAGGTATCTGCCATGGTGGCCCCCTCGTGTTGGCCAGTTTTTCCGTAGCACTCGTCAAATGGTCGAGTCTCGGGGGTTCGCGTCAGGCACCATCGGGGAGTGGAGCCATTGCGAGAATCAGACAGCGGCTGTGTTTCATCGGCGGCGAGAGGAGTATGGAAGAAGAGAGTAGAGTACAAAAAGGGTCAGGTGGCCTACCCCGTGAGCGCAAGTATACTTAAATCTTCGTTGACTTGTCTAATGGATCGGGGGAATTGATTTAGTTGCTTAATTTAGGAAAGCCATGGAGGCAGGCGGGCACGCCCGTTGCATCGCGCGTTGGGCAGTGATATAATTCTTTCTGTTCGGTACCACGTGGATTTGTGAGCCGATTAGTTTTTTGGGGCTGTAGCTCAACCGGGAGAGCGCAACGCTGGCAGTGTTGAGGTCAGGGGTTCGAGTCCCCTCAGCTCCACCAGGCCGAAGTGGCGGAATCGGCAGACGCGCTACGTTCAGGGCGTAGTGGGCATTAGCCCGTGGGAGTTCAAATCTCCCCTTCGGCACCCTTCAAATTAGTTTGGTAGATTCGATTTCCTCATTTCTGCCTGACCGCATTGGCGATGAGTCGGTGTGCTTTGCGTTGCGCCGCTTAGTACCTACTTGTCGATTTAACCAACGCACCTCTAACGATGATCCTGATTGCTCTAATGTGCCTCTAACGTTCCCGACGATTAGAATCTAATCGTGAAGTGGGCCACCGCTTCACGCCGACAGTGTTCCCTCGGTTCGCATTGAAACCAGTGTCGGAGATTTGATCTGAATGGTCGCCGCACCTTGCAATATCCGAGTGGCTAAATCGTGATTACTATGGGTCGACGACTTCGCTCGGCGCAAGCTGTTTCTTTGGTTCGCCAATCGAATGAACGAACTCGACGTGGAGAAGGCTCGATCGGAGCAATGAGAACCGTTCTCGTCGTCGACGATGAACCGGACATTCGTGAGCTGATCGGTGACACGCTGAATATCTACGGCTACTCAATCTTGTCGGCTGGCGACGCCGACGCAGCGATAGCCCTTGTCCGACAGGCGAAGCCAGACGTTATCACGTTAGACCTGGCGATGCCGAGAAGAGATGGTCAATCGCTGATCGACGAGCTGGCTGCGGACGTTCTTACTTGCCGAATACCGATTGTCGTGGTCTCGGCCTACACCGGGAACCTCGTCCGGACGCCCCAGATTTCCTCGGTCCTGGCGAAACCCTTTGACGTCGACGACCTGGTTCAGGCGGTCGACCGCGCTGTTCCCCACAATAACGGCTGACCTCATTCGGGCGACGAGCGTTTAAGTTCGTCAGCTCAATCCGAGACCCGCGAGCCGGTCGTAGGTCAGCTCTAGCGTTTCCGGAAGCAACCGAGTGTCACCAACAACTGGCATGAAATTGCTGTCGCCTTGCCACCGTGGCACGACGTGCAAATGAAGATGGTCGGCGATACCCGCTCCGGCCGCCGCGCCGAGATTCATTCCCACATTGAATGATTCCGTTCGGTACGCCTTGGTGAGAGCTTTGATCGACCGTTTGGTCAGCTCCAACATTTCGGTTGTTGTTTCGGACGCGAGCTCGACTAGGTTGGCGGAGTGTTCGTATGGAGCGACCATCAGGTGGCCGGACGTGTACGGATATGTGTTGAGCAAGACGAAGCTTCGAGCTCCCCTTGCCAGGACGTAGTTTTCCCGGTCACTCGTTGCCCGAGCCTTCTGGCAGAAGATGCATTCCCGCGGCTTTTCACCTCGAATGAACGGGATCCGCCATGGCGTCCAAAGGCGCTTCATCAATCAGCTATCAGTGGCTGACGTGCTGATAGATGTCGAGAATTTGACGTCCCGCCTTTAACCACGAGAACGACTCGACGGCGCGCCTCCTCAAAATCCGTCCACGATCGACGCTCTCTGATTCGTCGTCGAGGATTTGAATGAGACAATTGGCAAGATCCTCCTCGTCGCCCATTCGCGCAAACACGCCGGCCGACCCGAGGATGTCCCGATTGACCGCGGTGTCAAAAGCCACGGTTGGCAGCCCAAGCGCCATGTAGTTCAAGAGTTTCCCATTAGCTTCGGTTGACGCTAACTTTGGCGCGACCGCGACGTCACCGGCGGCCAGATACCGAGGCGCGCGCTCGTAGGGAACCCGTCCGGTGAAGGTAACGGCGCTCGCAATTCCCAGGTTTTGGGCCAGGGCTCGGTAGCGCGCCTCACCGGGATAGCCCATCAGGAGAAAGTGGACATCCGGTCGCCGCTCGAGTATTCGCGCGGCCGATCGCAAAAGTATTCCGCTTCCCTGATACTCCGCGAGAAGTCCAAGGTAGGCAATGACTTTTCGTCCGGGGGGAATACCCAGAGATGACCGAATCCGATAGCGTTCGACGTCGTCGAAGTCCCAGACCGCGCGAAACACTTCGGTGTCGACCCCGTCCGGAACCGGCACAATCTTGGATGAAGGACAACCAAACTCACGAACCAGCAAATCGGCCGCTGCCAGACTGCTCGTGATAATGACGTTGGCAAGCTGGTTTACTGTCCGCTCGATCCACTGTAGCGAGCCGAACCAACGAGACTGACGGGAAACGAAGCCATGGTCGAGCATCTCGGCAGTCAAGCTGCCCTGAAAGTCAAAGACGAGCGGACGACGAAGAGCCCGGGCGACCGGAACTCCGATGAGAGCGCCTTCATGCAAATGGCCGTGAATAATGTCCGGGCGATATGACACTGCGCTACGAAAACTTAAGGTCGAGAGCAGCGCGTCGAGATAGAGCTTATGCCAGGACGAGCCCACCCGAATCTCTCCGCCACGCGGGAGACCCATCGACCGAATTGTCGTGATTCCGGCGATATCGCGCCCGGCCGGGTAGGTGCACACCCGAACGTCCGATCCCAAACGCTGGAGAGTCAGGGCCTCTTCGAGAATTCGGACGTGGCAGCCGTAGTCTGCGAAGAATGAGGTTGGGGCTAGCTTGAGGACACGAAACGGGCCGGGCACCGACTCTATCGGCGAGAACGCGGGCACAACCGCGCCGGAAGAGGCGCTCGTTGGAAAGATATTCACCCTACCCAGCCTGTAGGACCAGTCAGAATCTGATCTGGTCTAACCTCTCGACTCCTGTCGGCTCGTCGACGAACCCGGCCGCGATTCTAAACAATAACTGTCGCCGACGCAAGCACCCGGCGAATGAGGGGCTCCGCACGTACAGGTCGATTTGGTTTTGCCCGGAAGGAATTACCTCGGGCCGGGTTGGGCTGCCGCTGCTGGAATGAGGCCTCCTTGCTTCAGGTAGTCACCGGCGAGCACGCGGACAACCGACCCCGGCGCCGGCATGCCCGGAACATTGTCCACCCAGTGCTGCAACGCGATTCGCTGGAAGCGCTGAATGATGAACGGACCGTGCCGCTCGGGAGCCGAGGCAGGTAAGCCAAATCGGGCGATTGCCGCGTCGACCGAGCCAGCGCTGAGAAATTCAGCCCGAATCGCCTCGTCGGTGAGCCAGCCAAGTCGCGTATTCTTCGCCGTATCCCAGTTTCCATGCGATCCATCGTCGGCAATCGGCTTCGGGACGCCTGCTACCGCTTCTAGCCAGTCGTCGACGCCAGCGGAGGTGAACCACTCAAACGAGTTTGCCAGGACTGCTCTCCCCAACTCCGGTCGCCACTGCAGAAGCGCACCCTGGGTTGTCTGGTAGGTAAATCCGCCCAGATCGAATCGCTGTGACGATGGATAACCCAGCGCGTCGACGCCGCCGAGCCCCGCGAAGCTCGACTCGAACGCCGCTTGCGCGTCGTCGACGATCCAGTAGCCGCCCTTGCCCTGGCCAGCCTGAGTGTAGTACGCCGCCTGGCTCGAGGTTTTCGTCGTCATCCCAACGGAGCTAGCCGAACGGCGATAAGCGTCGGCGTATTGCTTCGTCAGCTGGAGGTAAGTATTTCCGTAACTCTGGGCCGGCTCGATCTGACTACCTTCCGGCCACTCGTTCCAGGTAGAAATCGAAACGAGGTCTGGCTGACTGGCAATCGCGCCCTGCCACAAACGGCCGTAGTAACCACCACCTTGGCGATCGACTGCAAAGCCGTTTGACCGGCCAAGGAGAGTGTCGTTGTAACCCGGCATGACGGTGGCGACCCAAAGCTTGCCAGGGTAGGCTCGCGCACGACTGGCATAGCTGGCTAACTGACCGGCCGGATCCGGCGACCAGGCGATCGAATATGGGTAGATCCCATCGAAGACGTCGAGATAGGAGAAGATGTCGCCCTCGGCAATCCACTCCGCCGCGTGACCCGGGTCCACCTGACTTCGCACCCACGACCAGGTCGCGACGTCGTACTTTCGCGTTCCATAGAAACCGATGAACGGCTTCCCGTCGTGGCGGAACCACGCGCCGTTTCCGAAATAGCGCGTAGCATACCGAAGCGTGTTGACCAGATCGCCCGAGTTATGGATAAATGGCGAATTGAGGTCCATCACGAGAGTCACTTTGAAATTGCGCGTGCTCGCAACCGATAGCAGAGTTTGTAGATTCGAGTCGGTCGGGTTGTTTGGTCCCCACCAATCGAGCTCGAAGCCATCGATTCCCGCCGCTTGAGCCTGCGATACCTGTCGATCGATTGTTCCCCGGTCGGCCGAGGAATACGGCGGCTGCGGAACGTCCGAGGTCTTGCCCGGCCCCCACGAGCTCGAATCAAACCACGCGTAGTATTGGGCTAAAACGGCTGGACCGCCTTCGGCGTGCGCCGCAGAAGGGACTACGGGTCCAAGAGCGCCGGCGCCGATCGAGACCGTCGCCAGGATGGCTCGTACTAGTCGCCAACTATTGTTATTCCAATTAAACATGTATGTCCTCGCGCGGTCATTCGTCCCACTCCAACGGAGCGGCTTAGGGAACGTTTAGATCACTGTGAGGTATAGTCCGGTTCCTTGCCTGGGTCAATTGAGACGAAACGGCTAGGGACTTAGGAGGAGATGCGGTAGGACGACTGATGGGGATCCGGGGGTTGGTTACGAGAGTCTCGTGCCGCCGGCGAAGGGCTGCTAAGTTACCCGATAGTTATGTCGACACCTCTGCCTCCAGTAGAGCCGACCCAATGATAGGACCTCCTAGTAGCAACCAACCGTTGTCTGCCGTTCGGGAACCTAGAATCGACCATGAGACGCCTCGCGAGGGATCGTGGTAGACCATTGCGCCCGACGCGCCGGAATGACCGTAAGTCCTCGGGCTAGCGTTGGCCGGAGTCCAGTGAGGAGACTTTTGATCGCGCAGATCCGGCCCCAGGCCCCACCAGGCAGTCTGCCAGATTAGCGGAGGAGCAAAGCCACCGGGCAAATCATCCGTTTGATTTCGCGTTGCTTCGAGCGCCGTCTCTGGCCGGATCAGCGACGATCGTTTTTCATCGAACGCCGCAATGAGTCTAAGGGTCGCGTCCGGTGTCGCCATCAGCCCGCTCCACGGCAGGCCGAGCTCGAACCAAAACCGGGTATTAAAAGGTTCGTGCTCGGTCTGAGCCCGACTTCCTCGAACGTCCGCGACGATGACCGTCGGTCGGTCCGGTTCGCGTCCCAGGTACGCCTCCATGCCCAACGGACGGAGAACGAGATCGGCCATTGCGCTTTGGAATGTGACCTCAAGAGTCCGCTCGACGATGACCGCCAGTAACCCATAGCCGACGTTGCTGTATTGAACCCTTGTCGCCGGTGGCGTAACCAATGGAACTCGCAGACACCGCTTCGCGAGGTCGCTCCACCGATCTCCGGTGGGTACTGGGCCGCTCGAATTGTCGAGATCGAACGGAAGACCACTCGAATGACAAAGTAGCCGACGCACCGTCACGCCCGTTTGCGCCGCCGCGGCCTCTGGGACGATCGAGGCGAGGGGCTCGTCGAGTTTCAGCCGGCCTTGATCGACCAAGCGTAGGACAGTGAGCGCGGTTGCAAGCTTGGTGATCGAGGCAACCGCGAAGATCGAATCGTCGCCGAGCGGTTGCCCCCTGGCATCGGTTCCGGCCGTGTGCCTATAGACCGAGCCGTTCGGACCGACTGCCGACACCACGATACCCGGAACGCGAAACCGCGACATCGCCTTTGCGACGAGATCCGGAATCACCGAACGAAAAACATTTTCCACGTACCAAGTCTACTACGGCGGGCGGCCTCCCCGAATGGCCAGGTCTCCAATCGCTGGCCTGCTGTTATGATGAGCATAGGTAAAGGGACGGTTTGAATGATTGCAGGCGGTGGTTATCCGGGTTTCGGGCGAATGGTCCACTTCGACGAAAGTCCTGGCAAGGTCGAGATCAGTCGCCCTCTGTTGCGGCGGGTTGCCTCGTACGGCTGGCCTTATCGATACCGGATCCTGGTCATGCTCCTTTCGATACTCGTCGGAAGCGCCCTCGGCCTGATTCCACCCCTGATTTATCGGGAGCTAATCGACCACGCCCTACCGGAGCGCGATTTTGGACGGCTCAATCTGCTTGCCCTGGGGATGGTGGCCGTTCCGCTCGTCAGTGGCCTTGCCTCGGTCCTTCAGCGATACCTGAGCGTGCGCATTGGCGAAGGAATCATCTACGATCTGCGCCGAGCCCTCTACGCCCACATGCAGCGAATGTCGCTGCGATTCTTCACCTCGACGAAAACCGGCGAATTGATGTCTCGCCTGAATAACGATGTGGTCGGCGCCCAACAGGCGGTGACCTCCACGTTCACCAGCATTATCTCGAACGTCGTGGCCCTGGCGTCGACGCTAGGAATAATGATTGCCCTCGAGTGGCGTCTCACTTTGATCTCGATCGCTATTCTGCCGCTGTTTATCTTGCCCGGGCGAAGTGTCGCCGGGATCCTGCGAAAGACGGCTCGCGAGCAGCTCGAGCGCAACGCCGAGATGAATGCGCTAATGAACGAGACGCTCAACGTCAGCGGCGCGCTACTGGTAAAGCTGTTCGGCCGGGGGCTATTGGAAACGGAACGCTTCTCGCGCCGAGCGGCGGCAGTTCGCGATCTTGGAATCCGCCAGGCGCTGATCGGCCGCTGGCTCTTTTTCGCCCTTGCAATGGCCGGTACGATCGGCACGGCGCTCGTCTTTTGGATCGGGGGCCAGCTGGTTTTGCGGAACGAGTTCTCGATTGGAACAATCGTCGCGTTCGCGGCGTATCTCTCCCAGCTGTACGGCCCTCTTTCCGCGTTGACGAACGCTCGGGTGGACTTTGCCACGTCGATGGTGAGCTTCGAGCGCGTTTTCGAAGTCCTCGACTTACCAATCGAAATCGCCGAGCGTCCCGACGCGGTGTCCCTGAGTCGGGTCGAAGGTCGGGTCACGTTTGACGACGTTTGGTTCACGTATAACGCGGAAGGCACCAATTCCGGGCCTTTGGCGACACTCCGTCCCGTCGAACGGAGATCGCAACGAATCAGCGAGCGTGCTCTTTCCGAAGGGGACGACGTCCTCGCGGCGAGCGCCGAACCCGGGACAAATGGGAAATCGACGGTCAGCCAGGCGCGCCACTGGGCGATCGAGGGAGTCAGTTTCGAGGTGAAGCCCGGTCAGGTTGCAGCGCTGGTGGGACCAAGCGGGGCCGGTAAGACGACGATGACCTATCTCCTTCCCCGGCTCTACGACCCGACCCGGGGTCGGATCCTGATCGACGGGCTCGATCTTCGCGACGTCACCCTCCAATCGATCAGCGAGCAGATTGGCACGGTAACTCAGGAATCGTACCTGTTTCACGATTCGATCCGGGCGAACCTTCTGTATGCCCGAACCGGCGCGAGTCAAGCGGAGATCGAAGCGGCGTGCCGCGCCGCGAACATCGACGACTTCATTCGGGGATTGCCGCGAGGATACGACACGATTGTTGGCGAGCGCGGCTACCGTTTGTCTGGTGGTGAGAAACAGCGGGTGGCGATCGCTCGAGTCATTCTGAAGAACCCGCGAATTCTCGTCTTGGACGAGGCGACCTCGCACCTCGATTCGCAGGCGGAGGCTTTGATCCAGTCGGCGCTGGAGACAGTCATGCGCGGTCGCACGAGCCTGGTCATCGCCCATCGACTGAGCACCATCCTGGCGGCCAACGTCATCCTCGTGATGGATCGGGGACAACTGGTCGAGCACGGTACTCACGCCGAGCTGGTGGCGCTTGGTGGCCTGTACGCCGATCTGTATCGGACTCAGTTTCGGTCCGACGCGACTACTCCTGCATTAGCGCCAGGTCCGGCTGCCCGACCGTGACCGGCTCGGGCGAAGCAGTTAGACCGGCGGGGTCGGAGCTCGCGGCAGCGACAAAGCAAGCAGAGAACTCAGACGTATCTCCGTAGGTTGCACCCACCGTGGTATCAATAGCGGTGGCTGAGATGCTTTGACCGGGCAAAGTGCCGCTTCGTAATGTCGTCCTGAAAGTACTCGCCCCGGTGCTGTCCGTCAAAACCTTGATCTTCCCCAGGAAGATCTGCCCCTGGCCATGGCCCGACGGAGAGCAGCTATCGTTTGCAAACACGTTCAACTGGTACGAGTGCAGGGGAACACTTGAGAGGGTACCGACCACCTTCGTCGACGTGCTCCCACTTACGACGCTTGTCAGCACCGGAAAATTCTGAAAGTGGTCTGGTCCCACCGAAGGACTAGTCGAATGGTTTGCGGTGACACCATCGTTGCCGAGATCGATTCCTAGCTTGCTATTGGCGTAGATCGCGTTCGAATCGATTTTATTGCCAACCGCCGCGGTGTCGCCAGGAGAGAAACCAACCGTTACCCCGTTCCCTCCATTAGAGGAAATGACGTTGCAGGACTTGTCGCAGATCGCGGCGGTCTCGGGACCGCCGATTACCGTTGTGGAGGCTCCATTCGTAACGTGCACGCCATCACCACTGTTCGGCAAGCCGGCCATCGTCACATTGACCCCGATGAAATTCCCCTGGATTGAATTGGAGGCGGTCGTTGCGCCGGTGACATCGATGCCGTCTCCAAGATTGCCGCCGATCAGATTACAGGGACCGTCGCACAGCCGATCGCCCGCTATTCGTTTACCTCCGATAGTGGTCGATGTCGCGCCGTTGTGAACTAATAATCCAGTGCCATTTGGTAGAGCAGCCACCCCATCAAGGGACGTCCCGACGTAGTTACCCTGGATCAAAGTTCCGGTCACCTGGCCGGATACTTCGACACCGGCGCTTACGTTGCCGCCGATCACGTTACAAAATCCGTCACAAATATCGTGGCCAGTAGCGTGCACTCCGCCAATGGTGCTCAGGTTAGCCAGGGCGAGAAGGCGCACGCCGGTGCCACCGTTGCTTAGAACCCCTTTGCCCGTGAAGTTCGCGCCAATGTAGTTTCCTTGAATTTTCATGGAGTTCGCACCGGTCTTTATGAGGACCCCGTCTGAACGGTTGCCGCTAATGAGGTTGCACGGGCCGTCGCAGCTAACATCCGCGCGCTGGCCGCCAATGATGTCGCTCACGGCTCCGTTGTCAAGGAGCACGCCTATGCTATTCGGGAGCGCGGTGACACCGTCGATGGCCGCCCCGACAAAATTCCCCTGCACCACGTTGGTCAGGCCGCTGGAGCTAGAGATTTCGACCCCGTTTCCTGTGTTTCCGCTGATGAGGTTGCATGGTCCGTCGCAGGCGACATCACTTGTGGTGCGAATGCCGCCGACGGTGTTCGATTGTGCCGCTAGCAGGACTCCGTCGAGGGAGTTCGGTGCGGTACTCGTCCCTGAGATCCCGGTGCCGATGAAGTTGCCCTCGACGACGTTGGTGCTCGTTCCCGCGTCGCTGATGGACACGCCGCTAGCCTTGTTACCACCGATCAAGTTGCAAGGGCCATCGCACGACAAGTCATTTGCCGAACGCACGCCGCCGATCGTGTTCTTGGATGACGTTCCGGTCACGGCGACGCCGCTAGAGCCGTTCCCAAGAATGACCGTTCCGCCGACCGCCATGCCAATAAAGTTACCTGCGACGGTGTTGCCGCTCGTATTTGCCCCGTCGATGCCAATACCATTCGATTTGTTACCGCTAATTAAATTGCACGCACTGTCGCACATCGCGCTTCCAACGACGCGGACGCCGCCGATCGTGGTGGCCGTAGCGCCACTTGTCACGGCGACACCGTTGCTGGAGTTGGCCAACGCGGCCTGCCCATTTGCGGCGACACCGACGAAGTTGCCTGCGACGGTGTTGTTCATGGTTCCGGCATCGCTAATGTGGATGCCATTTCCGCCATTTCCGGATATCAAGTTGCAGGAGCCACCACACGCCGAATCCGCCGCGGCGCGGGTTCCACCAACTGTATTGCCGCTAGCGCTCGATAACACCATCACGCCATCGCCGCTATTGGGCAGAGGGCTCGTTCCACTGAGGTTGACGCCGATGTAATTACCTACCACGGAGTTGTTGGCTGTGCCCAAGTCGGTGACAGTAATGCCGCTCGCGCCATTGCCACTGATCAAGTTGCACGGTCCGTCACATGTGCCATCCCCTACCCCTCGGCTGCCACCAATGACCTCGCCAATGGCACCATTTCCGACGAGCACGCCGCTT